>CALFWW010000049.1 GCA_937928575.1 uncultured Saprospiraceae bacterium | reverse complement strand
TTGAGATTAAGGCGGAAAACGCAGACATAGCCTTAGTTACGGCGAGCCTGCCTGACTGCGCCAAGCAGACAGGGCTTTCCAACGCAGATATCAGTAAAATTTTCTCATAGATATCCGCAATTATAGAGTATTATTTGTATTAAACAAAAAGAATAACCGCGTACAATTAAAAAGTAGGTTAACAGTCAGGATACCTATTCTACTTATTTGCAATTCTCCCAAAATCAACTTAAATTGAAACCATAAATGAAAAATATAAATTTACATAACGCTTGTTGTTGCTGTTGTTGTCTTAGTACTTCACTAAGTAGAGAACGGCGTATGTATTGATGTAATGTAATTATATTTCTATATGGAAAAGAGCCTTCTCGCTTATGTGAGAAGGCTCTTTTTTTGTTTACAACTTTATTATCACAACAAAAAATTTAGTCTGACATGAAAAAAATCTATGTAATCCACGAAAACAATGATTGGGTAATTCCATTAAGAGCAGGATTTGAAAAACTCAATTTGCCTTATGAAGAATGGTTTATCAATGACCTCACACTCGATTTGTCCACAACTCCACCTGATGGGATCTTTTATAATCGTATGAGTGCTTCCGCACATACAAGAGACCATCGATATGCACCCGAAATGACTGCCAATATCTTGGCTTGGCTTGAACGTCATGGTCGCGCGGTCATCAATGGAAGAAGAGCTTTACAATTAGAATTAAGAAAATCTGAACAATATGTTTCCTTACAGCAATTTGACATTCCACATCCAAAAACAATCATTTCAAACCATGTTGAATCCCTTCCCAAAGCAGTGGATCAATTAAATAAATTCCCATTTATCCTCAAACCAAACCGAGGTGGAAAGGGAGCAGGCGTCCAATTATTTTACAGCAAAGAAAGCTTGATTCAATCAATTGAAAATAATGACATTGGAGAATCATTGGATGGAATTTGGTTGGTTCAAGAATATGTAAAACCTGCCAATGGTCGCATTGTCCGTGCGGAATTTGTTGGAAATAGGTTTCTATACGCAGTAAGTATTGATGCAACCAATGGTTTTCAGTTATGTCCTTCCGATTCCTGCCAAGTAAGTGATGCCTTTTGTCCTGCTGACCAAAAATCACCTTCTGATAAATTTGTGATCCTGGAAGACTACAAAAATGCAGCACTCGAAAAATATGCAACCTTCTTGAAAGCAAATAATATCGGAGTCGGCGCATTGGAATATGTAGAAGATGGGCACGGAAACAAATGGGTATATGATGTTAACACTAATACGAATTACAACTCAAGAGCAGAAAATAAATCCAAAGATCAGAAACAAGGTATGATTGAAATCGCAAAATTTCTTGGAAGTGAGTTGGGGGAATTATCGAAGAAGGATTTGAAACGCGCTTAGGACGGAGGCCGGTGATACGCGAGGAACAGGTACAGACACTTTTGTGTCACATATTCCTAGCGCCCCCGCTCACCATGTCATGGAAGTAGGCTTTATATTGTTATAATTTATTCTGAATTATACAATATGCGCTTTTCATTCTGAGTTTTACACTAAAATCCATGTTCAGAGTTCTCAGATTTCTCCGCTGCTCACTCACTTAAGCGAATACACAGTTGAAATTTAAAATCCTAACAACCACTTGATTCTTCGATTCCATAATCTGGACGAGTACGACGCCTATACTCAGAATGACAAGGGGTTAATTTAATATTGTTCTGATAAAAATTGAATTACTCTAAATTTTAACTGTCGAAAATCCTTATTTCCATGACATTTGGTCGCGAGGAGTACGTCACACATATATGTCTGCACGTACTCCTCGCGTCCGATCGTTCACCGTCATCCGTCCACCGTCCACCGGCTCTACCGTCAACCGCCAACATGCTCCTCAATCACTCCCATCAACTTCACTGCCGACTGGACACCAGATTCTCTCCAGACTATTTCTCCATTTTTAAATAACATCAAAGTCGGGACGCCCATTACCTTGAAACGTTGTGCAATTGCTTGATTTTTATCGATATCAATTTTGATGATTCTCGCTTTTCCCTTCGCTTTTTTTGCAACTTCTGATATAATCGGGGATTGCGACTTACACGGCCCACACCAAAGTGCATGAAAATCGATGAGTACCGGCTTTTCACCGTTGATAATTTTATTGAAATTTCCTTTCATGAGATCTATGTTTTGTACAGTTGAAACGATTTTTTTGCAAAAGAAGTTTTCATTTTTGAAACGCCAAAGATAATTTCTTTTAGAAAACATTTATGGTTTATAGCTTAAGAAATTGTTTATCCTTTGAAATTGATTTTATACTTAAAAATTCGTGGTTTGAAATTTCGATTTTCCTAATTCAAACATCTATCTTACGGTCACTAAAACAGCAACAAATTTAATGATCTATCTACTCAATGCTTCCTCTGCTCCCAATGTCAAAACTTCCTTAGTTCATTGGTCCAAACATCGTAATGACGTCGGCGGATTTGTTTGTATAAGTGTTTTGAGAAAATTGACACTAAGACAATTTTCTACGGCAACTTATGCGCAATTTGAAGTTGGAAATGATTATCCTGGTGAAACCAATGAAGTCAATAATTTTTTATTGGCAAAAAATGCCTTCTCAACAGCAAAAAGTTGGATGGAAAAAGACATGCAATCCGATCGTTTAAAATATTTCATTTTGGATGAATTGGGTCAATTAGAAATTGATAATCAGGGTCATGATGCTTTGGTAAAATCCATCATTTCCAGTGATAATCCAGATCAAGTGTTTATAATGTTAGTTCGAGAAAATTTATTAGAAGCTGTTCGAGAAAAATACAATCTTCAAAATAAACAAGTAATTTCCTTAAAGCAAGTGACTGGTTAAATTCATTATCGATTTAACGCCACGCATAAATGCACTTTTTTTTGATAAAGTTATCTACCTTAAATGAGGTAGCTACTCCATTTATTCTGCTTAATTTAATTTAAACCCTCCTCCGTTTAATTTTTATATTACGATAAATTTCTATATTTGCGAACGGTAATTCCGAAATTTCTATGAGAAACAACATTGCATTACTTATCCTAGCCGCTGGAGCTTCCAATCGCATCGGACAACCCAAACAATTACTTACCTACAAGAACGGGACTTTCATTTCTAATATTACAGAAGAAGCAATCAAAAGTAAAGTCGGTGATGTCTTCATCGTATATGGTGCATACAGAAATCAGATTGAAAGTGAGATCCGTCCATTCGCAAGGAAAGCAAAATCTTTTTACAATGAAAACTGGGAAAGAGGAATGGGTAATTCTTTGGCGAAAGGAATTTCCGAAATTTCCCAACACGGCAAATACGATGCTGCGATTATTTTGTTAGCAGATCAAGTAATGATTGATTCGAATTGCATCCAGCGCTTATATGAATTGCATGTAAAAACTGGTAAAGGAATCGTGCATAGTTACTACGGAAATGATTATGGACCACCTACGCTCTTCTCCTCAAAATATTTTGACGCTATGAAAAAATTAGATGGCGATGTAGGTGCCAAACCACTTGTCAAACAAAACATAAGTGACCTCGCCGCCTTTTATTTTCCTCCCGCTAAAATTGATATCGATCATTTGGATGAATATTATGAATTGGTGAAATGTGAAATGATGTAAATATCCCCAAAGTGGGTCAAGCATATTAACTTGGGGCAAAGTCCCAAGTATTTCCCGAATACTTGTCCAGCCCTGTAGGGGCGGAATAGCAGTACAAATTTGTTAAATATTTCCTTCCCCTTTATCCAACTCCCGAAACCAAACCAACATATCAACAACATCTGCTCGTTCAGAAACTTCTTGATCCTGCAATTCACCTATCAACCATCGAGCCGCTTCTCCTACTCCAACATTCTCAAAATGCTTATCTCTTAAAAAGTGAAGTAACTTCATCACCCGAAAAGCATTGAACCATCTATAAAAACGTTTTCCAAAAGAAGCAGCATCTGTAGAATTTGTTTTAATCTCCAACAATGTACTTTCAAATTGTTGTTCTTCTAAAAAAGGAATTATTTCTGAGGGAATTTGATTTGACAAAGCTGAAAAATCTTTGGTGTATAATTCTGGCACTAAATAAATGAACGTCTTCAACAAATCGAATGAAGCTGGATTGTAAGTATCATATATTTGTGCATTTCCTAAAATTTCACCAACTGCCTTTCCCGTACCAAATGGCACTCGGTTGGATACTCGTGGAGATGGAAACACAGTCGTTGATTTCAACTCCTTGAAAGTTCCCAACGGAGTAAATTTGTGAATGAAATAAAAATCTTCACCTGCTTTTCTTTTGTTCATTCCACCCTGTTGCTGATATGCTTTCGACTTAACTGCAATGGCAGACCCAACCGTTTGCACAGCTTGTCGAAACCCAGCATACTTTAAGGCATTGATGTAATATCGCAAATGCAATTCGTACAAAACAATTGCCGTATATCGATCTTGTGTGCCACCACCTGTAATTGGATGTTCGTAATGAATCGAACAAGCATCACACTTTTCATGTTGATCAAAATGTGCATGAATTTCTTGAAAATAATTCGGCGCACAAGTCGAGTCTGCATCAAATGAAGTAATGACTCCATTTCGATTCAGCATCTCAAATCTTCTGACCGCTTCATCCATTCCAATCTTTCGCGCCAGTCCAACACCAGCATGTTTCTTCGGCAAATTTTGAATATAAATTGGGAAGTACTTTATTTGAATTCCTGATTTTTCAAAACTCCATTTTTGAGCCGCCTCATAAGTTTTTGCATTTTGTTGTTTGACAGCATCTTCACTATGTTCTCCATCATTAATCACGACAATCACTTCGACAGAACAATTTGGTTTCCCACAACGATGCAAGGCACGTAGACTTGCAATCAAATCAGGTTCATTATAAGTCGGAATCACAACAATGATTCCGAGATCGGATTGTGGTGGTTTTGAAATCAGTTGATCGAGAAAAGCATGTTTTTGTAAGTAACTCAAAGTATATTTTGGTTGTTTAATTCAATCGTTCCTAAAATTAAAATAGATTCCTTAAACTTGCACCACAAAACATTATTTATTTTGGACGACAAATTTTCCAAACCAGTATTGATGGAATTACAGTACTTTCCACCAATTCAGTATTTCACAAAGTTCTTATTATATCCCCATGTGGTCATTGAACAATATGAAAATTACCAGAAAGGTGGATATCGGAATCGTTGTAAAATTGTCAATGCCAATTCAACTCAAATTTTGACGGTTCCATTGGTCAAAGGAAAAAATCAACAATCACCAATTCGAGAGGTTCAGATATCGTATATCGATGACTGGCAACGGATTCATTGGACGAGTATTCAATCAGCCTACGGAAATGCTCCTTTTTTTGAACATTATGCAGATCATTTGAAAAGCTTATTAACTAAAAAATACGAGACTCTTTTTGACTTAAATCGAGTCATTCTACACAAGATTTTGAGCTTATTGCAAATGGAAACGGACATACAAAGTTCGGCTGTTTATGAGAAAAATCCAGTTGATTTTGTTGACCTCAGAAACAAAATTTCAACCCGAGAAAGTAATACATTTGTAGATAAAAATTTCACACCCATCCATTATTCACAGGTCTTTGAGGAAAAGCACAGGTTTTTACCTAATTTGAGTATTTTAGACCTAATTTTTTGTAAAGGACCCGAAGCATTGAGCTATTTAGAGCAGTGTATTTCGAAGGAATGACTTTTCAAAAAATTTAGAGTCTAAATAAGGTGATAATTCATAAATATAAAAGTTCGAAAAAAGCGATATAAAACAACCGATGATAAAAATACTGGATACGACACTGACAGAATATAGAACCAAAATCGACACGATTGTTGGTGAACTGCATGACTTGACCAAAGAAATTGGACACAATGATTTGGAAACCACAGTCAGTGATTTACGCGATAGAATCAAGGAACCTTTTATGTTTGTGATTGTAGGAGAAGTGAAAGCTGGAAAATCTAGTTTTATAAATGCACTGCTGGAATCGAAAGATAAAGAGATTTGTAAAGTGGCTGCATCTCCAATGACCGACACAATCCAACAAATTACTTACGGAGAGGAAGAACGAACGGTTGCTATCAATGATTATCTAAAAAGGATTTATCAACCTGTCGACATTTTGAAAGAAATCTCCATTGTTGATACACCAGGGACTAACACCATTGTCGATCATCACCAAGAAATAACGGAGCGATTCATACCCGCATCTGATTTAATCGTTTTCGTTTTTGAATCCAAAAATCCTTATCGTCAATCTGCATGGGATTTTTTCAACTTCATTCACGAAGATTGGAGAAAGAAAATCATTTTTATTCTGCAACAAAAGGACCTGATGGTGCCAGATGATTTGGTAACAAATATAAATGGTGTCAAAGAATATGCGCAGAAAAAAGGAATTGTAGATCCTAAAATATTCGCAGTCTCTGCCAAACAAGAATTGGAAGGTCATCCAATCATCAGTGGCTATCAGCCCTTACGGGAATATATTGCTGAAAATATTACAGGTGGAAAAGCACCTGTTTTAAAATTGGTCAACAACATAGAAACGTCACGTAACATTAATCAGAAAATCTATACTGGTGTCGGCATCAGAAAAGATCAGTATAATGCAGACGTTCGTTTCCGTGATGATATCCGTGAGACATTGGACAAACAAGAAAAGAAATCTGCCAATCAGGTAGATGTTTTAGTGGAAAATTTAATTGCCACTTACGACCGAATTACCAATAAAAGAGAAAAAGAATTGATGCAAGGTCTTGGCTTTTTTAGTTTGGTCAAACGTTCTATTTTTTCTGTTTGGAACAAAGGAGAATCCGCTAAAGATTGGCTGAATGGATTGGCAGGCGGATTGGAAAAAGATCT
>CALFWW010000048.1 GCA_937928575.1 uncultured Saprospiraceae bacterium | reverse complement strand
CCGTATTTCAAATAATTGACAGCGACCTACAAAACCACCAATTTGAAATTATTATTAACCAAACAAAAGGAAAATGATTTCAGATTTAAATGTATCCAAAGAAGTAGAAGGCTATCGTAGGTATTTGATGCTTGCCAATTTTAAAAAATCAACGGTCAGTATGTATTGCCGAACGTTAGAAAAATTTTTGGAAAAAACAAAGGTGGACTTTGCACCCACAGAACAATTGAATCAATCACATGCCCAATCTTATTTATTGATGAGATTGGAGCAAGGTAAAGCATGGTCTTCCATTAATGTAGATTACTCCTCATTACGAAAATATTTTAAAGAACGCCTGGATTATAATTGGTCTATGCGTAAAATGCCAAGACCACGACGGGAGAAAATTTTACCTGCGATTTTATCTCGACAAGAAGTGCAACGGCTAATAGAACGTGCGCCAACTTTTAAACATCAAGTCTTTTTAACTTTTCTATATGCTTCAGGTTGTCGATTGAGCGAGGCTACTCATGTTCGGCTGATTGATATTGATGGAGAGCGTAACCAAATTCATATTCATAGAGGTAAAGGTGCGAAAGACAGAAAAATATTGGTTCCTAAAAAGCTGATCGTGCTTCTACGAGTCTATTATCAACATTACAAACCCGAGGTCTATTTATTTAATGGTCGCCATAAAGGAAAAGCCTATAGTGCGGGTGCAGCCCAATGGTCAATTCGTCGAGCAAGAGCGCTTGCTGGAATAAAACGAAAGTGTAATATACATGCCTTGCGCAACTGCTATGCGACGCATCATCTAGAATTAGGTACGGATTTGGTATTTCTACAACAACAATTGGGGCATAAAAATTTAAAAACCACCGCAAAGTACATCCGTCTGTGCATAGAAAGATATCAGAATGTTCAGCATCCACTGGATCGAGTGGAAATAAAATATCATCCAAAAAAGTTAATGTAATTGGAAAGATAGTCCGTCAATATGGCGAGCAATATATACGTACCTATAAGCCTGATCTACAACAAATCAAATACTTAAGATCTCTCCGCATTTGTAAAACACCCATGCTGGGTGGCAAGGCGATCAGATGTAAAGACTGTAACCATGTTCATTACCTTTATTTTAGTTGTGGCAATAGTCGTTGCATGATTTGTCAATCTATCAAAAGAGAACAATGGCTAGATAAACTTCAAAGTAAGTTGCTGGATGTTCCTTACGTTCATTTGGTAACAACAATGCCACATCGGCTGAATAAACTGGCCAAAAGATATCCTCGCCAGATGTACAACCTGATTTTCCAGACAACCAAAGCAACCATCTGGAGTATTTATGAAAATGAAGCACATGTCGGAGCCAAACCAGGAATGATCAGTGTGCTTCACACATGGGGATCTGACATGAAATACCATGTACACGTGCATAGTTTACTGAGTTTTGGAGGAATTAATAAAAAAGGCGAATGGGTGTATCCAAAACATAAAAAACGAATTTGCCGCAATCGTAAATTACGATTTACTTACAAGAATCTATTTTTGGAAGGCTTAGAAAAACTATTATCAGACCCACAAATAGAATGGTCAGAAACTTTCGAAGAAATTGAAGCAGATTTAAAAGACAAACAATGGAATGTAAGAATAGATCATCCAAGTATGAAAAGCGAGGCCATTGAAACATATCTGGCCAGATATGTAAACCGAATTGCAGTAACCAACAATCGGCTGGAGTTTGTTAAGTCAACCGAACAGGTCAATCTACTTTACAATGATTACAAAAATCAAAAGGATGGTGAGATCGCGCCAAAGGAAGTCAAGTCGATGCATCCACTCGTTTTTATCAATCAATTGTTACTGCATTTACCACCACCATACTTTCAACGACAACGCAGATACGGCATTCATGCCAACAAGGTAAGCAAAGAGGTCAAAGCATTAATCGTCAAAAAATTGCGCAACAATGGTCAAACCATAAGAAAGGTTTTTGAAATATTGACTCAAATGCTCAAACGTCAACCTTTCGTCTGTGAGCAGTGCGGAAGCGAAGCAATCGAAATAAAAGAGGTGGCACCAGATCAGCAATGGATATTCCAATACATTACTCTACCGCAAATCAGAGCTCCATCCAACAATATATCGGCATGGAAAAATCTTACAAACACTGTCAATGGTTGAAATACAATTATTGACCCGAAAACCTCTTGTTCAAAAATGAAAAAAAGAAGGAAAATCAGTCTATAAAAGAAATGATAATGCGAAATATGCAATCAATTGTTAATAACTACTATCTCTATCTTCACTAAAACAAAAAAATGCTACCTTCAGATAAAAGAACAACCAAACAACCTTAAATACAAAACTCTATAGTAACATAATTCCGGGTATTGGTTTAACTTCGGCGTTGTCCAACTGAAACACAAATATCGGCTGGTGATTTCGGTGGGAGTTTTGGGTTTGTTTGGGTGGCCGATATTTGTATTCCTTTGAGTTATGCAGAATGACAAATGTTTCCTTTTGTGAAACTTTTTGATTATCTTTAACGTTATGAAGGTACATTTAGTCAAAAGGCAAACCATAATTGACTTTATCGCGAAAAATCAACAATCCAAATCTGGGTTTGAAGATTGGCTATTAAAAATAAGAGTAGCTGATTGGTCGAATACTAACAACATCAAAGATACTTTTGCCTCTGCTGATTTCTTAGGAAAAGGTTCTAAAAGAGTAATATTTGATATTGGAGGAAATAAATATCGACTGATTTGTAGATACCATTTTGGAACTAAAAATGTACATCTTTTCATAAAGTGGATTGGTACACATGCTGAATATGACAAAATTTGTAAAGCTGGTAAACAGTATACTATAAATAAATACTAGATATGAAATCAAAACTTAAATACAAGCTGATAAAATCAAAAAAGCAATACACCAAATATTGTAACATCTTGGAAGAATTGGTAATTAAAGATAGAAAATCTGATTTAGACGAAATTGAATTGCTCACTGTCCTGATTGAGAAATATGATGATGAACAATATCAACTTCCACAAATGGACCCTATTCAACTTTTGAAATCTTTCATGGCGGAACATAGCTTAAAAGCTAAAGACCTAGCTTCGATTTTGAACCTTACAAAAGGAACCGTTTCTAAAATACTAAATTACCAAAAAGGACTTTCGAAGGGAACAATTAGGAAACTAGCTAATCATTTTAAATTAAATCAAGAGGCTTTTAATAGACCTTATAAATTAAAGGACCCAATAAATCGAAAATTTAAAAATGCCGCTTTAATGAATACTCCTAAGAAACTTTCAAAAACAGCCTAAAAATAACAATCTGCATAATACTGTATATGCGATCATGGCAGCCTAAGGGCTTGCCACGCTCCGTATACTTATCGTTCAACATCTCCTAACAAACAAAACCCGAATTCCGTATTTCAAATAATTGACAGCGCCCTACAAAACCACCAATTTGAAATTATTATTAACCAAACAAAAGGAAAATGATTTCAGATTTAAATGTATCCAAAGAAGTAGAAGGCTATCGTAGGTATTTGATGCTTGCCAAAAAAGAAGAAGAACCAGTCAATAAAAATAAAAGACAATGCGATATCGACAATCAATTGTTAATATCTCTCCCTTCGATCTCCAATAAAACAAAAAATTGCTACCTTGAGATAACAGAAAAAGGAAACAACCTTAAATACAAAACACTATAGTAACATAATTCCGGACTCTGATTTACCTTCGGCGTTGTCCAACTGAAACACAAATATCGGCTGGTCATTTCGGTGGGAGTTTTGGGTTTGTTTGGGTGGCCGATATTTGTGTTCCTTTGAGTTAGGCGTTATAAAATTCACTGATGAATATCAATTTATGAAGACGAAAAAATGTTTTTTTACAAATAATGTTTCCATTTATGGATATTTTTAACTAACTTACCCAAAACAACAACTGAGAAACCTGATGGATAAAAAATTTGAAATTATATTCCTAGATGATGCAATGGAATTTCTGGATGAAATAGATTCAAAAGCAAGGAAGAAAATAATTTACAACATTACAAAAGCGAGTTATGATAATGATCCGAAATTATTTAAAAAACTAACAAAATCGATTTGGGAGTTTAGAACTTTGTACGATAAAAAACAATATAGATTATTTGCATTCTGGGACAAAAAAGATAAGAAAAACACTTTAGTTGTTGGAACAAATGGAATTATAAAGAAAACCCAAAAAACACCAAAATCAGAAATAAAAAAAGCGAAAGATTTAATGGATAATTATTTTGAAAATATCTAAAAACTCGTTTAATAAAAAAAGTACAAGATGAAAAAGAAAAAATTGAAAAAGAAAAAAATCAACATTACAACATTAGATCAAGTTACAGACAAATATATTGGAAAAACTGGAACGCCAGAAAGAGATCAATTTGAATTTGAGTTAAGAATTGATTTAGTTGGAGAAATGATAAAACGAGCTAGAAAAGAACAAAATTTGACTCAAGAAGAATTGGGAAAACTAGTAGGAGTTCAAAAAGCTCAAATTTCGAAATTAGAAAACGGTGCAAGTAATGTTACAATTGGAACTATATTGAAGGTATTTGAAGCATTAAAAGCAAAAGTTAATTTTAAAGTAAAAATGATGAACCAAACAGTGAAAATTGCATAAAGAGAAAAGTACAAACGCCTAACATTGTGTAGGTTGTCATACTTCTGCCTACGGCAAGTACGCCACCTACACTTATCGTTGAACATCCCCTAACAAACAAAACCCGAACTCCGTATTTCAAATAATTGACAGCGCCCTACAAAACCACCAATTTGAAATTATTATTAACCAAACAAAAGGAAAATGATTTCAGATTTAAATGTATCCAAAGAAATATTAATTATATTTGAAGTTCAATGTGCTTATTGATCTACAATTGGATAAGAAAATAAGCTACAGTAACAGCTTCACCAAAAGACCTAATCAGACTAAAACTGGATTAGAAATAAACTGGTAAACTATCACGCTTCTTTATCCTAATTTCCACTAATTTTGTATCTCGCGTCGTACCTTAGATACGCACTACATTATTATTAAAAAAACTTTAATATGAAAAAAATTGCGTTGTTTACTTATTTTATTTTGCAGACTAGTTTATCTCTTTTTGCTCAGCAAGATTCTATCGAATTTCATACAACTGTGGATGCATTTTTAGCGGCATGTCCCAATCCTAGTTCGCTTACATTTGAAGATTTTGAAGGGGGACCGGCAGATGATTTCTTAGCTTGCGGAACAGCTGTTAGTTCTATGGAGAGTGAATGTTTTCCTGCAGGAGAAATACAAGAAGGCGTAATATTTACGAATAGTGGTGCCAGTGTAGGAGCTGAAATGCTTTTTGTAAATAGTGGTTCATTCTTTGGTCTTGCAAATCCAGGCATAGCATCAAACAATTTTTTCTCTTCTACCTATGTCCTCTTTACAGGGAATGTACCTGTGCATAATGTAGCATTTGACTTATACTCACCGATAGGTTCAGGAGCAATAGATCTAAGAATATATGGAGTGTCGACAGAGTTGCTACTCACAGTTACTTATGACGCAAGTAATATTGCTCAATTCGTAGGCTTCTCATCAGTTGAAGCGATCGAACGTATCGAATTGCAAAACCCAGGCAATACGCTGATAGAGACGGTAGCTCAATTTTATTTTGGAGATTGTGAATTAGTCCTCAGTACCAATGAAGCTGAGCCGCAAAACATCACCATCTTTCCTAACCCAGTCATTGACGAATTAACTATTACCTCAGAAACACTCGTAGAACGCGTGCGTATATTTAAGGTCAATGGTCAAGAGGTTTTTACTCGTAATGCAAACGCAAAATCACTTTCTACAAATTTGTCACATTTGAATCCAGGTGTTTATTTTGTAAAGATCTACTCCAAGGACTTGGTAAAGACTGTCAAGATCATCAAGATTTAGTTGAATATGAGAAAGTCTCGAAATAAGTGCCTAAGTAAGAAAAAAGAGCTCTTTCATCATTCTCGCTTATCTTTTTAGGTGGAATAAATTGTAACAATAAAAACCCGAAATCCATCAGTAAGCCAAATATTAGTCTCATCCGTAGACATGAAGCCTTTTATGTCGAAGTAAACTTGGTGATAAACCACGTATACCACACGTGGTTTATCACAACAAAATGCCGTAAACGGGTAAACACCAATTTTTCAATTAGAATATGCAAAGAGATTTCTTTTGAATTTGTAATTTCATATGCTTAAGGAGTGAGTATTTGCGAGACCAAAAAGTAAAATGAATTTAAAGATCAACCTATCCGAACATAATTAGAAAACAAATTCAATATGAGTTTTATCAAAATAATTATTTCCTTTCTCAAGGATAAGCAGTATCTCAAACTACTTGCATTGAGTACATCCGTCATAGGATTTGGGACGATCATGTATAGAGTTCTCGAAAAATGGGATTGGATTGACTGTTTATATTTTTCAGTAGTGACACTAACCACTGTTGGTTATGGAGATATCGTGCCAAGAACTACAGAAGGCAAATTATTCACTATTGTTTACATCATCCTTGGTTTAGGAATTATCTTGAATTTTATTGAAATCGTTCATTTACATTATGAAGAGCAAAAAAAGAATTCAGTTCAAGAATAATGAGTATTTTATAGTAATTTTTTATCAAGGCCATCAGTAAAGTAAGGAAGAATATAAAGTTGTAACAATATATATGCAATTGGGGCTGTTCAAAAACTTCCCCAATGACATTCACCTAACTATTTGGTAAAAACACCTGTTGGCAATCAAGAATGAAAAACTCCTCAGAAACACCGGAAGCACCCTATTTGCAATCTTAGGATTCGTAGCGATTACCGCAATAGGAATCCTATTAAGTGAGGTAAGTAATAGCAATGTTATAAAAATTGTACTCATCGCATTTTTTGCGGTAGGAGGCGGATTTATTGGAAAATCCATTTTTATAGAGTTCAAAAAGAGAGGATTCGTGTCTTTTATCTCTATTCTAAGTGCAACACCAGAGTTGGATAATTTAGAATTGGAAGGAGGTCAAACAGCTACAAATGATTATAGTTTAGAGCAAATACAATCAATCAATGATAATGAGTTTCTAACTCGAAAAATACATAAAATTAGGATTAACAAAGAACCTCATGACTTTTCCATGGAGATAAAAATGGTAAATATAGCTGGTTCCACCATTGAGCTGAGTAGTGAAGACCAACAACAATTAGTAATTAAAAAGCCATCAAGAATCAGAATACAGAAAAAATGATTAAGTTTTTTCATTGCAAAGAGATTGTTATAAAAAAAATACCCTTGACCAAGTGGTGGTAGATAGTAGGGGGTTGAAGTATAACTTAACGCTACTTGAAGAACAGTAAAAATGAGTTCTTATACAAATTGTACTCTATAAGTGCGGTTATTATATGGAGGAAAATTTTATTGAGATTAAGGCGGAAAACGCAGACATAGCCTTAGTTACGGCGAGCCTGCCTGACTGCGCCAAGCAGACAGGGCTTTCCAACGCAGATA
>CALFWW010000047.1 GCA_937928575.1 uncultured Saprospiraceae bacterium | reverse complement strand
ACGCAATTCCTGCTTCTTCTAATTTTTTTGCTGCTGCTAATCCAGCTGCTCCTGCACCAACGATAATCACATTTCCATCAAAAAGATTTGGAGTTGAAGTGACGGTTATTGTTTGTGAAGTAGTGCTTTCATTGTTATCATTCGCAGCCACCATTTTCACAGTATATTCTCCGGCAGCAGTATAAGTATGCTTAGGAGATTCAGCGGTAATAATTGAACTATTGTCTCCAAAATCCCAAGTGTAATTGGTGGCATCTTCGGAACAGTTTGCAAAAGTTATTTCATCGCCTACAGTTGCTTCGGTTACAGAAGTTGTAAAACAGGCTACTGCTACTACGTTGTCTTTTTTACACGAAACGGTGAATAATAATAGTGCTATTATTCCGAGTAAAATGATGTTGATATTTTTCATTTTGTATTAGTCAATAATTTATCAATGGAGTGATAACCAGACAAGACTGCTCCCGGCACGCCCATTTGTTGGTAGGTGTCGTTAATTTCCCCTGCAAAATAAACCTTCTTATCAAGCGACTGATTTAGGGTTTTGAGTTCCGATTTTTTATGTAGGAATGCTTGCGTCCAAGTACCCATCGTAAATTGATGTTGACCCCAGTTTTCTAAAATGTATTCACCCGTATAGGTCTCAGAAGCTTTGCCATTATATATACGGTCAAGTTCAGCTATAGCAGACTTAACTATTAAGTCTGCTGAGTTCAATTTGTAATATTCTTCAGTAGAGTTTCCAGCTACTAGAAGTCCAAGAATATTGCTTTGTGCTTCCTTTTTAAACGCAATATCATAAAAACCTTTTTCTCCAGATTTGACCTTGCAATTTATTGCATCTGGATAAAATTTTTCGGTGAATTTCATTGCTAATTTAAAGCCTGGATAAAATGTAATACTATTAATCGCCTCCTTTCTTTTCTCACTTAGGTCAGGTATAAATTTGATATGATTTGATTTCAAGACACCAATAGAAACCGTTACTAGTACCTTATCTGCGCTGTGAATTTCTCCATTTTTTGTTTTCAATAACAATTTATTTCCAGAATAATCAATTTCTGAAACGGGTGAGTTGAATTGAATTTTATGCTTCACCGTTGCAGCGATATTTTCATTGACAAAGTCATACCAAGTGGAGTTTTTGAATTTGGATTCAGGCAAAAAATTATACATGAAATCATTTTCAGATTGAGCTGTTTTTTTATACGTTGTCCCATCCCAAGTGTAGGTGTCTTCTAAATGATAAGGTATCAACTCTTCCTCTATTTGCACACCCGCTTTGCCTTTCATTTTATTGAGGGCAATGGGCGCACTATGTATCCACTCTGCGCCGATGTCGATAGGAAAATCAGCAAGCGTTGTATTTTTTTTGAGTCTTCCGCCGTATCGGTCAGTAGCTTCCAATATTTTGTAGTCAATATTGTTTTGTTCCAATACTTTTGCTGCTGCTAAACCAGATGCACCTGCACCGACAATGATGACTTTTCCTTTGTAGTCGTAGCTGTTGTCAAGTGCTGTTGTTTCTGGAAGTTTATCAGGCGCGCGTGCTGCCCATTTAAAGCAACCTGAAATTGTTAAGCCTAATGCGGCTAAAACTAAGAACGTAAATATGATGTTAATTTTCATGATTTTTTAAAATATTGGAGATGTGGAAATGAAATTTCATGTTAAAATTTAGATTTTTTTGTAATTATTTTTATTGGTTTTAAACTATTTACTGATACCATTCCAGAACAATTCCCAGATTGTTTTTTCAACTACTTCATACTCAATACCATTTTGAATTTGATTATAACCTAACTCAACGAGGTTGTCAAAAAATGCATTAATCCACTGAAAATCAAATGTTTGATTGCAATGTCCCTCCTCCTTTAATTTGGAAAAAATCTTAATCCCCTCTTCTTCAATTTTCATTAAATCTTCTTCATCAAACTTGTAAATAGAACTATAACTTTCGTAGAGGTAGCAAACCGTATTATGACGTGAAAACATGCTAAGGTCATAAGACATAATGCTTCTTAAAGTCTCGATAATTGTTTTTTCTTCCTCGATTATTTGCATCAAGCCCTCGTAGTATTTATCGGCTAATGTTTCAAAAACAGCAATAACGAGTTCTTCTTTACCATCGAAATATCGATGTAAAGTTCTTCTACTAACTCCTGCTTTTGTCGCTATTGTTTCTAAGGAACAATTTTTATCTTCTTCTAGAAGAAGAATAGCTGCTTGGATGATATTTTCTTTTGTATTTTTCATTTTTGACACTTGTATGTGACAAAGGTAGATTATTTTTGTCACACCTATGTGACATTTTTGAAATAATTTTTCTCTTACAAATTATTCATTCACAAAAACCAAAAAAGGCGAATAAGATTTTATCACCTTATTCACTTTTTGAGTGTTAGCTATCGAAGTCTTAATGAGGAGGTGTTGACGGAGAAGTCTTGGTTGTTGGAGCGGTTGGGAGAGGTTTAGGGAGTGTAATGTTAATTAACATATATTTCTTGCTCGGCTTAATAATCGTTTGTAGCTGTTTGTAGTCGGTTGATTTACGAGTACGTTGTTGGATTTTTGTATATTGGGGTGGTGGGGTGTTTTGTGTTGATTTGTGTGTGAAAATGTGTTGAATTGATGTGAAACTGGATGATTTTGGGTATTTGGGGGTTGATGAGAATGGGGGAATATCCGTACCTTTTAGGTGAGAGGTGTGGATATACAAATGTTCCAGCCAACCAAAAAAAAGAAAAAACAATAAATAAAACAATCACAAAATCCTTAAAATCATGGAAAATATTTTCAAATTTCAAGTGAAACGAGGAGTTGAAAAACTCTCAAATAATCAAATTACAAGCATAGGAATCGAATCTCATCCACATGGAATTCAATCAAATTGGTATAGGATTATGGAGCGTCTTTGCAACCTCAAAGACTATCATAAAATGATAGAAATAATTCTCAAGTATTTGAAAGGGAAACAAGTGATATACTCTGTTGGGCAACTAACACCTCTTACTCAAAAGGTATTTACTCAGCTTCAAAAAATGAAGACAATTAAACATGAAAGTCAAATAAGGGAAATACAAAATCTTTTTGAGGAAGATGATTTAAAACTTTATTTCGCAAAAAGGAAGATAATAACTCAAAAAGAGAAACCAGTTGAAAAAGAAAAATTAGATTTAAAGAAAGTATCCTATCTAAGCAATTATGAAAAGGATTACCAAAATATTTCAGACACAAGTTTAGCATTATCAATTCTTGGAAAATTAGGACATAAGGATAATATAGACTACATATTACTTCTTAAAACACTTCATTTAATTCGACTTTTCTATCAATCAAAAAGAAAAATTAGTATTTCTGAAATTTGGGAAGTATTCGAAAAGCCAATATTAATCCCTCCCTGCTTTTTTAAATTAAATCCATGTACCAAGAAGTTAGAGCCAATAGAAATAGACAAACCCTTCAATTATTTAGGAATATATAGCGAATCTTATGAATTAAGAATTCCAGAAGACCAAACAGATAATTCAGCAACTGGTGAAAATGGAAAGGATTGTATTGAAGAAGATTGTGATTGCTCATGCGATGAATGTTGCAAAGACCAAAATTCTTGTTGTGCTGAAATTCGACCGTATATAACTGATTTAATGGTAGTAAAAGAAGAGTTAAAATGTTACGAAGCTGGACATCTTGCATACAATGAAACTATTATGTTAGGAGAAGAACGAGTAAGAGAACATCGTCATTTAGAAAGAACCGAAGATTATTCCGAAACTGAAGAAATAAAATCAAGGTTGGAAGAAAAAGACCATTTAGTTTCTGAAAGATTCAGCTTGCAAACTGAATCTCAAAAAATTATCGAACAAGACCTTAGTTTGGATACAGGTGTTACAGCCAATTTTTGGGGACCAAGTTATGATGCATCGACAAGTTTAGATTTAGCTTTAGATAGCTCAAAATCTGAATCTCAAAGAATTGCTCGTGAAAAAGCTACCGATATTACTGAAAGAACTTTGAAAAGGATACAAGAATCAGTTAGAAAATTGACTTCTAAAAAGAGAATTGTTGAAACGGAAGAATTAAATACTCATAGTTTTAAAAATACAGTTGGAGAAGGAGGTGTAAAGCATATGAATGGGATGTATCATTTCATGAATATGATTTCGAAAGGACAGGTTATGAATTATGGCAAAAGGCTAATGTTTGAATTTGTTCTGCCAGAGCCTTTAGAAATGTATAAAGCTTTAATGAGTAAAGAAATAGCTCCATTTGGATTAACTAAGCCCATTAAACCCACACTTCTACCAACACAAATTACGGAGGCTAATTATCAAACTTATGTAGTTCAGTATGGATTAGAAGGGATTAAACCAATAAGCGAACCACTTGAAAAATATGTTTCTATAAACTTGCACGCAGATTTTGACCCAGATAATAAGAGAGAAGGTTTCATTGTTACTTCCGCATCAATTCCTACAGATTACCAAGCTGTTAGATTTGAGAAAAGTGGTACTCTTGAATGGGGTGACGGAGCAGTCAGTTGTGGTATAGCTGTTGGGCCTGAACATTCTTACATTCAACATCCATCTTATAGTATTCCAGGAAAAAACTTACCGTATCTGGAAGGCACGATTCCAATAAACTTTACAGGTTGGGGTGTTAATTATGTAAATATGATTGTCAATATTAAATGTGTAAGGAAACCACATATCTTAACTGAATGGCAATTAAACATCTATGAAAAAATATTAGCAACGCATGAGGAAGAATTGCAAAGTTATAATACAGAACTCGCTAAATGGAAAGCTAATAAAGAAGCAAAAATGAAATTTGGTCGTAATCCTTTTATAAATAGAGAAATTGAAAGGACTGAATTAAAACGTATGGCTATATCATATATAAGCTGCCAATTCTATGACCAATTCAAAGCAATGAAAAGGAATGTAAAACCATGTGGACTACCTCAAATGGATTTAGAAGAAGCACAAAAAGACGGTGCATTTATTCAATTTTTTGAACAGCTTTTTGATTGGAATTTAATGACCTATCTATTTTACCCTTATTTCTGGGGACAAAAATGCTCATGGTCTAATAAAATTCAAGAAAACTCAGGAGACCCATTGTTTGACAAAGCATTATCGGCAGGTGCTGCAAGAGCATTAGTTCCTGTTCGGCAAGGACATGAACCATTAGCAATGCATTGGGTCACATTTGGAGAAATTTGGGAAGGAAGCAGTTTGCCACCTGTTCCAGGAAGTACTTATTATGTGTCAATGGCACAGGAAATAAAAGAACAAAAAGGAGTTTTCTATACTGATAGAGAAGGAAAACTTGAGGTATTTAATGGACAAAATGAGATAGTATTAACATCATCAGCTTACTATTATGATTTTGGAACGAGTGCAGTAAACCAGTTGAAAATTGATAATGACATTGATAGAGAAATAATAATCAATTGCGAAGTTTATAGGGTGGTTGCCATTACAGAAGATACTACAGATGCAACCCATCATACGTGGAAAATAACCTTGGAACGTGATTATGAAGGAGTTGATGACTCAAATTTGAAGTGGTCAACAGGAGCTGTTTTTGTGGGAGCACCTTTTGAATTTAATGTTCCAACAAATTTGGTTTATTTGAGGAATCAAAAAAATGCGTCTGGTGAATATGTAACTTCTGATTGTTTGCCTTGTTATCCATTAGAAAAATGTGACGAAATATGAGTTATCTAAAATATGCATATCCTAAGGAGAATTATTTTACTCCTATTGAACCTATACAAACATCATTAGCTAAAGAAAGAGGAATTTTGATTTGCTACGGATATGGCGCTGAACTTGGCAACTTTAAGGTTTATGCTAACTCTTTGGAAAAAATTGGAGGTTCAAAAGGAAGAAAATATCGAATTGTTAAGACCTTTACAAGAGATGATTTACATTCAGAAATTGTGAATTGTCCATTTGAAATAAATGAGATTCACATATTAAGCCATGCATATGGGGCAGGATTGGCATTAGGGTATCATGAGGCATCTTTGACACAAGCAAGAGGCTTGTTTATTCACTCAAATCCTAACCCAACTTATAAACAAGTTGTCAATTTTGAAAAAGGTATATTATTTACTGACCATTTAGTTGGAAGTAATTTTTCACCTTCAATAAGAGCAGTTGTAAGGAGTAAATTAATAAACTGTTCATTTATTAAACTTTGGGGTTGCAATTCAGCTGTTGAGAATTGGAATTATAAAGAAGGTAACTATTGGTTAATTCTCAACTCTGAAAATATTCCAAAGTTATCCGTAGCTCAAAGTTTAGCCAATTACACTAAAGTTAAAGTGTTAGGGGCAAGTAGTGGAAGTCATCCAGAATATAAGATAAAAGGAAAATGGATTTCTGGCATAGATTATAAAAAATCAAATACAAAAAACTATCCTTATCCAAATGAATATACCTCTATTAGGTTACATCCAGATAGAGGAAATTATGCTCCTTTTTTACCTCAATAGAAAAAGAAAGGCAGGCTGGAACAATGGCTAAAACGGCAATATGGGCTATGCGCCCATACTGCGTTTAGCCGAGACCGTTCGGCATCACCAAAAAAAATAAAAAATGGAAATCGAAAACTTCATTGAGTTGTTTAAAGATTCATTCAAAGCGGAAATCGTAGAGGATGATGATACTAAAGTAGTTTTCTCTATTCCAGAAAGACAAAACGTCGATTTAGATAAAGAACATTTTAATTCGAAGGTTGACGAGTTAAAAAACAAATTGAATAGAGACGAAACAGAAATTAGTAACGAGAAATACTTTGAAATTTTAGCGAAAGAGAATTCAAGAATTTATATGCCTTCTCGATATAGAGAAAATAGCATCTCAGATGAGATAAATGGAATTAAATATAGTTACGGAGACCCGTCGGATGAATATATAATCTACTTATTGGAGCAAATAGTTGAACTTGACAGAAGAATTACAAAAAGAATTTTTGACCCACTTAGATATTTAAGAAGAACACAGAGAAGAATAGAACAATCAACCTTATTCAATCAAACTGTTTTTGATGTACTCAGACAAAGTTTACCATTAATTGAAACAATAAAAATAAAATCACAAAATTCAATTAAAAAATTAAGATTTGAGCAACTTATGTACTCTTATCTTTTTTCGTTGAGCTACAACTTAAGTCATTCAATCTATCCATTGAGATATTTCGATGAATTATTTTCCCCTTTAAAAGTTGGAAGGTTAAGAAGATTATCGAGAGATGAAATAGAGAGTCCTAAGCGAACTTACATTAACGACCTAATACTTCACTATCAAAAAGGAGTATCATCAGAAAGTTTAGACCATCAATATCTATCGTTCTATCATATTCTTGAACACTTCTTCGAGAAAATTTACAACGAAGATTTGATAAATAAAATGAGGGAACAATTAACGCTGCCAGGGTTCTCTTATAAGCGGAAAACTGACATCGAAAAATTAATTAAAATTATACAGAAGAGATTAAGGTATAAGAATGAAGAATTTCAGATTAATGAGTTGGAGGCATTAGAATTAGTGCTCAGAAAGTACATAACTGACTTGGAGAATTTGAAAGAAGAATTAGAAAATGTGAGTTCTGAATTAATCGAGTTTTTTAAAATCAACGAAGTACCTTTCTCCAAAGGAAACAAAGTGAATTTTGAAGTTGAATCGGAAGTATTCAAAAACCTTTCAAAGAGAATTTACTTCACGAGAAATTCAATTGTGCATAGTAAAGAAACAGAAAAAGACAAATACATCCCTTTCAAGGATGATAAAGATTTATTGAATGAAATTTATCTAATGAGAATTTTAGCTGAACAGGTTATTATTGGAACTTCAAAAGAAATATAAAAGAAGGCGAATGCCGAACAATGCATACCCGTTCATTGGCAGCAAAAGCTGCCAACGACGGGTATGCGTGGACGTTAGGTGCAAGCAAAACACCAAAAATGAATAACTATGATAAAACAGATTTTCAGGAAAAAAAATTTAAAAATAATTTCTTTTTTTGTCCCAGTGTTAGAATTCAGATTCGTCATAGGGTAGAAATCTTATTTATTAAACACTAAAAGAAAATCATGAAAAAATTTATTGCTCTTTATTACAACACCTCTGGAGCTAATCAACCAACACCGGAATTAACCCCAGAACAAAAGGAACAAATGATGGCACCTTGGGGGGCTTGGGCACAGAAATGCGGTGACCGCTTGGTAGATATGGGATCTCCTTTTGCCCCAGCTTCGGCAAGTAATGATGGTTCTTCTTGGAATCCAAGTAAGAATTTAGTTACAGGCTATTCAATAGTACAAGCTATTGATCTGACGGAGGCACAGAAATTGTTCAGTGGTCATCCGATATATTCTTATCCTAACCATGCTATTGAAATTAGCGAATGCGCTCCTATGTAGACCAAATACGTAACTAATTCAAAAACAAAACAATGACACCAAATTTTATTGTAATTCTTGCAGCGGCACTCATCCCTTTTCTGGTTGCGATACCGTGGTTTCACAAAAGCCTTTTTGGAGGCGAAAAGTGGCATGCCATGACAGATATGTCTGCAGAAAAAGCCGCTACACCTGTATCACCCATAAAGCTGATGCTCAGTATTGTGTTGAATGTTTTTATTTCTTTCGGAATGTATATTCTCACCATTCACGAAAGTGGCGTTTTCGGAATGGTAGGTGGAGACACTGAACTGATGAAAACAGGATCTGCTGCAGCTTTCCTGGCAGAATATGGAGGGCAATACCACACCTTTCAACATGGTCTAGCTCATGGCTTGGCAGCTACACTTTTATTTGTCTTACCGGTACTTGGGTATGTCGTTATTTTCGAGAAAAAATCTGCGAAATACTTTTGGGTTTATCTTGCCTATTGGTGGATTTCTTTAACCTTGATGAGTATCGTTATTTCTAAGTGGGGAGCTGTTCCTGTATAGTATGATACTTGTTTATTCTATTTTTTAATCAAACTAAAAATCATGAAAAAGTTTATGCTTATATTTTTAGGCACCAATTATCAAACTATGGGACTATCTCCTGAAGAAATGCAAGCACATATGGGCAAGTGGTTTGCTTGGTCACAGAAAATGGAAGAAGATGGCGTTTATGTTGGTGGACATGCTTTAGAAACAACTACAGTTCGACACGTATCAGGTCCAGATCGAACTGTCACAGACAGAGCAGGCACTGAAGTCAAAGAATTAGTCGGAGGCTATTATATTGTAAAAGCTCCTGATTTAGATACTGCAATGAAAATAGCTGAGAGTTACCCCGATTATGATAAAGGGGGAACTGTGGAGATACGAGAAGTAATGGAATTCGACAACTAGATTGTGGATTCTAAACAAAATTTAAATCCATTAATAGACCATCTTTTTCGACATCAGTTCGTAAAGATGGTTTCTGTTCTATGTCGAATATTCGGAATTGAAAACCTCGAACATATAGAAGATGCCATTCAAGATACTTTTGCTAAGGCAGCTATAAGCTGGAGAAATGGAACTCCAGACAACCCAGAGGCTTGGCTGACAACAGCAGCAAAAAATAGGGCTTTGGATCTTTTTAGGCAGCTCAAATCTGAAAAAGAAAGAAACAGATATTTTGCAAACAGCACCTCAGCCATTGCATTTTCGGAATTATTTCTTGAAAACGAAATTGCCGATAGTCAACTTAGAATGATTTTTATGGCATGCCACCCTTCTCTAGATTCTCGAGACCAAATAGCTTTTGCCTTAAAATCCATCGCTGGCTTTTCTCAAAAAGAAATTGCAAGTGCTCTCCTATTAAAAGATGAAACCATAAGAAAACGACTTACCCGAGCTCGATCAGCAATCACAAAGAAGGGACTTGTGTTTGAAATACCGCAAGGGATAGCATTAGCAAAAAGACAGATCAGAGTTTTAGAAGTCCTGTATCTCCTATTTAATGAAGGGTTTCACTCGACCAAAAAAGATATCCTTGTAAGAAAAGAACTGTGCGGTGAAGCTATGAGGCTATGCAAGCTCTTAATAGAACATCCACAGATTTGCAATGAAGAAAGTCAAGCACTTTTCGCCCTGATGTGTTTTCATTCTGCACGCATTGATAGTAAGATTAATGAGGCAAATGAATTAATAGATTTACGCTTTCAGGATAGAACAAAGTATTATGTCCCTTTGATTTTTCTAGGACATGAAATGATGACAAAAGCGACAAAGAGCGGCCAGTACAGTTACTACCACTATGAAGCAGCCATTGCAAGTGAACATCTATTAGCAAAAACGTTTGAAGAAACGAATTGGACAAAAATTATTTATTGGTATGATAAATTGCAAAAGACATCTCCGTCCCCTTTAAACCTTTTGAACATGGCTATTGCATTCTTAGAACTCTCTCGACCAAATAAAGCTATAGATTTGTTGCGTCAAGTTAATCCCCTTGATTTGGGACAACGTGAATACCTTTTTTACGGGAGTATGGCAGAATACTACCAAGCTGTCAAAAATTATTTACAGGCGTTGAAAAGCTATGACAAAGCCATATCTTTAGTAAAAAACATTTCTGAACTTAATTACATGCAAAACAAACGTAAGAAGGTTCTTAAACTACTTGAGAAGTAAATGGTAATTATAAAAATATATAGGATAATTAAGCCAGCACCTAACAATATGTATGACAGCATATCTCTCCTTCGTCGAGAGACGCTGCATACAATTATCCGTTGAACATCCCCTAACAAACAAAACCCGAATTCCGTATTTCAAATAATTGACAGCGACCTACAAAACCACCAACTTGAGATCATTTCTAAACCACACAAAAGAAAATGATTTCAGACAATAACGTATCCAAAGAAGTAGAAGCTTATCGCAAGTATCTGATGTTAGCCAACTTCAAAAAATCAACCGTCAAAATGTATTGCCGGACGATAGAAATTTTTTTAAAAATGATAAAGGCTGAAGTAAATCCAACAGAATAATTGCATAAGTTGCATGCACAGACCCTATTCAAAAATGAAAAAAAGAAGGAAAATCAGTCAATAAAAAGAAATGATAATGCGAAATAGGCAATCAATTGACTACCACTTCAATCTCCACTAAGACAAAAAAATGCCACCTTGAGATAATGGAAAAAGGAAACAACCTAAAATGCAAAACTCTATAGTAACATAATTCCGGACTCTGATTTATCTTCGGCGTTGTCCAACTGAAACACAAATATCGGCTGGTCATTTCGGTGGGAGTTTTGGGTTTGTGTGGGTGGACTATATTTGTGTTTCTTTGAGTTTTTAGGTGTCATAAAAAAACAACAATACAATTACGTACTGTTAGTTTTTAACATCAATCCCAAGTGCCAAGCTTCGAGACTATTGATTGCGAATAATATCAAATCTATAACTAATTGATAAACAGATTTAAAAGACAATTGTCACTTAAAGACTTGACTTGTTGTACGTAATAGCGTACTTTTATGTGTACATTAAAATGTCAATTAAATATGAAAGCAATTACAATTTCTTCGCTAAGATCAAAAATGAAGCATTACTTCGATTCAGTAAGTAAGTCGTTAGAAGTTATAATAGTGCCAAGGAATAACAATGATGATGATGCAATAGTAATTATGTCAATCAGGGAATATAACTCCTTGATAGAAACTGAATACTTACTATCATCTTCTAAGAATCGGAAAAGGTTAGAAGATTCAATGAGTCAATTGAAGGATGGAGATACCGTACCATTCTCCTTAGAGGATTAAAAACCAAACTATAAATGCTAATAGTATTTACTAAAAACGCTTGGGAGGATTTTGAATATTGGATTGAAATAGATAAAGATATTGTAGTTAAGATAAAAGAGTTGATTAAATCCATAAGGGAAAATCCATTCAAGGGAATCGGGAAACCAGAGCCATTAAAACATGGTTTGAAAGGATATTGGTCAAGAAGAATTACACAGGAGCATAGGTTGGTTTATAAAGTATCTGGAAAAAAAGGAGCAGATCAAAAATGCTCAATAATTCAGTGTAGATTTCATTATGATGATTGATAGAGTTGAAAAAATACGGACAGCCAACAAAAGTTATGCGTCCATATTCGCTTCGTACCTCGCTCATACGGCGATACCTAAATCGTTGAACATCCCCTAACAAACAAATCCCGAACTCCCTACTCCAAATAATTGACAGCGACCTACAAAACCACCAATTTGAAATTATTGATGGGATAGATCTTCGACCTCGAATTCAGATTTCATTTGCACATAAAAAACTTGGAACTTATCTGGCTTATTCAAAAGGAGTGACTGATTATGGTAGTTGATACCGAGTAAATAGTGAAATTTTTAGATATGGTATAACCTATGAAATTAATTAATATTTACTTAATTTATTGGCTAGTTACTAAAGAAGGATAAAAGCGAAAGCTATAAAAAATATGAATATTAACGCTATAATTTTATTCACAATTGGATGCCTGTTATTCGTTAGTTGTGAAAAAGGTAATGAAATGACTAGTGAAGTTGACACCTCAATTACGGATAACTTAGTAGATACAACATGTATGGTCTACCTACCAATTATTCCTGAAATTAGCGAATTTGACATAAATGGAGATAGCATTGCAGACTTTATGATTATATATTCATATGCAGACTATGATGGTAATGGTGATGTACCAGGTGCATATTTAGGTCGTCTTATGTCTATTGGAGATAATCAAGTTTTACGAAAGTCTTCTGCACCTGTGCTATTTCAGCTAGGTTTAGATGATATCAAGACAGATGTTGAAGCGCCACTAAAATGGGATGACGGAAGCACTCATTATCTCGTTTCATTAGAAAATTGTGGTGATGATGAATGGTCTAAGAATTGGTTCCCTTACATTATGGAGGAAGAAAATCCTAGCTATCTTATAGGCTTGAAATTACTGAATGAGAATCTTAATGAAATAGGATGGATATCGGTTGAAATAAGTAAAAGTGATGGAATTGTTTCAATAACGGACAAAGGAATGCTATAAATTGAGATTAAAAATAAAGCCAATGAAATAACAATTTGATTACATTTATCTAATTGTATTTTTTAACATACAACCAGTCATACAAAATCGAGAAATCGATCTAAAAATTACCAAAATTTCTAATATATCCAAAGCTTCGTGATCGTATCATAATTGGTGTTAAAAGAAAAACTCAACCATCACTCCTAATTTTTTGTTAAATACTTTTCAAGAAAGCACTTCCTTCAACACAAAATTTATACATTTACCAAAAGTTCTTTACTTAACTTAATTATCAAGAAAGGTTGAGGGATATGGCCCTACGACACCTTAGCAACCGGTCAAAAATTTGACAAAGGTGCTAATTCCATCTCTTCGGTTGAGGAGAAAGATGACAATATTATTGTTTCTATAGCTAAAAGCTTCTTCCATTTTTTGATAATAAAATATTTTAAAAAATGGAAAACCGAGCATTCGAAACAATATCAATACGAACACAGTCTGAAAAGACCAATCATAGGGAACATTCCGTTCCGCTTTACCTGACTTCAAGTTTTAGTTTTGAAAATGCTGAGCATGGATCGGCCATCTTCAATGGCACTGAACAGGGGAATCTCTATTCAAGATTTTCAAATCCGAATACCGATGAGTTTATTCAAAAACTTTGTCTATTAGAAAACTATGAAGCTGGGGTATCGACTGCTTCGGGGATGGCGGCGGTGTATACGAGTTTGGTGTCTTTTCTTTCTGCAGGAGATCATGTCATTGGCTCCAAAAATTCATTTGGAAATACACTCTACATCTTTCAACATATTCTACCCAAAATGGGGGTGGAATGTACGTTGGTTGATTTAGAGGATCATGAGACTTGGCAACAATCGATTAAAAGTAATACCAAATTAATCTATTTAGAAACACCCTCTAATCCAACATTGAAAATTGCAGACCTTTCTTTTTTTGCAAAAATCTGTAAAGAAAATAACATCATTTCAATAGTAGATAATTGTTTTGCAACACCGTACTTGCAAACTCCATCCGCATTCGGTATCGATATTTGTGTGCATTCCGCAACAAAATATATAGATGGACAGGGTAGGGTATTGGGCGGAGCAATTCTTGGAAGTAGTGAGCTGATTAAACATTGCTACGAATTTCTTAGACGGACCGGTGCTTGCCTTTCTCCATTCAATGCGTGGATATTGTCCAAAAGTTTAGAAACCTTAGCCATCAGGATGGAACGACATTGTTCAAATGCGATGACCATTGCCAATTGGCTGAAAGATCATCCACTTATCGATCATGTCATTTATCCTTTTTTACCGGAAATGAAAAATTATGACCTCGCCAAAAAACAAATGAGATTGGGTGGCGGTTTGGTTGCTTTTGAAATTAAAGGAGATTCAAACAAGGCATTTACATTTTTGAATAATTTAAAACTTCATAGTCTTACCGCGAATCTCGGAGATACCAGATCAATAGCCACGCATCCCGCTTCTACGACCCACTCGAAACTAGATGAGGCACAACAAAGAGCAGTTGGTATTGCACCTAATTTTATCAGACTTTCCGTTGGACTTGAGCATGTGGATGACTTGATTACAGATATTGATCAATCTCTAAAGCACACTAAATGAAAACTTTTAAAATCAAAGAATTGGTGCTGGAGTCCAATGAGGTGATTAGAGAGGTAGCAATCGCCTATCAGACCTTTGGTAAAATGAATGCAGATCGATCCAATATCGTATGGGTATTTCATGCGATTTCTGGGGATACAGATGTAAGGTCTTGGTGGCCTGGTTTGTTTGGGGCGGATAAACTTTACAACTCAGCGGAGCACTATATTATCTGCGCCAATTGCATCGGATCTCCTTTTGGTTCGACTCGACCGAAAGATTTTAGTTTTCCGCAATTTACTGTTAGAGATTTGGCGAACAGCTATCTTCAATTGGCAGCGCATCTTGATATTCGTTCGATCAATACATTGATTGGTGGTTCATTTGGTGGTTATCAGGCATTGGAATTTGCTTATATTTTTCAAGGAGACATCAATCAGATGATTTTGCTAGCAGCGAGTGCACGTGAGTCTGCTTGGGGAATTGCCATCCATGAAGCGCAGCGGATGGCATTAAAAGCGGATGCTACTTTTGGGGAACAGGGTGGTGGAATTGAAGGGATGAAGGCCGCAAGAGCTTTAGGAATTCTTACGTATCGTACCAGTGAAAAACTAATTGAAGACCAAACAGATGTGGCCAATCATTTAGATGGATATAAAGCATCTAGTTACATAAATTATCAGGGTAAAAAATTTAGTGAAAGATTCGACTCACTATGTCTTTATTTTCTAACAAAGTGTATTGATTCGCATAACATTGGAAGAAATAGAGGAGGAGAAATAAAAGCATTACAAAAAATAACGGTCCCTACATTAGTCATTGGTTTTAAATCAGACTTGCTGGTTCCAATTGACTCCCAAAGATTTTTAGCCAACCACTTACCGAATACCTCTTTAGCTGAAATTGAGTCTAGCTATGGTCATGATGGATTTTTAATGGAGCATCAAAAAATCACCAGTGCGATTCAGAAATTCAAAAACATCAACGATACGAAGAAATCAATTGTGAAGGGCAAAACCAATGTTTAGATGAATTTGATGTTGCCATATTGTTACGTTGTTTTGTTTTTTCGCAAGTATAATTAATTAGGGGAAGGCATAAAAAAAGACCATTGCGAAATTCGCAATGGTCCCTTTTATCATAGATTATTTATTGTTGCTTACAATTTTGAAACAACAAACATCTTAGTATTAAATTGACGATCAGCAACTTTTACAGTAATCGTGTAAACACCATTTTTGTAATCACTAACATCAATTCTAAATGATTCATTATTGATTTGTCCCAATTCAAATCTATTAACAGGTTGTCCGAAAGAATTGAAAATTTCAATAGTACCATTTTGGCCTACATACTCACTCAAGTTAACAAACAATCTATTGTTAGCAGGATTAGGATATACATCAAAGTTTGCTAAATCGATATTGAATGCAACATATTCTGTTTCAGAATATTCGAAGGTTCCATCAACATAGACTTGCTTCACTCTATAGAAATTGTCTCCCAAATTAGGATTCTCATCATTGATAGAGTAGAAGTTCGCATCGTCACCATTGCTCAATTTCTGAACTTCAGTAATGGCTTCAAATGTTTCACCATCAGCAGATCTTTCAATTATAAAGAAATCATTCTTAACTTCTGTATTTGTAATCCAGCTTAACTCCGCTCGACGAGCAACAGAATGTACATCGAATCTTAAATCATCTGAAGCAATCATTGGTGCAACACCAACTTCAACTGTTTCAAAGATGTTACATTGTTCAGTCCATCCAGCATCAAAAGTTTGAACACTTAGATAGTACTGACCAGCAGTTAATCCAGAGAATGTTTGAGATGTACCACAAGCAGTAACCCATGTACCACATTCCTCTAAAGTATTCCAATTAAGGTCTAAAATTTTAACTGACACAATAGGATCTGTTAAACCACCAACTGTGATAGAAGAAGTACTAGCAGTGTAAGTAACATTACATCCGTTGGCATTTACAGGAGTTCCTGCACATGAACAACCATCAGCACCAATTACATCATTCGTTGTATTCGCATCGAAGTCATTGCATGAAGTACCAGGAGCAGCAGGTGAACTTGCATTGGTTGGCGCACAATCATCTGCATCAGGCGTTCCGTCACCATCAGAATCGATAGTACTGCTACCACCGCCATTACCACTACCAGAGATAGTGAAAGTTTCCGTGACCGCACAAATAGGATTCCATCCAGCATCAAAAGATTGGATGAATACGATGTAGTCACCTGCAGGAATATTGTTAACTGTTTCAGATACGTTACAAGTACCAACAGTCGCCCAAGTATCACAAACGAATTCGTAATCAGACCAATCAGCGTTAAGAATCTTGACAGTAGTAATTGGTTCATCTAAACCAGTGATCGTGATTGAGTTGCCATCTACAGTATAAGCAGCATCACATACAGTTGGGTCACCGCCGCCATTTCCACCACCGTTGTCAGGTGTACCTTCACAAGTACAACCGTCTGCAAGGATTTGATCATTAGTAGTAGAAGCGTTACCATCGTTACAGGCAGAACCCGGAGCAGCAGGTAAGCTAGCATTGTTAGGTGCACAATCATCTGCATCAGGCGTTCCGTCACCATCAGAATCAACAGTACCGGTACCACCGCCATTTCCATCACCAGAGATAGTGAAAGTTTCCGTGACCGCACAAATAGGATTCCATCCTGCATCAAAAGATTGGATGAATACGATGTAGTCACCTGCAGGAATATTGTTAACTGTTTCAGATACGTTACAAGTACCAACAGTCGCCCAAGTATCACAAACGAATTCGTAATCAGACCAGTCTGAGTTAAGTATTTTAACTGTTACAATTGGTTCATCTAAACCAGTAATCGTGATAGAATTTCCATCTACAGTATAAGCAGCATCACATACAGTTGGGTCACTGCCGCCAGTATTGTTAGGTGTACCTTCACAAGTACAACCATCCGCTTGAATTTCATCGTTAATCGTATTTGGGTTACTATCGTTGCAAACAGATCCTACAGCAGCAGGTAAGCTAGCATTGTTAGGTGAACAATCATCTGCATCAGGCGTTCCGTCACCATCTGCATCAGGAGCTGCACATGGCCCTCCCGTAGTTACTCGATTCACAGTGATAGGATTAGATAGACTGAAACAACCCACTAGATCATTAGCATTCAATCCAGCTTCTGCACCTTCAAGTCCGTCTTCAAAACTTAAGTGCCAAACTAAGCAAGTTCCAGCACCAGCACCATCAAAGTCCACAGCGGAGAAAGTTGGAGGTAATCCTAAGATATTTCCTTGATCATCAGTTACTACCCATTGAGTATTCGTACCCATTTCGCTAGTTAATGTAATTCCATTTGTAGGAATATTATCAGGTGTACCATCATTTGCGCAGAAAGTAAATGGACCACCATTCAATGCGCCACCGTTTACTTCGCAAAGTGGGTCACCTTCGTTTACAGTTACATTGAATACACAAACTTCTGAGTTTCCACAGTTGTCATTGATAAAATAGATGATTGAGTAAGTACCAGCAGCAATGTTAGTACCATTGTCAGGTCCTTGTACTTGACGCACTTCAGTAACTCCATCAAATCCAGTAGTAGAAGCAGTAGGTACTGGCCAAGAAACGATACCAGATGTTTGACCTGCAGCTAAATTAGTTGAATAATCAGAAGGACAATTAAACGTTAATACACCGGCAGGAGAATTAACAATAACATTAAATACGCAGAATTCAGTATTTCCACATTCGTCAACGATTTCGTAAACGATAGTTGTAAATCCTTCTGTAAAGGTTCCTCCATTTGAAGGACCATCATCTGTTCTTGTAATTGTTACAACACCACCTTCAAAACAGTCTGAAGTAGCAGTTGGTTCTACCCAACTTGCAGTTGCATTGTTATCGCAAACAGCAGCATCAACATTGATGTCACTTGGACAGTTGATATCAATTGTTACTGGAGTTACTTCAACTTCTACTTCAAATACACAAATTTCTTCGTTACCACAGCAATCTGTAAATTTGTAGGCAATTTGGTTGGTACCACCAAAACCAAGACCACCAGGTTCGGGTCCAGCGACTCTCTCAACAATTACGTCTTCACACTGAACGTCACTAGCTGGATCTCCATTTCCTGAAATCTCAGAGAAACAAACATCGTCGATATACAATTTTCCAGAAGACCCTGACTTCCAAAAGAACACTCTTCCTTTTGTTGCATTGGCAGGTGCTTTTGAAGCAAAAGAGTAATAATCCCAAGATGTAGCAGTGATCTCTTCAAATTCTTCTAACAATCTTACATTGTTATTGTCATAGTAGGTAATACCAATTCCAGCCCATGAAGGCAATTCAGGACTAGCGGAAATTTTTGCGTAACCTGTATGAGCATATACACTGCCTCCAGTAACTGGATACAAGGAGCTACCTGCACCTCCTGTTGCACCATTATTTGTTCTCAATGTATAGTTTAAGGCGTTGTCACTGTAAGTTACAGAAGTACTTCCCCATCTACTCCAAGTGCTAGTTCCTATTTCGAAACCTGGATTTTCTGTGATTAAGTTATTTTCACAAGCACCGCCAGAAATAGTTACCGTGCACGGAATTTCCATTACTGCTTCCGACAACCAGTTTGCATCTCTATCAGTCCAAGCACCGTTTAATTTTAACATTCTTACGTAATGCTCAGTTCCATTTAAATTATTAGGTTCATTAAAATTCCAATTAGTATAATACGGGCTTAATCCAAAAAGTGTTTTAAAGGAGCCTTCCGCTAACTCATCAGTTACACCGATCCAACCAGAATCACCAATTAGATTAGATTGAATAAAATTATTTTCACCAGCAGATTCAATTACTGCCAAATGACCACCTGCAGTTTCTGCCGCTATCTTGGCATTACCCCAAGTGTAGTTTGCCTCAGAGCAATAATATTTACTGCCTTGGTAAGTACCCATGTATATCCATCCTTGAATTGAAAATGCGAATATATTGCAATTATCAGTTACAGTAGTCGGAGTTTCATCAATGATTACTTCATTACTAGCATTTCCTGAACAAGAAGAAGATGCAGATGGGATTATGTAAAATATTGGAGTTGTTAATTCTCCTGGTAAAGTTTGTAGCGTTTGATCAGCTGGACAATTAGAAGTAATAAAGCTGTTGTCAACTGGAGTAATACCAGTTGGTGGAGCAACTGGCTCGTCCAAAATAGTGATTGTTGAGACACAAGTTTCAACATTTCCAAAGTTATCTTCGATTCTTAAAGTCGTTTCAAAAACACCAGCTTGTGTAAATACACTTGGGTTAATGGTTTGAGAAACAAGTGTTGCGCCACATTGGGCATAACTTCCTTTATCAACATCAAGTGCATCCACTGTGATTGAGTTGTTATCTCCAAGGATAAATACTCTGTTTGCAGTACAACCAGGTACTGGCGGTTTTGCAGCATTGATATCTGTTGTAACAAAACTTAGTTCATCTGCAGTAAAGTTTACAGTACCACCACCAACGTTATAGATGGTTCCATCATTACGGATTGAAGCATTAATAGTGTTGTTAGCTGTATGAGTTATTCTTCCACAAAAATCATTGTCTATAATTCCGAAGTTATTTAACACTTGATTGTTTATTAAATCAGCTTCGTTTTTATTGAAGAATACTCCATTGTTTGTAAGGCTATTGTCATTTGTCAACTCACCAGAGTTAGTTAATCTATTTTGATTAGTAATAGATCCAGTGTTGTCAATAACTGCTGCACTTGCAAAAGTCATATCTCCTTTATTTGTCAAAGTACCCGCATTCGTAAATGTAGAATTGACAAAGAAAATTGAATTTGCCTCTGTTGAGAAAGTTCCACCTGCATTATTTACAAGATTACTTCCTTGTTCACTTTGGAAAATACCATAGTTCACAAAGTCACCACTGTTGATGACCTCATCAGTACTCAAGATCGTTCCGAAGTTTTCAAAAGTACCACTGTTGGTTACTGGACCGAAGTTTTGAATGGTTCCATAATTTACATAAGCAGCACCAGCTAAGTTGTCTAATGAAGCAACATTTGCATTATCAAATATACCATAGTTTTCAAATGTACCTCCATTGGTAAAATCCCCGTCATTGTTAAATGTGACAGTTCCAGTATTCACAAAAAATCCATCGTTTGACATATCAGCTCCAGAGAAGTTGACAATGTTTCCGGTATTGTAAATAAATCCAGTAAAAGTTAGTGTTCCAAAATTCTCAATTGTAAAATCAACAATCGGAGATCCGGCATAGGTTGGAAAGTTGGATGCCGCGCCTAATATTGTTGCGGTATAACCAGTAGTGGGTACACCATTTGACCAGTTTGCTGGATTGTTCCAATCCGTGTCAACAGTTCCTTGCCATAATGTCCCCTGCGCAAATACAGATAGGGCAAAAAGTACTGCGATAGCAGTTAAGGTCAGCTCTCTAAGCATTTTCATAATTCGTAAAAGTTTAAAATTTATTGATTAAAGTAATAGTTTCAAAAAAATAAGTTCCCTCCATCGATAGGATCGATGATAGAGAGGTTAGGTTTGTTCAATAGTAAATGCGGGGATACTTAATTTTTTAGATAGTGGCGGGTAACTGATTGCAAGTTAATTCATAATTAAGGATTAAGCTATAAGGTTTTAGTGTATTTAATATATGATGTGTAATATATATACTAAACTATTTATCTTTAATAGTAATGATTGATCTTATTTACTTCTTTTTTGAAGTTTTAATTCTTTCAAAATCACAAATAAATAGCTATTTACTGTGTGCATTTCAACTTTTATAAGAATGCGTACAAATTTTTTTATCATTAAATTTGTCCAATAATCATACACTGAAAACCATATGTCAAATAAAGAAATCGCTGCATTTTTTAATCAGCTTGCCAAAATCATGGAACTTCATGATGAAAATAAATTTAAAATCAGATCTTATTCAAATGCTTATCTGACTATCAGGAAACTGGATCAGCCATTGATTGAAATGGATACTACAGAGATCAATGCATTAAAAGGAGTAGGGAAAGCGATCAGTGCCAAGATAAAGGAGATTATTGAAACAGGGGAGTCTTCCACCTTAAACCGTTACAACGAAATCACTCCGCCAGGTGTAAGAGAATTGTTAAGTGTAAAGGGTTTTGGTCCAAAAAAAATCTATGCCTTATGGAAAGACTTGGGAATTGAATCTCCGATTGAAGCACTTTACGCTTGCAATGAGAATCGATTAATTGACCTAAAAGGGTTTGGTGAGAAAACACAAAAAGATTTTAAAAAGAAATTAGAATACTTCTTAAAGTCAAGGAATAAATATCACTACGCGTCTTTGGAGGATATTGCAAATGATATATTAGCTAACATTGTAAAGGCAAATTCTAAATTAAAGATCGACTTAGTTGGTCAAATGCGTAGAAAAACAACCATTGTAGATCAAATAGATTTCCTCATTGCAGGAAAACCAAAGGACTTTAAATTAAAAATTAATGAGTTAGATCCAGTAGAGGACAAAGAAGATGTTATCAAAACGAAGTACGAAGAAAACATACCCGTTAATTTTCATTTTTGTTCAGCAGATCAATTTGGTATTCAATCTTTACAATTGAGTACGAATGAAAAATTCAGAAAACAATTAAAAGGATTTGAAGAAATAAAGAAAGCGGAAACAGAAGAAGCCGTATTTGAACAACTCAATATAAACTACATTATTCCAGAGTGGCGTGAACCAGAATATACTATCAAGGATACAGAAAAATTGGATGCAAAAAATTTGGTTGAAGAAACCGATCTGAAAGGGGTGTTGCACAATCACTCTACCTATAGTGATGGAATTCATACTTTAAAAGAAATGGCAGAATTTACCAGATCAAAAGGCTATCAATATCTAGGTATTTCTGATCATTCAAAAGCTGCTTTTTATGCAAATGGCTTGAAAGAAGATCGACTTTTACAACAGTGGGAAGAAATCGACAAGCTCAATAAAAAGTGGGATGATTTCAAAATTTTCAAAAGCATTGAATCTGATATTTTAAATGATGGTTCTTTAGATTATGAAGAAGAAATATTAAAGCAGTTCGATTTTGTGATTGCATCTGTCCACACTAATTTGAAAATGGACAAGGAAAAAGCAACTGCCAGATTGATTACTGCTATTGAAAATCC
>CALFWW010000046.1 GCA_937928575.1 uncultured Saprospiraceae bacterium | reverse complement strand
TGGAAATTTAGCCTGAAACTTTTTCAAACGAGGAATAGAAACATTTTTGATATACCCATTATTAGGATGCAATTTTTCATAATCTTGATGATAATCTTCACCTATCCAAAACTTCTCAAATTCCATCACTTCGGCAGCTACTTTATCAGGACTTAACTCCTTATTCAGGAGGTCGATTTTATCTTCAATTATTTTTTTCTCTTCCTCATTTTGGTAAAAAATAATGGACCGATATTGAGAACCTCTGTCGGGACCTTGCCCATTTACTTGTGTGATATTTTGAGAGCCAAAATAGACATCAACCAATGTCGCAAAACTCACTACCGAAGGATCATAGTAGATTTCTACCGCTTCCGCATGTCCAGTTTTACCAGTATTGGAAGATTCATAAGTTGGGTTTTTAGTATGACCTCCCGCGTATCCAGAAATTGATTCTTTGACTCCTTTTACACTTTCATAAACGGCTTCGACACACCAAAAACAGCCAGAAGCAAAATAGGCTTTTCTCATGCCATTAACATTCGCGACTTTTGTAGCCTTGACTTTAGATTGGTCGGCAGCATTTGTTTTTGAAGTATTGCATGAAAAAATGAATCCCGTAAAAAGGAGTAGAATAACAGAAAATTTCATATGTATTTATTTTAGGATAGAAACAAAAGTTTACAAAAAATGTTGCGAATTATGTATTGAACAATCACTAAATTTAGGAGCAAAATATGAAACTTATGTTCAATATAAAATTGTGATTACCAATAGTTTAAGTTTTTGTTGTAGTAGTGACGTAGTTGCTTATATTTGTGAAAATTTTCAAACTCCTATATTGAGTATTGTCGTGATAGCATTTATTCCATGACAATAATTTTTTAGCTTCATTTAAATTAACGCTATGACAAATAAAAATATTTTTGTGCTTTCAATAATCGGATTTTGTACATTATTTATTTATTCCTGCAACTCAACTAAAAATTCCGGCAATCCTATGGCAAAACTTACAACTGAAAAAATAGAAGAAGACGAAATTTCCAGAAAAGTAAAGCAGTTACTCAGCAAGATGACATTGGAAGAGAAAATTGGACAAATGAATCAGTACACTGGATTTTTTGATCCCACTGGTCCTACTCCAAAAGACGGAAATAATAAGACAAAATATGATCATGTAGCATCTGGGCAGGTTGGTTCTATGTTGAATGTAAGAGGTGTAAAGGAAGTGCGTGCGATGCAAAAAATTGCAGTGGAAGAAACACGATTGGGGATTCCTTTAGTATTTGCATTTGATGTTATTCATGGCTTCAAAACAATATCCCCTATTCCTTTGGCGGAAGCAGCTAGTTGGGATTTAGAAGCAATCAAGCAATCTGCAAGAACAGCTGCAATCGAAGCTTCTGCGGCAGGACTTAACTGGACTTTTGCTCCAATGGTCGATGTCGGTCGAGATGCTAGATGGGGACGTGTAATGGAAGGTGCTGGTGAAGATCCATACTTAGGAAGTAAAGTGGCAGTCGCTCGGGTCAAAGGATTTCAAGGAGACGATTTATCTGCTAACAATACAATTTCAGCCTGTGCGAAACACTTTGCAGGATATGGCTTTTCTGAATCCGGGAAAGACTACAACACGGTCGATGTTGGTTTGTCAACTTTATATAACACGATACTTCCTCCTTTCAAAGCTTGTTCTGATGCTGGTGTATCTACTTTCATGAATTCTTTTAATGAATTAAATGGCATCCCTGCTACCGGTGATGCTTTTTTACAAAGAGAAATTTTAAAAGGAGAATGGGGATTTGAAGGTTTTGTAATATCAGACTGGGGTTCGATCAGTGAAATGATTGCGCACGGTCATGCTGCAGACGGGAAACATGCCTCCGAGCTAGCTGCCAATGCTGGTTCTGACATGGACATGGAATCCCATTTATATGTCAATCACTTGAAAGAATTAGTCGAATCAGGAAAAGTTGATATGAAGAAAATTGATGATGCGACCGGTCGTATCTTGAAGGTTAAATTCGAATTGGGATTATTTGATGATCCTTATAGATATTGCAATGAAGCTAGAGAGAAAGAAGAAATTTATAACAAGAAACATGCAGATGCAGTCTTAGACATTGCAAAAAAATCTATTGTTCTTCTTAAAAACGACAATAACACATTACCGCTCTCTAAAAATGGAAAAAGTATTGCACTCATTGGACCATTGGCTGATGATAAAACAAGCCCATTAGGTAACTGGAGATTGGCGGGTGAAGATGAAACTGCTGTATCTGTTTTGGAAGGTTTGGAAAAATATAGTAACAACAAATTGACCCATTCAAAAGGGGTGAAATTTGTAGAAGATAAAACATTCTTCCATGCGCATGTCAACTACAACAAAGATGATAAGACAGGGATTGAAGAAGCGGTCAAAGTAGCGAAAAACGCAGATGTTGTAATCATGGTGTTAGGTGAACACGGAATGCAGTCAGGTGAAGGTCGTAGTCGCGCCCACATCGACTTACCAGGTGTGCAGCAAGAATTATTGGAGGCAGTTTATGAAGCAAATAAAAATATCGTTTTGGTGTTGATGAATGGAAGACCACTTGCTTTACCTTGGGCTGCAGAGAATGTACCAGCAATTGTTGAAGCTTGGCATTTGGGATCTCAAAGTGGACATGCAATTGCTGAAGTTTTATATGGCGATTACAATCCTAGTGGAAAATTACCAATGTCCTTTCCGAAAACAGTTGGTCAAGTTCCAATTTATTATAACTATAAAAACACAGGTCGCCCAGGTCCGAAAAAGGAAGTTTTTTGGCAACACTATACCGACGTAACAAACGAGCCACAATATGCTTTCGGACACGGTTTGAGCTATACTACTTTTAAATATTCCAATTTATTAATAACAAAAAATGGTGGAAATAATGTTTCTGTCTCTGTCAATGTGACTAATTCTGGTAAAATGGATGGTGAAGAAGTAGTCCAATTATACATCCGTGATCAAGTTGCTTCCGTTACAAGACCTGTCAAAGAATTAAAAGGATTTGAAAAGATAAATCTGAAAGCTGGTGAGTCGAAAACCGTAAAGTTTACATTATCAGATCAAGAATTAGGCTTTTATAACAATCAACGTAAATTTATTGTTGAACCAGGCATGTTTGATGTCATGGTTGGAGGAAATTCAGTTGATTTATTAATAGATGGATTTGAGTTGTAGTTGAATTGATAGCTTTCGGAGAGGTTTTCGACTGAAGCGCACCTCTCTGAGAACTATCCAAATTACTAATTATCTAAGTAAGCATTAAATTTTCACGAATATTGTATATTAAGGCTAGCTCTCTGCGAGCTTTCCAGTTCGGAAGGCGCTCAGAGAGGTGGACGACAACTAAACCAATATCTCTTCCACTTTCCCAGCAACTTCCAATCCAGCGTTTCGCCCCCTGTCTTGAAACAATACCTTTTTATTTTTCTTATCAAATAATCGCACCTCTACCTCCGCAGTCATACTTTCACTGATTCGACCATCCATAAAACCTGCGATTGGTGCTGCCAATTCCGTTGCATCATTTCGATTAGCAATAATTTCCAACAAATGTTTCCCGTTTTCTAATACAATTTCAACTTTTGCGTTATCAACATATGACTTACGTATTTTCGTCAAATTGTAAGTTGTAAATTGAACCAATCGATCTTGCAACCATACACCTGATATAAAGCCAATAAATGAACTTCCCATCCATGGAATTTTAGCGACAGATGCTTTAATTGAAAAACCAGGTTGACTAAAATGATTGGTCTGCATCCAAATATAACCGCTCGGGAAGGAATGCCCCCAATCTTTTTCCATATAGCCTCTTCCACCAGTAAAATCAATGGTTTCCTTTCCGATTATTAGTTCGCCTTCAATGGTATGATCCATACTCAAAATACCATGATAACATTCCATAAAAGGAACAAAGGAAAATGGGCCCATAATACCCGGAGAGTACCAACTACTTGGCCAAGGAATCTGGTTTTTAAAGTTTAATACCCCCTTAATCATGGAGTGATCAAATTCAATCTTTTCCTTTGTAAACTTACTGTTACCAATTTTGACTTCAAATCTACCAGGTGTAGGAACGAAGTCTTTTGCATCGAATTTTATATATTCCGCAGATAATTTCTTGCCATTTAAAATTTGAATAAATGCTTGCTGTTGACCCTGCTCATCCATCGCAATACCAGGTATAAATGCAAATGCCCTATCTTCGTTTTTATTGACGACTTTATAATACCAACCTTCAAAATATTTTTGTTGTTTTCCCCAACCGTGGTATTGTTCTGAATTGAAAAGTGCTTGGATTTTGGATTTTATCATTGAGCTGTTGAAATTTGGTTATTTGTTTTTGATTCACATTTATTGGACACTTGCCAACATTTTAATTCCGTTTTTAGACCTTAATGTAATACCCGGCAACATTTCGACTACATGACCCTCTTTTAATTTGAAATCAAAATTTTTCAGTAAAGTATAGAGCACCAATTGCATTTCCATCATTGCAAATTGATTACCAATACATAATCGTGGACCTCCACCAAATGGGAAATAAGTATACGGCTTGATGGATTTCATTTTGTCTTTCTCAAATCTGGAAGGCTCAAATATTTCTGGATTGTCCCAATGTGCTGGATCATGGTGCACACCGTACACGTAAAGATTGATGATCTCATCATTGTACAAATTGACGCCATTGAAAGTATCCTTTTCAATAGCAACTCGATCAATGATCCAAGCAGGTGGAAACATCCGCATCGATTCGGAAATGACTTGACGAATGTAATCCAATTTCATTAACGAAGCCATCGGGTTGTCTGGGTCAATCTCATTTTCACTAATTTCCTTTTTCACCAAAGCTAACTTATCCCGATTTTGATCCAACAAATAAAAAGTCCAGGATAAGGCGTTGGCAGTAGTTTCATAACCAGCAGCAAACAAAACCAAACATTCATCTAAAATTTGTTTTTGAGTCATCCCTTCATCCGTCCCTTCGTAACGCGCACCATGAAGCATATCCAAGATGTCATTTTTAAATTCTCCTGATTGTTTTCGTTCATCAATAATTTCATTCAATAAATCATATAATTCTTGTGCAATTTTTTTATTCTTTACATCTCGACCACTCATTTTTCGCCACCAAGCAAACATAGGTTGACGAATTTTTACAACCACTTCTGCTTGTAAATAATCCACCTTATTTCCAATACTAGTAATTTGTTCCTCCGTAATACTCCCACTAAACAATGTTTTTGCAACCATAATTAAAGCCAATCGAGACATCTCTTTTAGCATCAATAATTCTCCGTTTCCTGATTCAATTTTATTGGTCAGATAATCATTGAAAGTCAAAATTTCTTTGCTCATGATCCGCACAAAAGCATCTAATGATTTCTTGTGGAATCCGGGTTGAATCAATCTTCTTTGTTGCAACCAATAACTGCCGTTGGATGTCAATAATCCTTGTCCGATGAAAGCAGCCAAATGCTCCGTTTGCAAAATTGACTTTTTGTAATTCCGGTTATGCTTCTGTAAAATATATTGTATCAATTCCGGATCTTTGGTAATGACGGACTTGGTCATAGCACCTACATTGAGTCGGAAAGAATCTGCCTCAAAATCTTTGAAATATTGATCTACTATTGGAATTGGATTGGTCAAAAACTTAAGAACGTTTCTGAGTATTTGGAGTTGAGGAACTTTTTTTAACGTATTCGGCATGTATGTTTAATTCGGTTCGTCGAAGATACACAAAACCATCGAGTACCTAATAAAAGAACCATCGAGTCTTCAATTTGTTTTTGACAATTTTATCTTTGTTCTAATAAATTTAAAGACATGATCATTTCTACCGTTCGTTTGAGAAACTTTCCGGAGGAAGCACAAGATAAATTTCCATGGACACTGCCACTGATACAAAATTTTGAAGAACTTGTATTTGAAAAGAATATTAGCTTTTTTGTGGGTGAAAACGGAAGTGGTAAGTCAACTATACTGGAAGGAATAGCGGCTTACACGGAAGTTCCACTGGCTGGTAGTTATCGCTTAGAAGACGATGCATCTTTGGCTGCAGCAAATGAGTTGGCCAATTATTTAAGTATCAGATATAAAGAAAAAACGAATCGTGGTTTCTTTGTTAGAGCAGAGGATTTCATTGGTTTTGCCAGAAATATAAAAAATGAAATAAAAGAATTAAATGATGAAATAAAAGAAGTCAAAGATAATTGGAAAGGAGGCGATTTGAAATTGGCGGTTGGTGCTATCGAAGGAGAGAAAAATCAATTGATTCAAAGATATTCTAAAGATTTAGAAGCGATGTCTCATGGGGAAGGTTTTCTGAAATTTTTTACTTCCAGGATTACTGGTAAAGGAATTTATATTATTGATGAACCGGAAGCAGCTTTATCGCCGACGCGTCAGTTGAGTTTGTTGTCATTGATTATCGAGAAGGTTAAAACAACAGGTGCACATTTTATAATTGCGACACACTCTCCTATTATTATGTCGATTCCTGATTCGGAAGTTTTTTATTTTTCGGAAGGTAAAATTGAGAAAGTGGACTATAAAGAAACAGAGCATTATCAATTGACTCGTTCTATTTTGGAAAATCCTGAGCTGGTGATGCGGGAGCTCGGTTGAACAGTCTGGGTTAAATAGACATCTTGTCTGTTCGAATTCAAAAAAGTAATTTAAATGAAACAGACAAGATGATTGTTCTAACTGACCTTCACATCAAGCACTTCATCCCCAACAAAATGAAAGCAATATAAAAGTAATACACAATTTTCACCCGTAAAATGCAAACCATATTTTTTATTCAAACCTTTTGGCCTACCTGTATAACTATTTTCACCTCTCATAATATAGGCACTGAAAACATATCCTACTTGATTTTCATACTTAACTTTTACCCAATCACCAATAATATTATTTCCAATTTTACTTACTAATTCACCATTCTCGTTTTTCTTTAAATTTAATGTGTCGCTACCAAATGAATTTTCATCGACGACTTGGACTTCATCGAAATAAGGTATTTTAAGAATGGTCTCCGAACTTAGTTTTGGTTCAGTTCTTAAATTGAGTCCGGTGGATGCTATCGTTCTGTATTTTCTTTTGGCGTATTTTCTTTTTTGCTTTTGGATCGGTTTTTCGATTTGAGAAACGTCAATTTTTTCACTTACTTCTATATTACTAATGCCTTCAATTTTTTCTGTACTTTTAATAGTGTTAGATCTTTCAACCTCATTCTTGTCTAAATCGGACTGACAAGACGCAAGAAAAAATAAAAGCAATAAAAGTATATTTTGTCTCATAATAATTCTAGTTACAAAAGTTAATGCGCTAATTGAAATTAATAAACGCAAAATCATTTTTATAATAACTTAAATCGTAACTCCATGATTTTAAACTTTTTAAAATGAAACAAATATAAACGCTGCACGCTTCTCTCATTACAAAAATCTCTGAAAGTATCAAACAAATCGAGAAGCCACTCTACACTCCAACACGCTACACTCTAATACTCCCTACTTCACAACAATATCATGCCGACTCGCCCACTTATTCAAATCCTGCTTCTTAATAGCCGCCGACATCAAATCAGGAAACACATCAGGAGTACATGCAAAAACAGGAATGCCAATATCTGTAAATCGTCGTGCATTGTTTTTATCATAAGAAGGGCTGCCATCATCATTTAAAGCTAACAAACAAATTACTTGAACCCCAGCATCGACTAATTCATTGGCGCGACGATGCATTTCTTCCAAATTTCCTCCTTCATATAAATCAGTAATTAAAACCAAAATCGTATCGGACGGTTTGGTAATGACGTCTTGACATTTTTGAAGCGCCAAATTGATATCTGTCCCACCTCCGAGTTGAACGCCAAACAATAGATCTACGGGATCTTTTAAATCTTCAGTCAAATCTGCAACTTGAGTATCGAATACTAACATTTTCGTCGTGACATTAGGAATTGATGCCAATACTGCACCAAAAACTCCGGAATAAACCACAGAAGTCCCCATCGATCCACTCTGATCTATACACAAAACAATGTCCTTTAATGAACGACGAGATTTTCGACCATATCCGATTTTGATTTCCGGAATGATGGTTTTATAATCGGGTTGATAATGTTTTAAGTTCTTGCGAATCGTTCGATTCCAATTAATTTCTTTGAATTTGGGTCTTCGATTAATACTGGATTTGTCAATCGCACCGGTGATGGCGGAAATTGTTTTTTGCTCGAGTTTAGACATCAATTCTTCGACTACTTTTTTGACAACACGTCTGGCAGTTTCTTTCGTTTTACTTGGGATCAATTTTCCTAATTCCATTAACGTAGCGACAAGGTGAATGTCTGCTTCTGCTTGTTCCAGAATTTCTGGTTCGAACATCATTTTTTGTTTCAGCTCGGGATGTTTCATGGCATCGTTTTGCATGACTTTCACGACTGATTGTGGGAAATATTTGCGAATATCACCCAACCATCTCGCTACTTGCGGACTCGATTTTCCTTGACCACCTGCTCCTTTTTCACCATCATATCCGAAACCTTCTTTTGCATCGAAATCGTACAATGAAGTCAAGGAACCATCGATACCTTTCATCATATCACTGAGTTCGAACTCGGTGCCATCCGCATCTCCACCACCTAACATTAGGCGCCATTTTTCTAAGTTTTTTACATTTTTTTCACTCATGTTGTTCCTAATAATTTTGTAATAAATGGTAATATGGAAGCAGCTTGTTGTTCATCAAATGCAATGGTCTCATCTCCTGTATCAATCGTACTTGAAGAGGTTAATCCTGATTTGGCTTTTTGTCCAATTTGTCTTCGTTCACCAAATGGGAATTTTGAAAATGCTCTTCTTAATACGGGTAATAATTCCATAAATACTTCGTGCTCCACTTGCTCCACCCATTTGTAAATTAAATTCCAAATTCGGTCATCATAAATCAATATCAAACCACTACCTCTTAAAAATCCTTCCATCCAATGTGCAACATCTACCGGCTCATTCGAAGCAGAAAGGAAGTAAGAAAATAGATTAGAAGAGGCTTCTTTTGTCAATCGATTATTATCAAAAAGTAGGCGAACCGTACAACCAATAATGACATTGTGTACACCTTGTTTATTCACAATTTCTTCCAATGCTTTATACCAAGCTTCTCTCACGTTATCATCTTCCAAAATCTCTACCGCATTATTTACCTTACTGATTAATTCAAACATATCATTTGAATTTTGCTCATCCAATCCATAACAAGCATTCGCCAAACTGATACAAACTTTTGAAAATAAACGTATCGTAATATTCCGTAATTGTGACACATCCGATTTACGAACATTACCATATTTGATGATGTCTACCAATCCTGGAATGGCGGTCATCAAATCTTTGGTGTCGGCTGAAATAGCGGACTCATTACTGATCTTAGACAACAGCGCATCAATGGAACCGAACAATTCAGCAGGAATACAAAACTCTACTAATTGTACCAAATCAGCAATCGCTCTCGTCTTCTTCATTTTGAAATTGACAAATCCGACACATGCATCCAACATGGTATTGCCGTAGTAAGCTTTATCGATCAAAGCGATTTGCATGGAAGGTTCCCATTCCAGAGACCAGCTTTCTTTGAAGGTTCCTTTACTTCTACTTTCCGCTCTTGTTGGCCAGTTGATTTCCAACAATTCAAGTCGATGGAAAAAGATACTCCGTTTTAAATCCAATTGTTTTCTCAAATCCAGATTATAGGTTTTTTCCATTGCGGACATGGTCAAGCGAAGGGATTTGGCCGTCGTTTCAAAATCTTTTTGCAATGGAACTTTCGGTAATTCATCAGGTATTTCTCCTAATTTTTCACCAACTATAATCTTCGTTTTCACCAATTCAAACAATATGCTATCGCCCATACACATGACGGTACGAATGGACTCATTGAGTTCTTCCAATGAAATATGCGACTTGTTTCGAAGTGCTGCCAAAGCATGTGCCAATCGATAAGATTCTAAAACATGTGCTGTTGAAATGTCAACTCCTTCTTCTCGAAATGCAGTGGCTACTTTGGATAACCACTCCACTTCCATATCTTCTAGTTTTGTCCATTGATGCTCGTACCAACCAGGTGAACGCAGTCCTGCACCGTATCCGGAGTACATTGAAAGTCTTCCATTGGTCCATGGTATCCACGTGCACGCAATGTCAATTTTTGATTTAGGAAGTTTCTTTAATATCTTTTGATCTTCCTTTACTTTCTCGTCCATGTCATAGAGCTCTGGTCCATGCCAAGCACCACAGACCACCACTATATTGTTGTACAACTCTAATTGTACTGCCTGAATAATGTTTCGCATATATGCTTCACGTGCTACATTTTCTTCATCAAGGGTTGATACAATTTCCTCTTCTCTCAGTGTTTTCATCGTCAAATGCACTGCTTCGAAATGCTCTTCAGCTGGTGTTGCAGATACCTTTTCAAACTGATGCTCCCACCAATCTTCACCTGTTTTGAATCCTGAAACTTCCGCTAAATAAGATAATGGATCTCGTATTGGCTGAGGTGGTGCTGGTAGATTTTCAGGCAACTCAGCTGTGATTTCTTCTTTTGTTTTTTCTGCTAATTCTGCTGCCTTTTTATCAAGTGCTTTTTGTTTGTTTTCTTCTATTTTGAGACTGATCGCTGCTGGTAAGTCCAATGCGCGAACTGGGATTTTGTGGTCATTTGCATATTTGGCAGCGACCCATTCTGGTGAAAATTCTGCGAATGGATAAAAGGTAGAGGATGCCGGAATTTTACTGTTATATACCATTAATGCGACTGGTGGTACCAAGTCTTTATTTCCAATATGTTTGAGCATTTCGGAAATTTCTGGTGGCCCTTCGATCAGGACGATATCTGGTTTTATCGCTGCCAGGCGTTCGGCCACTTTTTTGGCGGAGCCTACTCCGTGGTGTCGTATTCCTAGTATGTGTGTTGGCATTTTTTTTTATTTTTTTCTGCTAGTGGCGTTGCCACTAGCTAATCTGCTTGACTCCTTTGGAGTCTTTTGCAATCGCAATAAATTCATTATTGTGCATTTATCAATTCTTTCAATTCGGCAAGTACTTCAGAATAAAATATTTTTGGCACGTCTTTTAATTTAACTTGGTCACTCCAATTTTCTCTCATAAAAGTGATTTCATGAACGGTCGCCTTAGCATTTCCACCCTGATACCAAGCAGTAGGTCCATCGATATTTGCCCATGCTTTTATTTTTGGATTGTGTGAAACTCTATAGAAATTTAAACGACCACCATCCCCTGTTTCTTTGAGCCATCCTTTTCTTGGTAAAAAACTAACCACATAATCCGCACCTTTTGGAATATCGGTATTTAACAAAACTTTGGTGAAATTCAGTTCCTTTTCGGCTTCGGAAATTTCAGTGATTTCGCGGTCCAAAATTGGGAATTCCATTTCAATATCCATATCATAGACTTTCTTTTTCCATTGTTCTAATTGAGTGGTATCTAAATGTAGAGGATGCAAAATTTTGATGGTATCTCCACTTTCTAACTCGACTTCTTCATCATTGACATCGTAGAGTTCTATGTCTTCATCGCAATAGAATGCAGTGACCAGTTCGTTGTCTTTAAACAATCCCCATAACAATCTTTGCACATATATCAGCATGATTGGATTGTTGCGATAATATTGATCCCACGCATCTATTGTCCAGGCTCTTTCAATTACTAAATAATTTTCGAGGCGACCTTTTTGAGCTTTTACAACCTCTTTGATAGTTTTATCAATTGCTTTCAACTCCGCAACAATTTCTTTTGGTGTCTCCTTGGGAATTGACTTTCTTAGTTTATTATCTTGATTAAAATAATGTAGTTTATAATCTTTGGAAACAAATGCTCGATACGTCTCATCACCCACTTCAAAAATTTTATATAAATCTTCGAAACCGAAATCCGGAATGATTCTGTCAGCTAACTGATCAGCCGTGATATTTAATTCGATTGCAACTGCATCCAAAGCTTCTCGAGCAGCCACACCGATTCGTGGTCGTTTGGAAGCATACTTTCTGGACAACATTTCTACAATCCGTAAGGCTTTGTTGGAACCTACCATTGCGATGGCACCAACCAAATATTCTGCTAATCGCCACCGTTTGTTGGTGATACAACTTCGAAAAAGGGTATTTAGTTTTGGTAATGCTGCATCTCCACCAATCAATCCTGCAACCGTCATGTAGTATTTAAATTTGGTTGCTGCATTGCTATCCTGAAAAGCTTTTAACAAGGCGTTTGCAAATTTATCTGTTTTATTTTTATCAAGTTGAGCAAACATTTGTCTTGCTTCAATATCTGAGTTGAGTCCTTTTGCTCTTTTGGAACGGTAGAATAAAAAACGGATTTGAGTCGGAGTCAAAGCTTCTCCATTTTCTCTCCAATATAGTTTTGGCAAAGTTTCTTCTTCAATCCATTTTTCTCCCCATCTGGATAATTTCTTTCTTTTATCCGCTTTTTCAATCATGTCAATCACTTCATCGTGAGTATATGGCTGAGCAAATTTTAAATCATGAAGAGATTCTAACAAAATATCTCTAGTATCATCGTTTTTTTCTTTTTCAACTAATTCAAGGAGATATTCTTTTATTTTTTCATCTTGAGATTGGATGAGTAAGAGTGCACCAACAATTCGTTGATCTATTTTTTTACCTTTCGCTAATTCAAGTGCACGTGGTGTTATTTCATCGATGTATTTTGAAAGAAAATTGGTGGTTTCTACCCTGGTTTTCTTATTTGCTTTCGTTACTGCGAATTCGATAATACGGTCTAAGTACGGAGTAACGTCTTCCTTCTCCAAAATTTGAAATAATTTTTCATAGTAATTGAGATTGGAAGTGACAACCGCTTTTGAATCTTTCATCATCGCTTCCATTAAATAAGGTAAGGCTTCCGCTTTCATTGAAGCTTCCAAAAAGACGAGATATGGAGTGGGTAGATATTGGGTATCTTTTACAAAATTCATGATTCGCTTTTTACCCGCTTGTTCATCCACTTTTAAGAGATACTTAGAAAATGTCAATGGATCATGTCCTTCGCGATAATGATAATATTTTTCAGGTTGAGTATGTATGTAATAATTAAATCCTTGGGTTCCCAAAGCATCTACGCTCTCGTGATACTTACCATTCAATGATTCATTCAAAAGGGAGTACCACCTAAAACGTTCACCTGGTGTGATGGCATTCTTTTCAATGGTTTCTACTATTAGATCTTCATGTTCCTTGGCGGCTAAGGAAATCAAAACTGTTAAACATGCTTTGTCCAATTCTATGATGGTTTGATAATTTACTTTTTGCAAATATCTGTCTAAGTCATTGCCCACTGTATCTTTAGCATGCGTCAATAAAAATCGGAGAATACTATCTTTTGAATTTAAGTTTTTATGCTTGAGTGGTAGTTCATGCAGTATTGCAGCAATTTTAGAGATTGGTAATTTATTTTTGATATACTTATAAATTCCTGTTTCTAATTGTTTACTTTCTTTTGTTTGGAAGTTATAATAATTTCGATTTATCACAGCTCGATTTGAAACAAACATTCGCTCCACGACCTCTTCTGCTTTGAATCCAATTGACAATAAATATTCCATAAACGCATCGCAATCTGGTTCCAATAATTTGAAATTAATGAATTGCCAACCCCAATAAAATCGTTGTGTGGTATCAGTCAATTGCTTTCTCAACATTACTTGCATTATTTCATCTTTTTCTGACCAGTAGTCAAAACTCTTTTTGCCACTAACTCTATCAACGAAGTTAAACATCACGACGCGAAAGAAATTTTGAGCCGTTCGGTACAAATTGTAATTCTGTAATTTTAACCATAGATTGTCATCTATTGGGTGTTCGCCAGTCAACATTTTGGAAATTTCTCCAATAAATTTTGCGTCTTCTTCGTGGTGATCACGATTATATCTGGCTGCGTTTGCGGCGTAGATTTTTTCTTGGTTTTTTATAAAATCGTTTCGTTCTTTATTGTTTTCCATGTAGTTATTTTTCTTTGTGATTTATCCTTTTGAGGGAGACTACGAAGAATAAATTAAGACATATTTTCAATAACTTTTAATATCCATTCAATAGTTTGGCTTTGCCCTCGCCGGGCGGCAATACTTTTTCCCAGATGAAAAAGTATTCAAAAAATCCTGGCTTTATTCAGTTTTTAACGCTCCAAAAGTTCTAAAATCCTAAACTGAAAAAACTAGCTAAACCATACTTTTTTGCCCTTAATATCTTCGCTATGCACGCAGGCAAGTTTTACTGAATTTTTCGATCGGCTCTTACAGTTTTCATTTTTTAACGGATTTTAAAACTTTTTCCTCTAAACTGAATAATGCCAAAAGTGAAATTCAACTAGCTCTTAACTATAAAAATTTAAGTAGTTCAAGTTCAAATTAAACAAGTATTTAATGACATAAATTTTCAGAAAAAATATAACTTCATCAACACATTAAACACGTACTTCTTTACAAGCTCGATAAATATCTTTCCATCCTTCTCTTGGCTTGACAACCGTTTCCAAATAATCTTCCCAAACCACCTTGTCTTGTATCGGATCTTTCACTACTGCACCTACCAATCCAGAAGCAATATCTTGTGACGATAATTTTCCATCTCCGAAATGCGCGGCTAGTGCCAAACCATTATTTACGACTGCAATTGCTTCAGCAGAGCTCATCGTACTGGATGGTGATTTTATTTTAGTTTTTCCATCTTCTGTCACTCCGGATCTTAATTCTCTAAAGATGGTCACGATTCGTTGTATTTCTTTTAGCGTTGGTAACTCCGCTGGCAATTCGATATTGGAAACCATTTTTTCAACTCTGGTTTTTACGATATTGACTTCTTCTTTTGCAGTTTTTGGAGTTGGAAGAATGACGGTATTGAAACGACGCTTTAAAGCGGAAGACAATTCATTGACTCCTTTATCTTTGTTGTTGGCAGTTGCAATAACATTGAAACCACGTTGGGCTTGCACTTCCATGTTGAGTTCCGGAATGGGTAATAATTTTTCTGATAAGATGGTAATTAAGTTGTCTTGCACATCAGCTGAGATTCTGGTGAGCTCTTCTACTCTTGCGATTTTTCCGTTCTTCATGGCATCCATCAAGGGCGTTTCAACCAATGCACTTTCGGTTGGACCTTCGGATAATAACTTGGCATAATTCCAACCATATCGAATTGCTTCTTCGCTTGTGCCAGCAGTTCCTTGGATGAGTAAAGTAGAATTTCCTGTGATAGCTGCAGACAAATGTTCGGAAACCCACGATTTCCCCGTTCCTGGAATACCATATAATAACAATGCTCTGTCGGTGGTCAATGTAGCTACAGCAATTTCCATCAATCTTCGATCACCGATATATTTTGGGATCACTTCGAAACCGTTTTTCAATTTTTTACCGATCAGATAATCGACGACGGCTTGCGGTGACAATTCCCAATTGGTAGGTTTATGACCTTTGTCTTCTTTTTTTAGCGCTGCTAATTCTTCTTTGAATTCGTCTTCAGCATGTTGTCTTAAAATACCCATATTTTTATCTATAATTTTTTAATTGTGATCGAATAGAAGTCGTCTCCATGATTCTACTATAAAAGTGTTTAGCCCACCAATTATATTGTGCCATGATGTTGGCTTCTGATTGGTGAATACGTTTTAATAATGGTAAACTATCGACATTGAAAAAATTGGCTGCAGTCACACCTACTTGATAATCTAAAACTATTTTTCCTTCTTGTAATTTCTTTGTTATTCTTTTGACAAATGTATCTGTAAATGATTTACTCCATTCGGCACCTTCTTTCAAATTGCAGGATCCTAATGCATGTGATGTATACAACAAGTCGTTTTTGATAAGATATTTCTCCCAATTTTCAGGTGCTAATAATTTAAGTAATTCAACATTATCCATCCGACCGATTGATTTCAACAAGGATAAAACCAGGAATTGATCTTTATGGTTGTTGGCTTGCTCGATTAAGGAGGCGATTAAATTACTTTCTGATTTTGCGTTTATCACATTTTGGAATTGAGTGTCATTTAAAAAGAAATCAATGGTAACTTTACCATCTGCTGCAAATAACTTTTTCCAGGATTCAAATGGAATGACTTGTACCAAGCAACTGAACCAATATAAATTATCTGTTTTGAATTTTGCAATATCAGGATTGGTTTCGTCATATCCGTATATTTCTAACATTGTATTTTCATTCCAAAAATCATCTGAATCTTTAGGCAATATAAATGGTATTTTACTTTTTGAAAACACTTTAGAAATAAGTCCTTTAGACTTTGAATTTCCTATATAGTTGGCAAGCTGCTTTATGGTACTAATATGTAATTCAGTTGTTGGTATAGACAGCAAAATGTCTGTAATAATTCGACGACTAGCCCTAACTAGGTTCTTTTCTTTTGGATTAAATTTGAACTCACCTTTATATAATGAATTTAGAAATGGCACATCTGAAGCCACATAAGTTGATTTAATAATTTTCAAAAATGCAACTTTATCCCTTATGGCCTCTTCATTCCAAGTTGATTGCAACAATTTAATAGCGGCTTCTTGATCACTTTCTCTTAATGATTCGAAGTAGGTTTTTCTGGCAATAGCATTTCCCTCTGTCCATATTTTGGATACCTCTGTCAACTCATCAGAATCGTCCAACTTTGGAATTTTGTAAACATCACTTTGATCCATCACCCACTTTCCTTTTTCACCGATAACTGCTCTTATTTTGGTGTTGGTTCTTTTAGAACTCGTTTTTGCAAATTTTAGAATGGGAACAATTTGGTTGGCTGAAATAATTTGTGATTTCCGAATGACCACATCGAGCCAGTTATTCATTAGTCTTTCTTGGCCAATGGTTTCCAGCTCTATGATTTGTTTGAAGATACTTTCCAATTCCATGTCTATACTTGGCTTAGTTTCTTTAATTGGCTTGACATCAATAGCTCCGGAATATTTTTGAGGCAATGTTCCTGCTACGTTATAGTAATGCTGCAAACTCAAAGCTTCTAAAACTTTGTCTTCTGAATTTGCAAATGACTTCTCTTCCAATATTTCAGCAATTGGTGCTGGTAAAAGAGCAGGTTCAATTGACTTCCGAGCACTTCCTAACAATGCAATTTCTTTTAAGTGTTGATTTGATTTCACAGGCAAATATATTTATTGGCTTCAAATACACCTAGCGGGTAAATGCCAGTTGTTCGCTCAAGAAAAGCTACGTTAAATGGTGCATTATTGGACATCAGCAATAAGGACATCAATTTTTCTTCATCATATGTATGCTCAATAATTTTGTAGTTTTTATCTTCATCGACCAATAGCCAATATTTCCCATCGTTAATCAGCTGCACATTTTCGATGATATAAGATCGGTTACTCGTCCATGGATTTGCTTTTATAAAACCGACTTTTTGAGTATGCTGCATTATCCAATCTTTATTGAATTTTGGAGGGATGGAATAAGTATTGGATACGCCATTTTGTTTTTGAATGATTGCGCGATGCGGTGCACTATCCGGATAAAACGCCAGTGCCGCTTCGATAACAGAACCATCCATTAATGGGACTGCGGCAATATTGGAAAATCTGGATTCGAAAACAATGATGATGGCACTTTGATCGGATTCAAGACCGTGGAGCCAAGTTCGATTTATGGTCAAATCATCTCCTACTTCGGCCGTTGACCCTAAAACCAGCCAGTGATCTTTTTGTATTTTTGTTGTTGGATTAGACGTTAGCTCTTTGGTTTTAAAGGTATATCCTAAATGACTTTTGATCGTATTGACCATCACTTTATTTTCGGGATCCATATGATGGAAGGATTGCAACAACAAATGCAGTTTACTAATAATCGAAATCGCATCCTCTTGCCATGCAGATTTATCTTTGTAGTTTAGATTATTGAAAGCACGAACCCAGGCTGCCAATCCAGGTGCTTTGGCATCCACCATTTTTTTGGCCATATTTTCAAAATAGGCGGAATCTTTTGTTGGCAATGTCAATAATCCCAATCGGATTAAATCTTTCAGCCAGAGATTCAACTCTTTCACTCCACTTGCAACAAATTCTGCACGTTCGCCATCTCTTTTAGCTTTTGCACTAGCTCTTTTCTTTTTATCATTGGCGGTTAACTCCTTTTCTTCTTGGTCTATTTTTTCTGCTCTTGACTTTCTTTTATCGAGCCATTCGGAAACATAATCAGGTTCTTCTTTCTGCTTGAATTTATCGTTTTCTTTTGCGTGAAGGAGCAGTAAGGCAAGACTATGTTTACAAGGAAATTGACGGGATGGGCAACTACATTTGTAGGCTAATTCTTGAAGATCGATTTGTACTTTATACGGCTTTTTACCTGAACCTTTTACGTTGCCCCAGATGCTTCTTTCTGATTTTGCGAATAGTTCCCATTTTGCTGAATTCGCTAATTTTTTACCCGCTATAAATGCATTTGGTTTTGGTGCGAGTTTTTGGATATTTTCTTCTGTGTATATGGTGTCTCCCAATTTCGAGGATATGTATGTTTAATGTTAAGATGACAAAGCGGTACTTATTTTCCTTTTGAGAAAAGTGCCCTTCTATCCGCTATATTACTGAAAGATTAAATATAAAAAACAATATGGTGGTTGCCAAATGTTGTAAGAAGAGATTGTTGTTGGAGTAGAATTTATTTATGTGGGAGTTTTGGTGAAATTTGGAGTTGTGTTTTGTCACGGTTTTTTACACAAAAACACGCGCCAAAACACTCGGGGCGATGGCAACAATTTAGTGCGTTGCACTAGGTTGTTGCCATCGCTCCTTTGGAGCTGGACGACCCTAGGTGGATTTTAATTGCTACCCTTGCGCGATGCACTAGGGTTTTGCTTGAGCTCCTTTGGAGCATTATGAACATAAGCGGAACGCTAGTCACAACTTTGGCTGTGAGCCAACAGTCCTCAGATATGCACCTAACATTCACATTTTATGCATATTCAATTGCATATGACCGAAATTCGCTAACATTAAACTTTTAACTCCAAGTCCATGCAACAATTCTGGAGATTTTATTACCCGTTCCCATTGGAATAGTCTCTACCGTTTTGGCATTTGCGATTTCCAGTTCTTTGTAAATTTTTCCTAGATTTATTTTTTTAGAGATTAAAGTCGTGAACCATTTACAGTTGTGTTTGAAGGCGACACTTTCCCGGATTAATTTGGTAGCGAAGTTTTTTTCCCCTCCTTCGTACCAGAGTTCGTTGTGTTGTCCACCGAAATTCTTGACGGATTTTGTAACTCTATTGTTTTTCAAATTTTTAAGCTTTCTGAGATTGGCTTTTTGTGCTGCATCAGCTGTCGTATGAAATGGTGGATTACAAATGGTCACGTCAAATTGCTCTTCTCTTTTGACAATTCCATTAAAGAATAACAATCGGTTTTTTTGATGTCTTATTTCAACTTTGTCTTTTAAGGATGGATTGTTGTTGACATTGTTGTTGGCATATTCAATTGCAGTTTCGTCGATATCTGACCCTACAAAACTCCAGTCATATTCTTGTGCTCCTAAAAGTGGATAAATACAATTAGCGCCAACTCCAATATCTAAACACTTTACCGCCCCATTCTTTTCAACCTTTTCTAACAAATCAGCTACATAATGCAAATAATCCGCTCGACCAGGAATGGGTGGGCATAAATAATTGTCTGGAATTTCCCAATAATCAATATTATAATGCAATTTAAGTAAAGCCTTATTGAGCATTTTCACTGCCTCTGGATCAAAAAAACTAATCGATTGGTCTTTGTAGTCATTGACAATTACAAATGGTTTTAGATCTGGAGCAGCTTCTATTAATTTGGGAAAATTGTAGCGTTCTCGATGCTTATTTCGCTTGTGAAGTTTGGATTTTACTTTAGTTCGTGTTTGTTTTCTCATGTTGTGCGAAGGTAAATAGAAATACATGGATTCATCTTTTATTTTGAAAAAGTTTCGAATTGGATAATAAAAAAAGCCACTCTGATAATTCAGAATGGCTTTTAGATTAAAAAAAATAAATGATTCTATTTAATGAATAATTAGTTTGGAAACGTATTCCTTTCCATTTTCAGCAACTGCTCTTACAAAATAATAACCTGGTGTGTAATTCCCTTTTTCTATTTTGAATTCATCTACGTTGATTCCTTTTTTTGCGTACACACTTTTTCCTGATACATCGTTTATCAAAATGGAGTTTATTTTGATTGGTATATCTTTGTTATCTAAGATCTGTATCACGGATGATTCCGTCATTGGATTCGGGAAAATATCCATTGCCGCTTCATTTCCATCTGCCAAATCAGGTCTAGGTTCTTCTCCAATAATATTGATGACTGTATTTGTAAGAATTGGATTATTATTGTCAAAATAAATAGCTGCATTATTTTCTATTCTCGTACCTTCTTCTAAATTTTGAATGGGTTTGATTTTAAAATTAATAAAACCATTACTTTCTACTTCATTGGTCGTACTGTCAACCAGATTGATGTTATCGAAAGTCCAAATTAATACATTTCCATCTTCAATATCTAATCGGTAAGCATGAGAAGTAGACCCCATTACTAAAGTTTCCATATTCAAATCCTCTGGCAAAACATCTTCTACTCTTACTGTTGAAGCCGATGCATTTCCAACATTTTGAAAGCGTATGGTATAAAATAAATCCTGATCATTGTCAATATATCCTTCTGGACTTACTAAAATATCATTTGGATCAAAGGAACCAACCGCCTCTTCTGAATTTGTATCTGTATTGTTGGTATAAATCGTTTCTGTTTCTGTTGTTGAAATGACTGCTGTGATGTCGATGATTTCACCGACTTCAGTTTCAGTGGAGACTTCTTCTTTTACGAATATAGTTTGACAAGCACCAATTTCTAAATCACCAAGATTCCAAGTTGCAGTTTGACCAGTATAATCATTCCAAGGAATCGAGCTTTCGAGTAAAGTCAGACGTTCGTCAATGGTAAGTTGAACGACAACATCAGTTGCAGTCATCGTGCCATTATTGCAATAAGTTAGCGCGATTAAATTTTCTTCACCAATTCTATGTGGCGTACTTGAAATTTCAATTGAGACATCTGCTTCAGGATTTACTGCGGTATTGGCGAAATTATTTCCACAATACGTTTGCCCCATTTGGTCAACATTTACCGACAAGCTAATTTGACAAGTTGGTGTCCACAAGTCATTAGCAACTTGCTCTAATTGATAAACATCAGGCGAAACAAAAACACTATACGCCCCATTATCATCTGTTGTAACAATACGATTACCAGGTTGAATTAAAATGTCGATATTTGCGAGAACGGACTCATTTCCATCTTGCACACAATTACCATTCTCATCATTATATGCGACTCCACAAATTTCTCCTCCCTGATCTTCTACAATTGTTGTGCAATCGTTAATCGCTGCGCCAGTCACTACTTGTCGATAGCCAGAAGGCCATTCAATAATCAGGGAGTCTATTGTTGTGGCATCTCCTAATCCAATTAAATTTTTGAGATCATTTTGACCTCCGATTCCACCACCTGTTTGACTGGACACTTCCCGCATTTGCCAAATTGATTCTCCGTAGATATTTGCTTTGAGATGTATCTTAGCGCCTATCGCTGATTTATTTGAATTGGAACCAACTAACACCAAACAAGCTTTATTCTGACATCTACCTCTGCTGTTTTCATACAAGTGACTACCGTCCATGTTCCGATTGGCGACAAAAAGATCAAGATCTAAATCATTGTCGATATCCGCCCATGCAGCACCGAAAGAACATTCTTCCACTTCAGTAATACTATTAGTCAATTTGGTAAAAGTACCATCTCCATTATTGGAGTAAAGGAAATTAGGGGTGTCGCTATCATTGCTCACAAATAAATCAATGTCCCCATCATTATCATAATCTCCCCAAGCAGATCCGTGTGAGTGACCACCGTCATTCACTATTGAACCTGTCGTGATTTTTGTGAATGTTTCATCGCCATTATTTCGGTATAAAAAGTTGTCTTGTTCTCCAGCATTTGAAACAAATAAATCCAAATAACCATCATTATTATAATCTCCCCAACTTGCACCTACTGAATTTCCACCATCGTTCACAATTGCACCAGAAGTTATTTTTTCAAAATTTCCGTTACCAATATTTTTATAAAGGCTATTATTTTCATTCTCAATATTTGCGACAAACAAGTCAATCATTCCATCATTATTGTAATCTCCCCAGAGTCCAATAATTGAAGAGCCAGCCTCTAAAGATGGTGTTGCTGTACTTTCATCTGTAAAGGTTCCATCTCCATTATTTCGATATAAATGATTGAAACGGGTAGAGAAATAATCTGCAACGAACATATCTAAATAACCATCGTTGTCATAATCCGCCCATGCCACTCCGTGTGAATATCCATTGTAGTTTACGATTGGGTCATTTATGATTTTTGTAAAATTACCAGCCCCGTCATTTCTGTACAACCAATTTGTAGTACCAATGTTATTAGCCACGAAAATATCGAGGTCGCCATCATTATCATAATCTCCCCAACTAGCGCCTAATGAGGCCGCCATATCCGTAACAATCACACCCGTAGTCACTTTTGTAAAGGTTCCATCTCCATTGTTCTGATACAATCTGTTCGGTGCATCGAGTCTATAATCAGTAATGAAAACATCTACAAATCCATCATTATCATAATCACCCCAAGCAACTGCCCAATCATCACCTTCTTCCTCTAAACCTGATGCACCATTTGCCTCAAATTTAGCACTAGGATCAACTACAAGCGATAAAGTTGGTAATGCAGTACCACAAGGTCGATCACCTCCTATATCTATCGTCAAAAAATCACCCGGCTTAAAGCCACTTTCCAATTGAATATTGAATTTTAATTTAACAATATTTGCACTAATATCTGTAATTCCCACCAAACCGTCTTGACCAATAATGGCGTCCATATCAGCACCTGATATAGTGTATACACCACCGCTTACTACTGGATCTGTGATGAAAGAATACGTTCCATTATTTGGATATAAAACTTGCATAGTACTTGGTATAATGTCTATGTTTCCACTACCAGGTTGTGTAATATTTACAAAAAGATTTTCTACGGTAGCTAGTTTAGAACTCAACATTTCTAGTTCGACGGACACTTCATTACCACATTCATCTGCAGAAAGTGTTTCGCTATTAAACTTCACTTGTAGTTCGGAAGGTTCGGGAATAATGTACAGCATTAACTCTTCAGAAGGACATGTATAATTTGTCAAACTAGTTGGATAACCATCGCAATCATAACCGGATGTCACTTTGATTTCTGTGGTTGTGCAAGCATTATAATCCGCTGTGATTTGAATATTTTTTAATTCATTTATAGTCATATCTCCAAGTTGATAAAAACCGTTTACGGGTGTTAATACCGTGTTATCACTTAAATCTTTTACCTCCAAAATATTGATATGAGTACCGATATAATCCAGATGTACCCAACTATTATTTGTATTAGAGTTGCTACTTTTTATCTTCAGATCCCAACTTACTGTCGAACTTGTCGCCTCTTGTGTAGGCAGTGGGGTTGTCACCACGATATCACCTCGATAGTACTGGATATAATCAGGCGTAAAAGCATATTCATTCGTTTCAATACCTCCTAACACCGTGTTTTCTTGAAAAGTAAAATACCAGTTGACCGGAAGATTAGCTGCCTCATTTACATTGCAATTAGGTTCAACTTCTATGGATACCGTTCCTCTAAATCCATCATCGGATAAATTTAAAGTACCCCCATTTTGAACATGATAATCTTCAAGACTAAAATAATGTTGTGTGCCATTCGTACTGCTTGGGGTTATTTGAGCGGTTTCTAAAACGGAGCCATTGGTATGTTTAGTTCTCCATTGTTTTACCTGTCCACTTACAAAATTGTATCCATCAGGGATTTCAACTCGAAGATTTTTCACGTTCCCCCAATTACGATATTCATAAGGGAAAATATTTCCTCCATTGTAACTTGAACAACAAACACCGATGCTCATATAATAATTTTGAGTGATGGTTTTGGTACAAGTCTTTACATCGTATTGTTCTGAATTGTATTGAAAAAAGTAGTAACCAATTAAAGTGAAATTTCCATTCCAATCGTTACACTGGAATTTTGAACCGTTGGCAGTATCACTAAGATAAAACTCATTTTGGATAGTAACTTGCTCTACCATTCCACCCGGATTTTCTTTAACTCGATAGGTTGCCGTTAAATGCACTTCATCATCTTGATCCATGACGTATCCTGAGAAATCCGTGCATCCATTTGCTAGTAGTGTCACAGGACTAAAATCGAAGTCTACTACTCTATTATCTCCTAACAAGGCATCTACAAACGATACATTATCACAAGTAAGTGTCTGGCCCGAAGAAGCATCAAGGATTGTAATTTGAGCTCCAATGATCTCTAAATACTGACCATGAGGAACTGTTGATTTGGCATAACCATATTGCCATGAAGGATAAGTAGCAGAAGTCAATACTTTTCCATTAAAAGTAGTATTGAAAGTATCACTCACCATTACTCGATTTGTTTTTACTTTGGTATAATCCAAATTATTGCTTGCATCAGGAAGTCCGTCTCGGTCATTATCCGATTGTCCCAAACTAGTCCTTTCCACATCAAAACTTTGAAAAGCCATTCCATGCGGACACGGACCAGGACAATGGAGTTGTGTAATGGCTGTTTCATAACAAGTCATTGGCATTCTGAAAATCGAATTACAATCAGTGTCCATAATATAGAACAATTGCATTCCGACTGTTACGGTTCCAACACCTGCAGAACAATCAGCTGTTAAATCCAAATCAAAAGTTGAATTTACCATTGTAAAACCATTTGGAATCGGCATCGGATATTTGGCAGTTAATTTTCTTGTTGCATTATCATATTGGACATCACTTGGATTCCAAGTATTTGTGCCGGAGCTGTAAGTTAGATCGGCATCTTGTGGTGTACCATTCCAATTGAGTCCTACTGGAATATCAAACGCTACCTCAAAATAAGCGCTTGCTGTTTCATGTAGACTGAAAGTAGCGCCTGTCAATATCAAGCTATAATTTCCTTCTTGTTGATCTACCAAATCAGCAGGTGATTCAAAAAAAGTACTCATATTTTTTCTTGTGTGCTCTTGTCCAATATTTGTAGTTTCATAATTTTCACTAAAACACATATCTGTATAAGTCGATTCGAATTCCCATCCAAGAAGGCGGACAATGCCACAGTAAGTAGTCGGACAAGTGTAGTTGTCCCAATCCAATACAACCGTCTCTCCAGGACCGATTGTCGGCAATAACACCGTAAATCCGTCTTTTGGATCAGTTCCTAGACAATCGTAGTTGATGGCCTCTTTAGTAGCTGTTGGTGTCAAGGGGATTACACCAGAAGCTGTTGTCAATTTTATACTAGAAATATCAGAGCGTGTATATTGTTGATCATAGATTGGTGTTATTACAATTTCTGTATTATTGGCTGGTCCACTTCCATTATTCGTGATACTAATTTGTTGATTGTCCGCTCCCCCTGTCATGCAGGTACTGAAAGATGGAATCGGGGTAAAAGATAAATCTGGTGGATATAACACTACAGTTGTAAAAGGAAATTTATCATTACTTGCAACAATTTCTCCGCCACATCCCCATTCAGCAAATAGTTGTGATTGAAAACTGTTACATCCTGACACATTGATTGTTTGGGTAACTGTTATCGCTTCATTCTGATCAAATTTATCATCTCCATTTCCGAATCCTGTAAAATCCGAAGAAGTGAATGTTATCTGATTTCCTTCAGCATTTAGCAATCCTACATCTACTGATTCCAAAGTTGAGTTCGCATCATGGATATCGTTTAGGGTAAAATTGGAAAGTGAACCATATCCTCCATTAACGATTGTGACTGTTCGTTGAAAAGTTCCTCCTACAAAAACAGAGGTTGCCATTGGACTAACATTCGTAATTGAAAGTGCTGCATATAGGACATTAAAAGTAGAAGTCGTTTCACTTTCTGAACCTCCATCATAATTTACAACTATATTGTTGGAAAATGTGTTGCCTGCGATTTGTGAATTATAGGCTTCAAAATTGGCTGAGGCTTCAAAAGTAAAAGCGACTGTTTCATTTGCCGCGATATCATTGGAGGACAAGCCAATACTAGAAAGGTTGGAGACATTTGATTCTTGTATCGTGGAAGTTGCACCTTCTACAATGCTCCCTGGCTCATAAACTATTCCAGTTGGAAGAACTAGAGTAATACTTACATTTTGTAATGTTGTTGTTGTGTTATTGGTAAATTCTACTGAAAAAACAGCCGACTCTCCACATACTGTAACGCCATCTGGTTCAGAAGTATTGAAAGTAATGTTCTGAGCAGCTAAATGAAAGGTTGAAAAAATAAATAACAGGAGGATACTAAATAAATATTTAGGAAATTTTGAGGTAAAAATTAGTATCATTTGATAATGGTAATTTGTAATTAATAAATGTATGACCGATTTACTCTCTCAATAACGGAAGGATTCATCTTGGAAGGAATACTGGAAAAAGTAGAACGTGAGGCGGTTGAAATTGACTTGACTAAAATATTGAAGGCGTAATCTGTTTATTTAAAGGAAAGAATATATTTTGAACGAAAAATTAGAGTTCAAATTTGTGATTTAATTGCCTCCCTAGCTTGTGTTTAGTAGTCCTTATTGTGTAATAAAATGTCTATTTTCGACTTACACTTTTATGGGACACCTACTTCTGATGCATGAAGTATTATTTTAAAAGAGCAGTTTTCCCCACCACCACCTTCTCAACTCCTTGAAGATCTTTGTAATTGAGCTGATACAAATAATTTCCAGAAGGTGCTTTTCTATTGTCAATAGTCCCATCCCATCCTTGATTCTGAGAATTTGATTCAAACACCAAATTGCCACAATCGGTAAATACTTTGAAATGGATACTTTGCATATCTGTCCCTCGGATCATTAGGCGATCATTATTTCCATCTCCATTGGGTGTGAAAGCAGTCGCAATAAAAACATCATCTTTTGGTTTGGACAAAGATTCTGAAAAAACACGGACTAGATTTGACTTAATCAAAGTATCCGTGCAACCGCTGTTATCTACTCCAATTAACTGTACATCATAGTATCCGATATCAGCATATTGATAAGTCAATGAAGAAGCGGTTGAGCTCATTTTATTGCCATCTCCAAAATCCCATTCTACATTTATCAAGTCAGGACTTAGGATAGAAAATTCCACCTCTTCATTTTGTCTCACTGTATTTTTATTTACCCCAAAATCGAGTTCTAATGCTGGTAAGAAATTTACTTCTAGCGAGTTTGACATTACAACGATCCCATTGATGTCTTCATATTGGGCTTGATAATTTCCAGGCTCAACAACCGATAATGAAATCTCAGTTGCTCCACTTATTGGCCAGCCATCCTTTAGCCATTGTAAGTTGTTTGTTTGATTAGCCGTAATTAACAGTATTTCACCTTCACAAACATCAGTTGTACTTTCAGCCGCTATGAAAATTGCTTCAGGATCAAATTGGACTGTCACCTCAACTGGGGTCGAAGTACTCGAACAATTATTAAGATCCGTGACTTCCACCGTATAACTTCCTGCTTCCATTACGGTCAATGTAGGAGTATCCTCTCCGCTTGACCAGAAATATTCCGCACCAAAACTTGAGATGAGAATGACCGAGTCGCCTTCAAAAAAAGTAGTGCTTCCGATCGTTTCAATAGTGGGTGGGACTACTTCAAAAACTTCAATTTGAAAAGCATCAGAAGTTATTTCCATGCCGTTTAATTCTCCAATCACTTTTATGGTGTGATTTCCAGGTGTTAATCCGGTGAAAGTGTAATTTGAATTTTCTGAAATAGCTAATACTTCCTCATCTACAATGAATTGATATTGGTCAAATGCATTGGGAAAAGCATTTAACTGAATGGATTCAGCTGGGCAATACGATGTTGTATTCTCAAAAGTGGTTAAAATTATTCCTTGTTGGGGATCGGTTATTTTTCTTATTGTTTGATTGAAAGCATCAGCAACATACAATTCTTTTGTTAGATTAGAGAAAGCAACTCCTGTCGCACCACTAAACCTTGCCTCCTCACCTATTCCATCTTGATGACCAGAAATTCCAATTTTGCCCGCATAGGTTGTCGTTCCTTCATTCCCATTATTGTCGATCTTTCGGATAGCAAAATTGATTCCATCGGCTACAAATATAGCTCCATTGGCATCAACGGCTACATCCCATGGGAAATTAAATGAAGCTGTTGTGTTTGCTCCATTGTCTCCTCCTGGTGTCCCAATACCAGCAATTGTACTCACCATTCCATCTGGTGTTATTTTACGAATTTTGTGATTCCATTCATCTGCAAGTATTATGTTACCATCTAAATCGATTGTCAAACCATATGGTTTATTGAATCGAGCTTCAGGACCTGGTCCATCCAAATCTCCTGTCTCGTAGGCAGCACCTGCTAGTGTCGATACTTGACCATCATTTCCAATTTTTCTAATAATATGTGTGCCATGATCGGCAATATAAAAATTGCCATTTCCATCTGTTTCGATACCAACGGGCTGACCAAAAGTGGAATTATCTGTGGGTCCATCAGAAGTACCAAAATTACCCGTTCCTGCAAAAGTGCTGACCATGCCATCTGGTGTGATCTTTCTGATTTTATTATTTCTGGTGTCTGTTACAAAAACATTTTCGTTTGGATCGACACAAATACTCCAGGGCTCATGGAATCGGGCTGAAGCACCTTGTCCATCCACATCTCCAGATATACCGACTTGTCCAGCTAGAGTTAAGACCTGTCCATTTAGCGATATTTTTCGAATGGTATGATTAAATCGATCACAAATATAAACTGCTCCACTTGGTCCTACTGCAATTCCGTGTGGATTGTTGAAAGTAGCAGTTTCGATTCCATCACTTGACCCTATAGAATCCACGATGCCCGCAAATGTTTGAACGATTTGAGCAGATAGAACAGTCGAAAACTGCAATAAAACCAGAAGAGATAGAATATTTTTCATATAATTTACAAACAGCTTGTTAGCCATTTAAATATGATGAATTTTTGGAGGAGAAAAATGTGCTAGTGAATAACTATATGGTAGTTCAAATTTGATTCCATATTCATTTATACAAATTGAAAAAGCCACTCTTAAAAACTAAGAATGGCTTATGAGTAGATCTATAAAATTTAATTAATTTGAAATATCAACACTTGTTCCTATCAATTCTCCATTGATAAAATCTCCAATACTGAATGTGTTTTTGCTTAAAAGAATGGCACGACTACCGCTTTGTTTTATTTTATAAGCTTCTACAATATTGAGATATTTTGTTGGTAATGGCACTTGTAGTTTCTTCCCATTTATTGCAATGTCGTATTTAGGAAGTTGAATGAATACAAAATCATTTTTTGAATCAATTAAATTATCCAATAACAATTGCGTGTACAATTCCTCATGTAACAAAATTAATTTTTCGCTTTTTATACGGATTGGAAATAAAGATTTTCCTTTACTTTTTATTTGTGATTTACTCATGATTTTTGTGGCGAAATTGAACAACTCCTTTCTGTCATTTTTAAAATCTACCATTTGATCTACTAGCTCATTTTCTTCTTCAACGAATGGAGCATCTTCGTATTTCTCTTCAAAAGTACCATGTCCGTTTCCTTTAAAACCGTCTTTTGTAAAGTCACCTACCTTTATATATTTGTCATTCATCTCAATCGCTCTTTCCAACCCTACTCCTGCGATCATGGTTAAATCAGCATATTTTGAAAATAAATTTTATTCCGGGCAGCTCGAATCAGATAATGTAATAATTGATGTTTTTTCTCAATTTTATCAAAATGCTGATACGCAGAAAGTAAGACATCTTGTACGAGATCCTAGACATCCATCTTCCCATAAACCAACGCGGAGCAGTATCGAAGAAATGGTTCATGACAACTTTCGTATGCCTCTAAAAAAGCCAGTTGTTTTGAATCAGCCATGCCTAAATAATTGTTTCATGGGGATAGTCGTGTGAGTTTGAGAAAGGTTACATCTGTTCCCTACAATTTTTTTGCTTGTTTTCTATCTTTACCTAAGATAACTTATTATCCTACAAAAGAATTAGGATTTGCAGCATTAATTTTTCTTGGTCTTCATTTTTTCTTGATAAAAAAGAGCTTGCCTTGAGCTTGTCGAAAGGAAGCAAAAAATCAAGGCTCAATACAAATTGAAATCTAAAATCGCAATATTCTATGAAAAAAATTTATCGATATCTTCGTTAGAAAGCCTCACCGTAACTAAGGTTATGTCTGCGTTTTCTGTCTTGATCTCAATAAATTTTTCATCCATATAATAATCACGTTTTTAGAATACAATTTGTATGAATATTTATCTAAAATTTAAATTGCTCCACGCAAACTATCGAAACTCGCTAACACTTTCAGTAGCTCAAACAGCGATCTTTTTTCCTCCCTCCGCACTTCTAAATTTCTTAACGATAAATCTTTAAGGCCGATGCCACCCGCTTCAAAATCCTGCAAATAGTTTTTTTATTGGTTAATAATTTAGCAATGTTTTTTAGTTTTGAGTTTGGCGACTGATTCATCATTTATTAGACTATCCACCAAACTCTAAATAGAGCCAATTATTCTGTGTTGAAGTGACAATTCACCAACATTAATTAGAAGAAATTAGAAATATGAAAGCTGCAACTGTCAAACAAATTAAAGAAGAACTAGTAGAACGACCTCCCAAAGAGTTGGTTGAATTATGTCTAAAGTTGGCGAAGTTTAAAAAAGAGAATAAGGAGTTGTTGACTTACCTGCTCTATGAATCAATTGATGAGGCTAATTTTATTAAAGAATTGAAGATTGAAATTGATGAGCAATTTGAACATGTAAATCGCAAGAATTATTATTTCATCAAAAAAGGAGTTCGAAAAATATTAGCCAATATTAAAAAGCATATTCGTTATTCGAAAAATAGAGAGACGGAAGTGGAAATGTTAATCTACTTTTGTATCAGCTTACAAAATTTTTCTCCTTCGTTTAGACTTAACATTATGTTGACAAATTTATATCGGAGGCAAGTAATGATGATAAAAAAGAAAGTTGCAGGGTTGCATGAGGATTTGCAATATGATTATCAAGAGATTCTTGAAAGTTTATAACCAAAGAAAAAGCCCATCTGAATATTATCAGACAGGCTTTATTTTTTTAATAAAATTTAATTTTTAATCTTCAACTAAATGCCTGGCAAGATCATCACCTTCCATCGCTTCTTTAGGATATAGTAATTATTAAATGATGAGATTTGTCTGATTTCTTAGAATGATGTGTTTTAGGATCATTAATTTGGCTTTGTCCTCGCCGGACGGCAATACTTTTTCCCGGATGAAAAAGTATTCAAAAAATCCTGGCTTTATTCAGTTTTTAACGCTCCAAAAGTTTTAAAATCCTAAAATGAAAAAACTCGCTTAACATTGTTTTTCACTTTTATTTTCTTTGCTATGTGGACAGGCAATTTTTGAATTTGACTCCGTTTTAGCTCTTACAATTTTCATTTTTTAACGGATTTTAAATCTTTTTCCTCTAAACTGTATAATGCCAAACCCTGAAATTTAAATCGGCTCCATCTAAACGAAAATTAGGACAGTACGGATTATGATTGTTGTAATGATTATGATTTCCTTCCTAGTTAAATTATGTACTAATACAAATTATTTAATATTACTCCAATCTAAATTTAACAGGTAAATTATACACGGTGTTGACAGGTTCGCCATTTTCCATTCCTGGTTTAGCCCATTTTCTAACATAGGTTTTTACGACGTTCAATGCTTCATCCCCGCAACCTCCTCCAACATTTTTTACGATTTCTGGATCTTCAATGTTCCCATCTTTTTTTATATTGAAACGGATGACGACTGTTCCTTCTATTCCTTTTGTTCTTGCTTCTTTAGGGTAGCGGATATTTTGAAAAATTGCTTCCAGTAGTTTTTTTTGTGAACAAGCATTTCTCATTTCTGCGTTTTCAGTGTTGACGCAACTTTTAGAAAAAACCGGCTGTACTTCTGGTTGGCTATAGTAGATAATAGGATTGTTGAAATCTAAATTTCCGTTGTTATAATTCGCCCATTTTCCATCTAACTTGACACCAAAATCTCCTTTGTAAAAGATACTTATCTCATCGAATCGAAGTGGTTCTACTATCATTCCGTTGGTATCCAATAAGCCCAATTTATCTCCTTTTTTGACTACATAAAAATCTTTACGAACACCGATGGAATCATATTTTTCACTTTTACTTTCTCCTTTTAAATCTATTAAATGAAATTGTCCGTTTTCTTTTATATAAGTCAATCCATCTTTGAATTGTCCGACTCTCTCTAATGAAATGGGTATTACTATTTCCATGTCTTGGTTGATAAATCCCCATTTTCCATTAAGTTTGACTGGTGCTAATTCTTCTTTAAATACTTTTACGTTATCGTAGTAATCTGAAATTCTTTTATTGGTTTGATCAACGAAATAGCATTTTCCTCTCGTGCATTTTTTCTTTGGTATGGTTAGTTGTGCGTAGGAATTAATGCAAAAGCACCATAATCCAAGGAGTAATAAATATTTAATTTTCATAATATGCAGTTCTGTTTTTCAGAGTCTGTCTAAGATAGTTATTTTGGATTAATTTAGGAGGGAAATTGTGAAAATGGGAAGATATATGTTGCATTATGAATTTGAGACTTTCATCAACTTATCCTGCAAAAGAAATAATAAATACAGCATTAATATTTCTTGATCATCATTTTTCCTAGATGAAAAACGATGCAAAAAATCACGACTTTAAATATTTATCTAAAATTTAAATTGCCCCACGCAAAATCTCGAAACTCGCAACACTTTCAGTGGCTCAAACAACGATCTTTTTTCCTCCATCCGCACTTCTAAATTTCTTAACGATAAATCTTTAAGGCCTAGGCCATCCCTCTACAAAATCCTGCGTTAAGTTTTAGATCCGTAAATATATAACAATACCTAGTGCGTTGCACTAGGCTATTTGCTCGTGCACCTTTGGTGCTTTGGGGGGTGTGGAATCTAAATAATCTAGTGCGTTGCACTAGGTTATTTGCTTGTGCACCTTTGGTGCTTTAGAGTGTGTGGAATCTAAATAATCTAGTGCGTTGCACTAGGTTATTTGCTTGTGCACCTTTGGTGCTTTGGAACTCGAAGCTCTGCAGACCTCTCCGAGAGCTATCTGAATTATAAAAATTTTAGAAAGTTAAAGCTTTACTTTTTTAATATTTATTAGAGAAAGCTCTCTAAGAGGTGCTCCACATCACTCCCGCTTGATCGTTTTCTTAAAATGCCTATCATGAATTTGCTTGATCTCGATGATAAAATCACGATTTTCTAAAGAATCATACTTTGTGAGATAACAAGCTGTTTTCAAAACATGGTGTCTTGCTTTCAGGTCAGGCATAGGGAATAATCGGTTGTGCAATTCCACAAATGAAGGACCGATTTGATAACGGATATTGTCGAACTCATCGACTTTTTTCTGCGTCAGATTAATGAGATGGGAAACGACTTTGTCGGATGAATATGCTAGTTGCTCAATATGATTTAGGAGTACTTCATATTCATCCAATAAGTCCATTGGAGAAACGGGATTTTCCAAATCCAACGCTTGATTTAGATATTCATTTACCAATTTTGATTTTTCAGTAAATGCTTCTAATGCTTCATAATGAAGTTCAGAATTTTCAATCGATTTAAAAAGGGAGCGGTCGGTATTCATTCTTTATTCTGCTAATTCTAAAGCAATTTTCATCATGTCTGTGTATGACTTTTCACGAGCTTCGGCAGAGGATGCTTTTCCAGTGATGATGTTGTCACTTACGGTCAAGATTGACAACCCTCTTGCATTTAATCTTGCCGCTAATGTGTACAACATTTGTGACTCCATCTCTACTGCTAAGATTTTATGTTTGATCCATTTGTCCCAACGATTTGGGTTTTCATCATAAAAAGTATTGGTACTGAAAATACGTCCTTGTAAGGTTTTTATTTTTTTTCTCTTAGCGATTTTATGTGCTTCTAATAACAAATCAAAATCTGCAGTCGCTGCATAATCCAATCCTTCAAAATAATGTCTGTTCGCTCCAGAATCTCCGGATGCACTGGTTGCTAAAATCACTTGACCAATTTTCAAACTCTTTTGGATTGCGCCACAAGTTCCAACCCTAATGACATTCTTTACACCAAATCCACTGATTAATTCATTTACATAAATACTTAAAGAACCCATTCCCATTCCTGATCCTTGGATGGATACTTTTTTACCTTTATAGGTACCTGTATAACCTAACATTCCACGTACGTTGTTGTACTGCTTCACGTTTTTCATCATGGTTTCAGCAACGTGTTTTGCTCTTAATGGATCGCCTGGGAGTAATACTGTTTTGGCGATTTGTCCTTTTTTTGCTCCTATATGAAAACTCATTGTTCTGTTTTTTCTTAGGGGTTGCACCCCCTAGTTAATAATATATTTCGTCCCTGTCTGTTCTGGCGATCAGCCAGACAGGCTTTCAGGACTTTTTATTTAGGCACCGTATGGGATCCAGATGTTTTTAATTTGTGATGCTTTTCTCAAAAACAATTCGCCTTCTCCCATTTTTCTGTCTTGCCAATTTCTATGTTTGCCGAAATTCACCCACGTGCGTTTCATGTTTTCTGCAGCCAATAATTCGACTTGCTTACTTCCTTCTTTGGTTCCGAAATACCACATGCCATCAACATCATAATGTTTTGCAAGCGTATCTGCTAATTCTTCCTGGTGACCGGTGACGATATTTACTGCACCCGCTGGCATATCTGAGGTTTCCAATAATTGATAGAAATCGGTAGCAGATAATGGCGATTTTTCAGAAGGGACTACGACCACATTATTACCCATTGTGATTGCAGGAATTACTGTGGACACAAATCCTAACAATGGAAATTCATTTGGACAAATAATTGCCATGACACCAATATTTTCTGGCATTGCAATCGTCACGTTTCTGTGTGCGGTGTGGTGAACATGTCCGTCGTACTTGTCTGCCCATGCCGCATAGGTATAGATGCGATCGATTGACAATTCTACCTCTTTCAATGCATCCGTCATCGAACATTCTGTCATTTGTGCAATTCTTTTTGCAAACTCTTCTTTTCTTAAAATCAGATTTTCTGCTAAATAATAAAGGACTTGCGCTTTTTTGTGCCCAACCATTCCTGCCCACTTATTGTTCTTTCTGGCCGCTTCGACTGCATTACGAATGTCTTTTCTATTTCCTAACGAAACTTCACCTAAATAATCACCACTCGGATTGGTCACTTCCATACTATAACCACCATCTGGTCTTGCTTGTTTGCCACCAATATACATCTTCAAAGTACGATCAATATCTGGTGCTGCTATATCATGTTTGCCATTAGATTTTGCAGTGACACGCTTTCTTGTAAATGGTTTGTTGGATAATTTATCTTCTGATTTCAGCTTGATGTATTCATGCAATCCTTCGCGACCCCCTTCACGACCATAACCAGACTCCCGATAGCCACCAAAGCCTGCAGCTGCATCAAAAACATTGGTACAGTTAATCCAACAAACACCCGCTTTGATTTGAGGAGCCACATCCAAGGCTAAGTTGATATTTTCGGTCCAAATACTTGCTGCTAAACCATAACGTGTATTGTTTGCTAATTTAATTGCTTCTTTATGTGTACGGAATGTTGTAGAAACCAAAACAGGTCCAAATATTTCTTCTTGAGAAATGTAAGAAGATGGTGCTACTTCTGTAAACATAGTTGGCGGATAAAAATAGCCACCTGTCGGGCAAGACCAAGATGGTTGCCATAATTTTGCACCATCTTTAACTCCTTTCGATACCAATCGGGTAATTGTTTCTAATTGAGATTTGTCGACAATAGCACCGATATCGATGCCTTTATCCAATGAATCTCCTACACGCAATTTCTCCATTCGATTGCGAATCTTTTTGTATAATTTTTCTGCTACACTTTCTTGGACCAACAATCTGGAGCCGGCACAACAAACTTGTCCTTGATTGAACCAAATAGCATTCACAATTCCTTCCACTACACTGTCTAAATCTGCATCTTCAAAAACTACAAATGGAGATTTTCCCCCTAATTCTAATGATAATTTTTTGCCAGAACCAGCAGTTGATCTTTGGATAATTTTTCCGACTTCTGTAGAACCTGTGAATGCAATTTTCTGAACATCCGGGTGCTCTACAATGGCAGCTCCTGTTTTTCCATCACCTGTTACAATATTGACAACACCAGGAGGTAAACCGATTTGATCACAAATTTCTGCAAATAATAACGCGGTCAATGAAGTGAATTCAGCTGGTTTTAAAACAATACAATTACCCATTGCGATTGCTGGTGCGATTTTCCATGCCATCATTAATAACGGGAAATTCCAAGGTATCACTTGACCAATCACACCGATCTCTTTGTAGTCTTTCAAATCAGACTCCATGAGTTGTGCCCAGCCTGCATGGTGATAAAAGTGACGAGCAACTAGTGGAATATCAATATCACGGGTTTCACGAATTGGTTTTCCATTATCCATTGATTCCAAAACTGAAAATAGTCGAGAGTGCTTTTGAATTTGTCGTGCAATTGCATACAAGTAACGTGCCCGGGCATGCCCACCCATTTTGACCCAACCTGGCAATGCTTTTTTGGCTGCTTTCACTGCATCATCTACATCTTTTTCATTGCCTTCAGCGATCTTTGCCAATTTCTTTTTATTGGAAGGATTAATAGAATCGAAGTATTTTTTCGAACGAGGTGCTTTCCATTTTCCGTTGATATAAAGGTCAAATTTCTTCCCTCTTTCTTCCAAAAATTTCAGTGCAGCACCGTCGCTTTCTGGTGCCGGTCCATAATCTAATGTTTTATATATTTCTTTAACTTTCATAGTTTTCTTATTATATAATTCCGTTGGAATTTTGATGGTTTAGTAAGAGGTGGTGCCTCCCAGAGGATGTCTGAATGATGCAGAATAACGTCCTGTAACGTGGTGTTCCAATTGTCTTTCGATATCACCTAACAAGCTACTAACGCCAAATCTGAATAAGTAAGGATCTAACCACTCATTGCCTAATTCTTCTTTTATAAGAATCATCCAAGAGATGGCTTGTTTTGCTGTACGAATTCCTCCTGCTGGTTTGAAACCAACTTTGATTCCAGTCAATTCATAGTATTCACGGATACATCTTGTCATGACGAGGCTTACAGGAAGTGTGGCGTTTACGGGTTCTTTACCTGTACTTGTTTTGATGTAATCGGATCCAGCCATCATACAAACCCAACTTGCTTTTGCAACTTTGGTCAAGGTAGGAATTTCACCAGTTGCTAAAATGGTTTTCATCCGCGCCTTTCCACATGCTTCCCGGCAAGCTTTTACTTCTTTGTACAATGCTTTCCAATCCGAATTCAACACCATCCATCTACTGATCACGATGTCAATTTCATCCGCGCCTGCTTTTACAGATAATTCAATTTGTTTTAGCTTTTCCTTCAAGGGGATATGACCTGCTGGAAAACCTGTAGAAACGGCTGCAATCGGAACGCCAGAATTACCTAGTGCTTTTCGTGCATCTTTGATAAAATTGTGATAGACACAGATGGCACCGGTCGTGATATTTGCATCCGCCATTCCCAGTGCTTCCAGTATATCTTCTCTTACTGGCGCTTTCGCTTTAGCGCATAAGCGTACGACATTTCCAGTGGTATCATCCCCTGCCAACGTTGTCAAATCAATAAACCCGATTGCTTTTAACAACCAAGCCGCTTGATAATTCTTTTTGACAGAACGACGTTTGGCCAGCGTAGCTCCACGCCTTTCTACCGCACTTCGATTGATATTTAACCCACTAATTAAATTAGGGTCAAATGGAATCCCTTCGTTGCGTTCTCTTGCACTTTGGGGCTTCTTTTTCTTTATTGCAATCCCATTAGAGCTTGCTTTTGTTTTTGCCATAATTTTGACAATTTTATTTATGATTTACAGACCTGAAATTTAGTCTATTATTTTTAAAATTAGTTTTTTCTTTCTTGGTTTAGTCGACTTTATCGTGTAAGCGTTCAGCAACAATTCTTTTGCTTTTTTAATTGCTTTTTTATTTTGGGTATACATTGTTGCCAAAGGCTCTCCTTTTTTTACTTGCTCTCCAATTTTCTTGTGCAAATAAATGCCTGCTCCTGGATCTATGACACTTGCTTTTGTTTCGCGGCCGGCACCTAATTTCACTGAAGTTAATCCGACTCCAAAAGCTTTCAAGTCGGTCACATATCCACTTTTTGGACTTAATACGTCTACGCTATGTTTTGAAATAGGTAACTTGTCAGGATTTTCAACAAAATTCACATCACCACCTTGCTCTTTGACTAATTGTTTAAACTTTTCGAAAGCTTTTCCCGAATCAATTAAGTCTTTTAAAATTGCTTTTGCTTTGTCAATAGTTTTGGTCTTATAAGACAGCAACAACATTTGTGCACCTAATTGATAACAAAGTGCAGTCAAATCAGCAGGTCCATTTCCTTTCAATGTTTCTATTGCTTCTTTGACTTCAATGGCATTCCCAACTGATCTTCCAAGTGGTTGATCCATCGACGTGCAGACACCAATTACTTTTCGGCCCATCTGTTTTCCGATTGCCTGCATTTCTCTACCCAATTGAGTGGCTTCTTTCAAATTTTTCATAAAAGCACCATCTCCAACTTTGATATCAATCACAATTGCATCTGCACCGCAAGCGAGTTTTTTACTCATTATACTAGATGCGATCAAGGAATTTTCTTTTACAGTTCCAGTCACATCTCTTAAGGCATAAATTTGTTTATCAGCAGGAACCAACTTTTCATTTTGACCACAAACTGCAATCCCTATTTTTTTCAAACGAGCAATGAACTTCTTTTTGCTCATTTCCACACTCATTCCTTTTATGGCTTCCAATTTATCAATGGTACCACCCGTATGCCCCAAACCTCTTCCTGTCATTTTTGCAACAGGCACGCCCGCTGCTGCTACTAAAGGTGCTAATATCAATGTCGTTTTATCTCCAACACCACCGGTACTATGTTTGTCCACCTTTATTCCTTTGATAGAAGATAAATCGATGACATCACCTGAGCGCATCATTAGCTCTGTAAAGGTAGCAGTTTCCTTTGGTTTCATCCCATTGAAATACAATGCCATTAAGAATGCGGACATTTGATAATCAGGAATTTTTCCAGCAACGAATCCATCCACGATGTGTTTCAATTCCGGTTTGGTCAATTCTTTGCCGTCTCTTTTTTTTGCGATTAATTCCACCATAACAATATCGAGTTAAGAGCCGGTTAGGCAATGATTTCTTTCAAATAACTTTTTCCAGCTGTATCCAGTTCCACATTTAAGGCTTCAGCAATAGTTGCGGCAATATCGGCGAACGAATTTCGGGTTCCGATATTTGCTCCTTTTTTTACGTGTGCACCACAATTTAAAATCGGAATATATTCTCTGGTATGGTCGGTTCCTGGTGCAGATGGGTCATTGCCGTGATCAGCTGTGATTATTAATAGATCATTTTCTTTCAATGCACTAGTAATTTCCGGCAACCTTGCATCAAATTCCATCAATGCATTTGCATAACCTGGGATATCTCTTCGATGACCAAAGAGCATATCGAAATCTACTAAATTTGTAAAAATCAATCCATCCGTATCAGATTGGATCGCTTCTATTGTTTGCGTTATTCCTTCTTGATTATTGGCTGTTTTTACGTATTTTGTAATTCCTTTGTTATTAAAGATGTCTACGATTTTTCCAATAGCATAAACAGTTTGTCCACTATTTGAAATAGCATCTAAAATATTGTCTGGTGGACTTACTGAAAAATCTTTTCTTCTACTTGTTCTGGTGAAATTAGCGGGTTCACCCACAAATGGACGAGCGATGACTCTACCCACTTCCATATCGCCTTGTAACATTTCTCTTGCAATATTACAAATCTTATATTGTTGTTCAATTGGAAATACCTCTTCGTGCATGGCCACCTGAAAAACACTATCCGCAGAAGTATAGACAATTGGTCGTTTAGAATTCAGATGTTCTTCTCCAAGCTCATTGATGATCGTAGTACCGGAAGCAGATTTATTACCAATGGTTTGGTGTCCAATTTTTGCTTCAAATTTTTCCATAAATTCCTTGGGAAATCCATCGGGAAAGGTAGCAAATGGTTTTTTCAGAATCAGGCCACAAATTTCCCAGTGCCCAGTTGTTGTATCTTTGCCTGCAGATTGTTCGTTTGCTTTTCCATACGCAGCTGTCGGAATCGTGGTACCTGTGATGACATTATTAGGATCGATATTTCCTAAACCCATTCTAACAAGATTAGGAATCTCAAATCCAGGGTGTAATTTGGCAATATTTCCAAGCGTATTGCTACCAACATCATTATATAAATCGGCGTCTGGCAATTCACCAATACCGACACTATCCAATACCATTAAAATGACTCTGTTGATTTTTTGCATATTCCTTTGTTATAAAACAGCCGCTAAAGATACTGAGTTAATTTGGATTTAAAAAATCACAATACCCTCATATTCTCATATAAATGCTGGAAATTTCAAATATTTAGTACTTTTAATTTATGTCTAAAAAATTCAAGCTAGCAGCATCGGAAATAACTCCCTTAATTGAGGCGACCACTACTTGTACAGCAACGGATAAAATTACAGTGGAAGGAATGAAAGTTGGATTTTTTTATCGCGAAAATCCTCGTTTCGAGAATGACAGTGGATGGAGAATTATGTCTGGAACTGAAACTCAAGAATATATTAATGAATCGAGTAACACGGCGATTTATGATTTGAATACAATTGCAAATTATGATCCTGCAATAATTGCATTTTTAGATTTTCCAATTGGGTCAGAATTTAAAAGACGACCTGGTACGGATATTTTTAAATTGATCTAACCAACAATAACGTGAAATTGATGTCGTGAAAATTCTCACACAGAAAGCACAGATTCCGTAGATGAGCACGTAATTGGGTTTGCACTGATATCGTAGATGAGTACGTGAATCTTAGGACGTATTTTGGAACTTTATTTTTTGAAAGCTTTTACAAGCATGAAGTACATTATGGAGAGAAAAGAAATATTGAATGGGTTTATTGTCGGTTATCGAAAAATGATCGAAGATCGATATCAATATAACAACATAAATGCAAAATACGATATCCCTCCCTCATTTGACAAAAAAAGAGTGGACTTGTTTAGGGAATTCTTTTTAGAGCATATCTATCCGCATCCCAATACTCGGCAAGAGCTAAATCAAGCATTTGATGCATTGGATGGTTACATTAAGAATCCAGAAAAATTGCTTCGTATTTTAATGGATTCTGCATCCTTAATTTTTAAGTACGGTCGACATTTACCGAAAATTTTGAAGGCTGGATTGGCTGCATTGCGGTCTTTCAGAACTGCCACCAAATTTGAAAATCGATTGGTGGATAAGGCGATTGAATTGAATTTGGAACCTCCCTATTCTTCTGACCACATCAATCAAATGTTTCAAGCATTTACACCATCGGAACTGGATGAGTTTATTAAAAACAGCGAAAATCTTTTTGAAAATTTGCATGATCGGCAATTGGTCCAAAAAACAAAAGAGATTGTCATACATTTAATTGATAAAATGAAAAAGCGCCCTGCTGTTTATTCAACGGCTGAGATTAATGGTTTAGAAATTGGGAAAGAAATCATCACAAAAGGGGATGCGCTCTTTGATCAATTACCATCTAAAGATCAACGCAACATTATAAAAACGGTTATTCAGATTGAAAGGGATGCGTTGAAAGATATTTATGCTGATAACACTTAACTTGTAAATGGGAGTGCTAAAATTAATTTTTGCGATTAAATTTTCAGCTGTCTAAAAACTTCGTACTTTGAGAGCGTAAAACAACACTTTATGTCAAGTACAGAAAAAACCATTATTTTTAAAAACTAGAGCACCTGTCCCATCTTCAATTGCAACTTAAAACATTCTTATGCTAGAACTCCGTCCTGTTTGTGAAAATTGCAACAAAGCGCTTCCTAATGAAAGTGATGAAGCCATGATTTGTACTTACGAATGTACTTTTTGTGAAGCTTGTGTCAATAACAAATTACATAATGTTTGTCCGAATTGTGGAGGCGGTTTCACCAAAAGACCGACTCGACCCAAAGCAGGATTGGTAAAATATCCGATGAAAAAAGAGCCACTTCATCGACCAGTCGACTTGATGGCATTCAAGGAAAGATTGAAAAAAAACAAAAACATAGATCCAAGAGAACGATAATTTGTATTTTAATCTAGTGACTACAAAAATAGATGATTTCAAAAAACTTAGTAAAGCCATTTTAAGAATTAACTATACAATTACAATAAGAAGATAATTACGTCTGAGTAAAATAAATTTATATTAATTATGTCTGAGAAAAACACTTTGAAAGTTGGGTTGGCACAAATGTCCCCTGTCTGGTTGGATAAGCAAAAAACGATTGAAAAAATAGAAACCTACGTTACTGATGCGGGTACACAAGGTTGTGATTTGGTTGTATTTGGAGAAGGTCTCCTACCCGGTTATCCATTTTGGATTGCTTTTACCAATGGCGCTGCATGGGATAATCCAATGCAAAAAGAGATGTATGCACATTATGTTAGAAATTCAGTAGAAATAGAAAAAGGAGACTTAGATTCTATTTGTGAACTAGCCAAAATACACAAAATTGCCATTTACTTAGGTACGATTGAACGAGCAGTGAATCGTGGCGGGCACAGTGTTTATGCTACTTTGGTTTACATCAACAAAAAAGGAAAAATCAAATCAACGCATCGCAAATTGCAACCTACTTATGATGAGCGATTGGTATGGTCACCTGGAGATGGGAATGGATTGCGGACCCATTCTTTAAAACCATTTACAGTAGGTGGTTTAAATTGTTGGGAAAACTGGATGCCGCTGTCACGAACTGCCTTGTATGGTATGGGTGAAAATTTACACATCGCTGTTTGGCCAGGAAGTGAACGAAACACGATTGACATTACTCGTTTTGTTGCTTTAGAAGGCCGATCCTTTGTGATTTCAGTGAGTGGGATGATGTATAAAAAAGATATTCCAACAACGACTCCACATTTTGATTTGCTTCACAAAAATGCACCGGATGAAATGGCGAATGGTGGTTCATGTATCTCCGGTCCGGATGGGAAATGGGTTTTGAAACCACAAGTTGGTGAAGAAGGTTTGTTTGTTGAAACCTTAGATTTTAATCGGGTTTTAGAAGAACGTCAGAATTTTGATCCGGTTGGACATTATTCCAGGCCAGACGTAACTAAGCTGTTGGTAAATCGAGATCGACAAGGTCTTGTTGAAGATGTTTGAGGACTTGAGTTGTAGCAAAATGCAATTTTGCTACAACAAATTATATTCTATACTTGACAAAAAACTAAGATAATCATTTTCAAGATTTGGATGAAAACTTATTGTTGGGCGAAAAGGTAGAAAGCAGTTGTTGGAAATTACATGTATAAAAAAAGCTCCAGCAACGTTAATCACTGGAGCTTTATATTCACCTAATACTAATTATTCTAAAAACTTAACAAATGACTTAGTCATTACTTCTTTTCCTTCAAGTGTTACGAAGTAAGTTGCTGGAGCCAATTTAGAAATATCTAATTTGATCGTATTGACACCAAAATTCGTTTCCACATTTAATCGTCTCACTACTCTACCTAATGCATCTGTCAAAATCAAGTTTAACTTTTCAGATTCTGAGAAAAACTTGATGGTGACAACTGAAGTATGTTGACTCGCAGGATTTGGATATAGGACAAAATCACCTGCTTTGATTTCACAATTCGTATTTACAAACACGTTGTTGGTATAAATAGATGTGCCATCGTTGGTATTTAATTTCAATCGATAATAATGATCCCCTTTGGTTTCACTATCTATGTAGGAATTGATATCTGAAGATTGGAAAGCTTTCAATAATTCGAAAGCAATCCCATCTGAGCTACGCTCCAATTCATATCCAGTAACTTCACTTGGAGACAAGATATTCCATTGAATTCTGTTTTCACAAAAATTTGCTTCCGCTTCAATAGTCGCGTAAAAAGTAGGATCTTCACAATCTGCAGTCGTAAATACAATGGCTGAATATTGCGCTTCTTCATTGTTGAAAACTAACTTTAATCGATAAAAATAATCTTCCATCACCTGCTCATCCGTATAGGTAAATTGCAAATCATTGGTTTGATTAACAGATTCGAATGCACCGATTGAGGTAAAATTCACACCATCCAGACTTCGTTCCAATTCAAATGAAGCAAATTCAGCAGGTTGTAGGATGGTCCAATTCAAATTGGTCTCACAAGTTCCTGATGTTGCAGAAAGTGTCGAATAAATAATTTCTGGAACTACATTAATCGCAACAAAAGCATTGTTACAAAGTCCTGTTTGATCACATACTTCTACACAAACTTGATCCGGTCCAATATATCCAGCATTTGGAATATATTCTAAACACATCGTATTTCCAGTAACAGATGCTACTGATGTACCATTCAAAGACGAACTCACATCTTCGCAAATTGTCACCGTAAAAGAATCTCCTTCATTTAGATCTTCTATTGGCAAACAAATATTACCCGTTTTATCTTGTTGTACTTCCAATGCTGCAGAATTTATAACAGGCGCAGCCGCACATGCAGTATTTAACACATGCTCATTGATTGCATAATTATTTTTGAAAGGCTCGAAGACATTGGCGAAGAAGTTTTTGAAATCGGAATTGTTCATCCCTGCCGCTTTGTCATTAATATCAGAAATATTTTCATACAATCTAACATCGCTTCTACAAATTCCCTCAGGTAATTCAAAAGTAAATAATAAAAGTGGATTTGCAATTTCAAAATTAACCATACCACCATTCGTAGCAATTCCGTGAAAGTCGTAGATATGATTATCAACTGGAGCAAATACTTTAGAGTTGTCTGTCCAGACACCTCCATTTACTGAGTTGATTTGCAAAGCCACATCTGCTAAATCTTGTGGTAGTAGGACTGAAATCTGAGAACCACCCCCAACAAAATAAATGTCATTATCAAAATCAGGAATTGCATGAACTTCATACAAATTACTTGTTTCGTTGAATTGCAATCTGATATTTACTTGTTGTGCATGTAAATCAAGACAACAACCAAATAAAAGAAGGGCAAAATAAATTGAAATATAAATTCTCATAGACAAATATTATAAGCAATTTGATGCCAGATTTTAAGCCTTCATCAAATTCGTTTTCAAAAAAATTATAAACTGCCTGTTGTCCTACAAGTAGTACAACAGGCAGTTTATATTATTACTTAACTTGCTCGATCATTAAATCGTAGTTATTTAAGAATGCTGTGTTAAGTGGGTAAGTTAATACACCCGATTGCAATAAGATTCTATCGTTATTGATTCCGTCGTATTTCGCTTTTCCATCCAGATTCACATCCCCTAGATAATAATCGATTGCATTATTGAAGTTCAATGTATTCGAAGTATTACCTGGATCTAAAATTACATTCGCATTAACAATGATTCGATCATTGGTTGTACCATCATACTTCACCTTTCCGTCGGCGTTGGAATTACCAGCCCATAATGCTTGGTGACCTCCGTAAGTAACTTGTTCAGCTCCGTCATATCCTGTTGCTGTATGGTACAATCTTGCAGCATTTGCAGCGGAAAAATCAAATGCTGAAACCTTAGCGACGCTAACAACTGGACTTGCAGTCATCGCCCCTAAGTGATTTCTGTGTTTGACTACGACGAAGAAATTAGTCGGTAAACTATCCACATAAATTACTCCTCCATCAGCAGCATTCACAACATCACCATCTCGTTGTACCAATGCAGAAAGTGTACGTATTACCGTAATTGAATCTGTCTCATCCCTTAACTCAACAAAGACCCAATCCACAATTGCATCTGATGTGCCTGCGTTGGCATTCAATACGGCGTCAGTTGTAACTTCATTTCCACCAATAACATGGTTGAAACGTTGTGCAAAAGCTGGTTCTGTTGCAGGATCATAAGGTTGAGCTAGTGGCACTAAATTTTGCGTTACTAAATCCGATCTCATCAAATTGTCTGTCGTTCCATACAATGCACCTTGCAACATTACTTTTAGTCTTAATTCTGTTGAAACATTTAAGATGGTGATGTAAACGGTGGCTTCATCGCATGCGGTAGGTGTACCATCATCACACACGGTATACACGAATTGATCATTTCCAGTAAAGTCCGGATTAGGTACATACGTAAAAGTACCATTTGGATTTAAAGTAAGGGTACCATTTGTTGGAGCTACCACTGGCGTTGTATTCACAGATAAGACTCCATTTTCTGGATCATTATCATTGAGGACTAAATTTCCTGTAATCGTTTCATCTTCATCTCCGATATAAAAATCATCTGTGGCAAACAAACTGTTTGTATTATCCCCTTCAAGAACAGTAATCGTTACAGGAACAATATCACATACTTGAGGTGTCCCATCATCACAAACTTGATAACTAAACGTCTGAACACCATACACTCCGAGCACTGGTACATAATTAAAAGTACCATCTGGGTTGATTACCAATGTCCCATTCGCTGGAATTGTAACAGGTGTTGTATTTATTGTTAGATTATCTCCATCAGGGTCAGAATCATTGGCCAACACATCAGCAGTAAGTGGAGAATCATCTTCTGTTGTAAAATGATCAGGCACACCTAATACCCCATTATTGTTTGGATTGGTAACGTCAATTACTTCAATTGTCACCAATGCAGTATCACATTCTATTGGATTTCCATCGTCACAAACTTCATATTCAAATGATCCAGTACCAATAAATCCTGGGGCAGGTGTGAAAGTATATACACCAAATGGATCCATAGTTACGGTACCATTCATCGGATTTAATACGGTGGTAGTTACTGTTAAATTATCTCCTTCTGGATCAGAATCATTAGTCAATACATTTCCGCCAACAGGGATGTTGACTTGTGTATTGTTGATATCATCAATTGCAATTGGAGGATCGTTTACTGGGATCACTTCAATTGGAACTAACATGTTATAGCACAAACCACTCTGATCACATACTTCCACACAAACTTCATCTGAACCAATGAAATTAGAATTAGGATCGTAATCGACACATAAACTATTAGTAGCATTGTCTACTGTTGCGGTTGCAACTCCATTTGCAGCTGCACCACAGATAGAGACGGTATGTGTATCTGAAACGTTTGCGTCAATGATTGTACCGCAAGCATTTCCGTTTACATCTTCGTAAGTAACCACCGGCGGCATCACAAGAATTGGATTTTGAGGTATCGCGTCTACTTGTGGTGTTGGCACTACAGATACCGGAACTATGATGTTATCACAATCTCCTCCCGCATCACAAATAATAAGACAAAGATGATCAGTTCCAGCATATCCAGTATTTGGTGTATATTCAATACAGTATTCATTTCCTGAAAAACTGATATTCACTGCTCCATTGGCAGGAGTTCCATTGCATAAAGATGCCGTAAAAGTTTCTCCCGCATTTCCATCTAAAATGGTGGAACATACATAAGCACTAGAATCTTGCGCAACCGTTATTGGCGTGATAATCGCATCCGGTGCATCCGCTAAAGTTGCAGGTTGTACTGGAGGAACAACGGTAATTGGAAATATTGCAGTATCACATCTGTTGGTTTGATCACATACGATCACACAATACTCATCTGTACCTACATATCCGATATTAGGCGTGTAGTCTACACAAACATTTCCATTTACCAGACCTACATTTACACTTCCATTTGCTGGTGAGCCAGCACACGGGGTCAATACAAAAGTATCTCCAGCATTAGGATCGATAATGGGTGCACAAATACTTACCACATCATCCATATCAACTGTTATCGGATTTGTGATGACAATAGGTGTGTCTTTTGAATCGAGTACAGCGATGTATACCGTTGCCATATCACATGCTACAGGTGATCCATCATCACAGATTTCATAAACGAAAAAATCATTTCCAATAAATCCTGTATTTGGCTGATAAGTATAAGTACCATTCGCATTCAAGGTAAGTGTACCGTTTGTTACGTTTACAACTGGAGTTGTGTTTACCAAGATGTTGTCTCCTTCTGGATCATAATCATTGGTCAATACATTACCAGCTTGCAAATTATTAATTTCTCCAGCAGTTGCATCATCAACTGCAAATGTACTATTCGTATTGGTAGATTCAAATATATTGATCGTAACCAAAGCTTGATCACAAGCAACAGGAGAACCATCGTCGCATATTAAGTATTCAAAGGTATCTGTTCCAAAATATCCTGCGTTTGGTGTATAGGTAAATGTTCCATCTGGATTTATCACAACCAAACCATTTGTTGGATTTGTAATTGGAGTCGTGTTAATAATAATATTATCGCCATCTGGATCATAATCGTTTGCGACAAGATTAGAAATTAAAACATTATCGCTAAACATTCCGTAATTATCAGGTATTGCAACTATATTGTTATTATTAGGATCGACATTATCAAAAACAGAAATAACGACCAATGCGATAGCACATCTTGAAGGGCAACCATCATCACAAATTTCGTATTCAAAAGAAGCATCTCCAACGAATCCATTATTTGGTGTAAAAGTATAGTTTCCTGCTGCATCAATGACAGCGGTACCATTCATGACATTTAAAGGGGTGGTACTGATGGTCAAATTATGACCTTCCACATCAAAATCATTTGTCAAAACTACACCGCTGACAGCCGTTTCAATTTGCGTTAAATTTACATCATTCACTGCTATTGGCGCATCATTAGCGGTAGTGACTTCAACTGGGACCATTAGAGAATAACAAAGTGAAGCCTGATCACAAATTTCTACACAAACACTATCTCTACCAGCAAAATTAGGATTTGGATCATAAGTCAAACATAACTCGTGACCTGCATTGTCAACTGTTGCCGTTGCTGTCCCATTGTTTCCTTGACCACATATTGTTACCGTATGTGCATCTGTTATATTTGCATCGATAATAGGACCGCAAATCGTATGCGTTATATCTTCTTGCGTTACCAAAGGTGGCATTACTAATACTGGGTTCTGAGCTACATCTGCAGCAACTGGTGTTGCAATTACTGATACTGGAATATTGACGAAATCACAATTATTAAGTGGATCACAAACTTGTATACACAGATCATCTGTCCCTGTGAAACCTGTATTCGGTGTATATTCAATACATAAAACATCGGCAATAACCGTCGTTGTAACACTTCCATTTAATGGCGTACCTCCGCAAAGTAAAGCGGTAAAACTATCTCCTACATTATGGTCTAAAATATTAGTACACACGGTCGTTGTTGAATCTTGTGCGACTGTAATAGGTGTTGCAATTACGATTGGTGGTGTCTGATCTGTACAATTTTCTAAAGCTGGCAAAACAGTTACTGGAACTGAAACCGTATCACATAAATTTGCCATATCGCAAACAATGATACAAATATCATCTTGTCCTGTAAAGTTACCACTTGGTGTATATTCTAAGCAAAGTGTATAGTCTGTTACATTTAAAGTGGTTGTCCCATTTGCAGGGCTTCCATTACATAAAGTTGCGGTAAATGCATCCAATGGATTGAGATCTAAAATCGGCATACATTGATTCGCTGTACTTCCTTGCGAGATTGTAATTGGATTAGGCAAAACAAGTGGTGCATTTGGACATACAAGTCCACCATTTACGTAATTGGAATTCCAATCATTGGTAAATGGATCAAACACATTTGCAAAAAACATTTCAAAATCACCTCCATTCATACCTGGATCCGATGAAGCTGGATCTGAACCATTCTCAAACAATCTAATTTCGGACACACAACCATCAGGTAAAACGAATGTATAAAGTAACAATTCAACTCCAGCTACGAAAGCTACGGGTGCTCCATTCGTTGCGATGCCATGAAAATCATGAGCGGGATCAGCAGATGGGGCATAAAGTTGGGAGTTATCGGACCACAAACCTCCATTTATTGGCGTCACGGCAATTGGGGTATCTCCAATAGATGATGGTAATAAAACAGTTACTTGACTACCACCTCCAACGAAGTAAAATGGATCTGTAAATGTTGGTCTGGCATAAACTTCATAGACATTGGCTACTCCATTGTATCGAACATTAAAATCGATATCTTGACCTTGAGCATTGAAGAAGCCAGCCATTGAGAATAAAAATAAAATAAGCGTCTTAAAAACTTTCATAATGTTTTAATTAAATTTTTTCTATTAATTTTTCAACGATTGAATTAATTAAACGAGGGTAAATTATAGAAGAGCTTTTATGTAATTAAGGTGTAAAATATATTGCTACTTAACTTGCTCTATTAACAAGTTATAGTTATTTAATAAACCGATATTATTTGGATAAGTAAGGTTGATAAATTGAATTATAATTCTATCGTTCAATACGCCATCGTACTTGGTTTTGCCATCCATATTGATGTCGCCTTGATAATATCCAATTGTATTGTTATAATTCAAGTTTGAATCGGGATTACCTGGGGATGTGATAATCTCACCTACTAATATGATTTGGTCATTTAGCATACCGTCGTACTTGACCTTTGTATCTGCATTGGCATTTCCTGCCCAAAGCGCGTTTAAACCATTTGCGGAAGTTTGTTCTAATCCATCATAGCCATCAAAGTGAAAAAGTTCGCTGCTGGTCAAAGTTGTAAAATCAACAGTAGCTTTTTTTCCATTTATGACAATTGGAGAAGCGGTCATTGCTCCCAAATGGTTTCTGTGTTTTATACATACAAAAAACTGACCAATTAAGTCTTTTTCATATAGATTACCTCCTGATCTGGCGTCAACTATGTCACCATCACGTTGAACAAGTGCGGATATTGATTTGATGACTGTAACGGAATCTACTGGGTCTCGAAGCTCTATCAAAACCCAATCAACGATCGCATCTTTGGTTGAGGTATTGGCACTCAGTATAGCGTTTGTAGTGACTTCATGCCCTCCATTTCCATGTGTCAATCTATTGGAGAACAATGGATTAAAGTCAACAGAGTACGGTTGAACCAAAGGCACCAAATTTTGATTTACAAGATCCGCTCTCATTAAAGTATCCGTATTTCCATGTAAGGCACCTTGGAGCATTACCCGAAAATCTAAATGAATTCTATCATCAAGGATGGTCAAGTAAACGGTTGCTGTATCGCAAGTTGTATTAGAAATATTGTCACAAACTTTGTACAAAAATTGATCATTGCCAACATAGTTTTGGTCCGGGATGTATTGGTAGTTTCCGGTTGCATCAAGCGTTAGACTTCCATGTTGAGGAGCGACAATAGGTACGATGTCAACTAGGAATGTGTTTGCATTCGTTAAGTTGTCATTCGCAACGATATTGCCACTAAGCGTATCTCCTATTGCTCCTATATTTGCATCGTCCGTTGCATAGATATTCGGTTCGCTTGTAAAATCAATTAGAAAGATATTCACCGTAACTGTATCGCAAGCTTGAGGATTGAGATCATTGCAAACTTGATAAGAAAATTCATCTTCCTTTTGAGCATTTGTATTTGGCTGGTAAATGAAAGTACCATCACTATTAATTGTCAAAACACCTTTTGATGGATAGGTGATCGGGGTCGTATTAATTTGCAAATTACTTCCGTTTACATCTTGATCATTCGACAAGAGATTGGCTGATAATTTGAAGATATTTTCATGAAGAAAGCAATCCTCCATTCCAATCACTTGATTTTGATTGACTGAAAAACAATCAATAATGTCAATTATTACAGTAGTAGAATCGCATAAGCTTGGGTGAACACTATCACAGATTTGATAGGAAAAACCTGCCTCACCGACGTAATCAAGTTGAGGAGTGAATGTATAATTTCCATTTTGATGGATGACAACACTACCTCCATAAACATCAAACGGTTGTGTATCTATATCAAAACCTCTAACGGCCTGATCATTTGTCAAGACATTTCCTGCTACTGGATTGTTATATTCTGTTGCATTAATATCTCCAATAGCCAAAGGATTTAGATGTGAGTAATTGTATCCAAAATTATTACCACAATCTGAAGTGTTGGTAGCACTGAATGTCGCGACTTCATTGTTATCGGTTGTCATTTCTGTTCCTTCAGGCAAACCGTTGGTATCAATACTGGTGATAAAATGATTTCCGTAGGTGCTTTCTTTATAGATTATAACTAATCTGGCTGGCGGTCCTCCAGTACTTTCATAAGTTTCTGCTCTTCTTCTTTCTGGTCCACCATCGATTAACATTGACATATTATTTCCTGCTGTCCAGCCGGGTCTGGAAATTATCTCTTGGACAATTGGTGATAAATTAGGTGTTTGATAAAAATTATTATCGTACCATACTGGAACATTATTCCATGGAACACTGGCATCTGTTTTATTTCGATTCGTGATATTAAAGTTGGAACTGGCGTATTCTATTGAGTTATCTATATCCTCGCCATGTACGGTAAGATCGGTAGCCAACCATGAAAATCCTCTTGCATAAAATTCAAGATAAACATCCAGAATATTTGAGTTGGACGGAATATCAATGTTATTAAATCGAAGCCCTACCATTTGTAAATCGCCATCATGACCCAAACCCATTGAAGTACCACCTACTAAAACGCCACCAGTAACCAAACTTTCTTCCGCATCATCTTTTCCACCACTTATATCTCTGAAAAAACTTTGAGTAGGACTGGTCAATGGCATTGAGAATTGATAAAATCCGTTCGCATCTGAAATTATTGAATCGATTGTTGTGTCACCTGCATCCCATATTCCATTTTGATTGAGATCTTCATGTAGGTATACTTTGATATTCCCTGTTCCATTTTCATTTGCAAAATGATTGCCATCTCCATTAAAATCATTGAATACATATCCTGAAATAATTTTTTCATTTGGTGTATCTGCACATTCAACATTTACAAAAACAGTTGCCGTATCACATTTAATGATTGGCGTCGAATAATCACAAACAACATAATAAAATGAATCCAGGCCCGTAAATATCGGATATGGCTCGTATTCAATCACTCCGCTACCTGGCATAATCGTTACATTTCCATTGGGTATCGGACCATTGGACGGAATAAATACAGATGCTGGGTTGATATCGAAATCGGCGTCTGTATCATTTGCCAAAACATCTATTGTGACAGCAGTTGCCAGCTCGGTTGAAGCGTAGTCATCCGCAGCAATCGGACTACAACCACCTGGACAACTTTGATATCCAAAATTATTTCCACAATCTGATTGAACAAAATCACTAAACGTCGTAACTGCGATGTTAGATGTGGTCATTTCTGTACCTGTAGGCAATGTACCTTCTTCGATACTAGTAATAAAATGGTTGCCGAACCCTGAATCCACCTCATATTCGATTACTAATTTAGGACCTGCACCTCCTTCTCCACCAAAAGACTCCGCGCGTCTAGGACTAGGACGACCTTCAATCAAAAAAGTAATGGCATTTTCTTGATTCCATCCTGGCCTTGAAATTACTTCGTGGACGATAGTAGAAAGTTGAGGTGTTTGATAAAAATTATCTCCTATCCATGGCTCAACATTTGACCAAGGAACGCCAGTATTTGTTCTGGCACGGTTACTTAAATCATAATTATTTGTAGAAAATATAGCTGAATTATCTGTCGCTTCACAATATATATACAGATCGATTGCACCACTAGTATTTCCTCTTGCTTCGAATTCCAGATAAACATCTAAGATCGTGGCATTATTCGGAATATCAATGTTATTAAAACGAAGTCCTACCAAATCCGGATCCCCATCATCGCCAAAGTCCAAGTCATTACTCAAAAGGAAAGTTGCTCCATCTGAAAGTCGCTCTTCTGCATCATCTTCAGCCACACTTATATGCTGAACCATCACGGTAGGAGGAATGGATTGCGTTAATTCAAATTGGTAAGCTCCATTTATACTTGAATTTATAGAATCGATAGGTGCTTCATCGGCATCAAGCAAACCATTTTGATTGATGTCTTCATGCAGATATACTTTTATGTTTTCTCCGCCATTTTCTCCAAAATTAAATGCACCGTCTCCATTTAAATCTTCGAAAACATAACCTGAAATAAGATTTTGATTTGGAATTATTGCACAAGAGACATTGATATAAACCACAGCGGTATCACATAGTATTGTCGGTGTCGATAGATCACATACTTCATAATAAAAGATATCTTGGCCAGCAAAAGTTGAATTTGGTAGATAAGTGATCGAACCATCAATCGAATTAATAGATAGTGTCCCATTTGGAATAGGACTGTTATTAGGAATGGCAACAGAAGTTGCATCTAAATCACCATTTGCATCAAAGTCATTTGCTAAAATATCGATGGTTATAGATTGACTGACCTCCGTTGTCGCATAATCATCAATTGCCTCAGGTGGACAAGATGCTACACAATCGAATAGACCAAAATTATTAACACAATCTGATTGTCCAGATGTTGAAAAATGAACAATTTCAATGTTGTCGGTTGTCATAGAAATACCGGGCACTGAAGCTCTATCTACAGTCAATATAAAATCTACTGGTGTCGTTAAAAATTGATAGTTGCCATTCTCATCCGTCGACGTAGCACTTACAAAAGTGTCTGATGCATCTAGTAATCCATCTTGATTTTCATCCATATACAACATTATACTTACAAATGGGTAGCCGTCATCAGACAGGTCACGTATTCCATCTTGATTGTTGTCAAAAAATACGGTTCCGGTAATTTGGTTAACCCCATCTACTACAGGACAAAGTACATTTAAATAAACCATTGCTGAATCGCATAGATTTGGGTCAAGATTGGAACAGATTTGATAATTAAATGAGTCTAAGCCAATAAAATCCAAATTGGGAGAATAGTCCATGATCCCGTTTGAGTTCATCATTACTGTACCATTTGATGGATGTATTTCACCAATAGAGATAGATGAAATATTGATATCACCTAAATCATTATTGACGACATTACCTGAAAAATTGGAATTGACAACTGTAGTAAGTAGGTCGTCTATTGGATTGACAATAGGACTCAATCCAAGATAAAAGTCATTTTCACAGGAATTCAAGGAAGAAAAACTTACTGAAACGGTATTGAGTGTACCAGGAGAAAATCCTCCATTATTCTCATCCACTTGAATGATGAAGTCACCTAACAATCTGAAGTTGAATTCATAATATCCAGAAATATTAGAGGTGGTGGAAAGTATCAAAGTATCTTGTGGCGTATCAATTTCACCATTTGAATTCTCATCCCAATAGAGGCTAACATCAATATTTTCTACTGTTGGTTCCCCATCATAAGTTCCGTTGTCAGGAATACTTTCGTAATAGGTAAAACCACTTGCGACTACCGTAATAGCATTTGAATTACAATTACCTACATAAACGCTAACCAATGCAACGTCGCATAAGTAATCATCTTCTACCGAACAAATTTCGTATTCAAAATACTCGATTCCTTCCCATCCGGGATTTGGTGTATAAATAATTCGATGCGTAGAAGCATCAATTGAAGTAGTCCCATTTAAAGGTTGAAGCAAACCATTCGTGTACAACTTGTTGGGATCAATGGTTGCTAAAAACGAATCATCATTGTCGAGCACAGGGATATCAATTGGTGTAGCTACTGGTGTAGAATAATCATCTTCATTTGCCAAGATTAAACGTTCTGAACACAATGGCTCCATCGTCGTTCCTACATCCATTGACGGACTTCCGAGTACTGCGGTAGAAGGATCTTCCCCAAAGACACTAAAAAAACTAGTACCATCACAAGTAAACAATGCCATTCCGCTTTGATCATTGTCGGTATTATCTAACAATCTGTATGCTTCAAATTCATTAATTGATTGAGCGATGTCATAGGAACGACCACAAGGTGCGACATTGGGACTACCTGAGGTGACATCGCCATCTAGCTTTACGTACAAGGTCGTATTTGCAGCTGGGGTTACCCATATAGGTCCATCATTTCTTGAGCCATCTGATGATCCAGGTGCCCAAGCAATACTGGTGAAGTCAGATAATTGTTCCGCACCTGTCAACGAAAAAGCCCAATCATAAGAAGCCCCATTATTATCAGAATCAATTACTTCAATTGCTACAAACGATTCACCTCCTAGGTTTTCAAATTTATACGCTGTTTCGTAATTAGGTAATAGTACTGGTGTTGGAGATTCCGCAGCAATATCAAATGAACCACTATTGTTTTTACTTGTCCAATTGATAGTAAGGTCGTAATCATATTTATTGTACATATAAATTTTAGCTGGTGCATCAGCATTCACAGTTGGAACTGGCGTGTAATAAGTACTGGAATAAAATGCTGCTGGTTGCAAATTAATATTTCTGGTTCCATAACAATCCAACCCTCCAAATAAAACATCTAAACCAACTTTCTCTGAAGCCGTCACTAAAGCACCAGACTTGAGATCATTCAACTGATTGACATTATTAGGATCTCCTTCCACAAATAAAACTTCCCCCTCATTCAATATTGCAGTTTGATCATTTGCATCAATGATACCATCTCCTGCTACGTCAACATTTACAATGGTTCCATCCTTCATTGCACGAATAAAAAGTGCCGTATATTGGAACTCATTTCCAAGATCTTCACCGAAAGGAATGGTAAAAGATGTTCCAAAACGATCCGTGTCATAAATCGATGTTTTGGCTGCCTGAAATAAAAATAAAGGTTCATCTCCAGAAATCTTTGAGATGGTAATATCTGATGAAGAAACTATTTTATCCTTTCCGTCATGTACGATTATGGAAGGATCTCTTGGCGGTGTATAATCAAAAGTATTATCCAAAATAATGGAACTCCCTGCAATCAAAATATCATTTGGATATCCTGGTGCAATCCCGTTAGTTAAATTTCCATCGCCCCAAATTTCTGTACTTGCCTGAATTGGCCGAGACAAATCCGGCTCATAGCCATCCTCCCAATGATCATATTTGATAAAAATCGTGGGATAAGGTGTTTTTATTGCGATTACACTCCTTACGTTTGCACTATGTTGTGCTCCAGCATCACAACTCGCATCTCTAAAAGATGCGTATAGCTGTTCTTCAGGAAACGGAAGATAAAATTCTTGCAATTGATTGGCCTGAACACACGGATCATGTATATTTTCTACGATGTTGATATAGACAGTTGCCTTATCACAATTCCCTTGTTCATCACAAATTTGGTATACAAATTCATCGTTTCCTACAAAATTTCCAATTGGACTAAATATAACTTCTCCATTTGCAATAGTAACAGTACCATTAATTGGTTGTTGGACAATTGTCAATGTTGTAGGATCAATATCATTATTAATATCAAAATCATTTGCTAAAACGTCCTCAAATGCCGACTCACCGACATCCACCAAAATTTGGTCATCCTCTGCAATTGGTGCGCAATCATTTGATAATTTAACAACATGCACACCAATTGCAGTACCATTACAACCTTCCGCAATTGCCTTTATTGTAATGGGACCTGGATAGCTGATTTCAAATACCAGATATCCGGTTAGACTATCAATCGTAACTCCAGCTGCTTCACTTGTGGCATCGATGGTAAATATAATTGTATCATCATTTGGAGAAGTTACTTCATAAACCAACGGAGCTGTAAAGCAATTTTCTGAATCGGATCCCAACACAAACGTTGGTGCTACAACGGACGCATTGGTGGTAATGACATGCGCTGCAGTCGTAGGTCCATTACAACCTTGCGCAGTTGCATACACAATTGTATTGCCTGTCCAACTCGATGGAAAACTGACTTTCCCATTTTCTTCCACAATTTCTACGCCGCCAAGGATACTCAAGGAATCCAATGAATATAATGTGCTAGTGCTATACAAAGTTGAGGCTGAAATTAATTCAACATTTGCACCAACACATCGCTCTGAAGATGTCCCTAATTCAAAAACAGGAATTTCTACGTCTTTAAAAGTATTTATAATAAAATTGCTTGAGAGTGATCCTCCACAACCGTACGCTGTTGCAGTAATGACCGTCGTACCGTCATAGGTTGGATTGAAAACTACCTTTCCGAATATTGAGTCGATTTCAACACCTCCTGCCAAACTCTCAGCATCTAAATGGTATCGTATATCTGTACTGAATGATGAGGTTGCATTAAAATTTAACACCTCCTCTCCTTTACATCGATCTAAAGAGCTCCCTTGATCAAAAACCGGAACTGTTATGTTATATATGCAGATATCAATTGCGTTTGGCAGGTTACTTTCAACCGTACCTTCAAATCCTTCAGAAGCGATTGTCTTCGTAGTATATTGACCATCTATATTGGGAGCTGTTAAAGCATATTCGTAAATTTTTGTGCAGCCAAATGAATCTACAGCCTCACCAGGATATAAGTTATTTGAATCATCAAAATGAAGAGCGGTTATATCTGCATATCCAAATGGGTCTTCCACCTCAGCTCGCAAATATATTGTTGTACCTGCCGATGTCGAAGTTAAAATATTTCCATTTGGATAGGGAGCATCATAGATTTCATAAGCAACTACGTCTATAAAAGTAGAAACTGGCAGTTCTATTTTTGAAGGAAATTCTTTGCTATCATAGAGCACTTCGAAATTAAGAGTGTGGTCAGATGTTGAAATCTCCAATTCTATTGCTGCTCCCGCAGGAATTAAACTTGATGTAGGTAATATATCTGACCATGTAATTAAATTACTAGAATTATCGTAAATAGGGCTAGTCAAAGTGATTATATCGTTGTCACCATAACTGAGTTTAGCTATGACATTAGGATTTGCAGACAACGAATTAGCCAAGTCATTCACGTAGGTGTTGACAGTAATAAAATCAGTTTCAACAATATTCAAATCATCACACAATGCTGGTAATTGAGAAAAACTAACCATGTTGGTACCTTCAGGTGTTTTGATTCCAATCTGAATGTTGTCAAAATAAATCCAACTACTTAACAAACTAGTTGTTCCTGAACCAATAAATCTAATTTGTGTGTTTGGAGAAATGTAGTCAATGATATCAAAAGCATCCAAAACAACATTCGAATCAAATGAATTGAGGGAGTACGTTTTAAGCGTCACCCAAGTTGCTCCGCCATCTTTAGAAATTTCCAAATCAACAGCAGCATTTGTTCCCCCAACGCCCGTTCTGAATGATTCAATATTTAAATCTGCTGAGATAGCACCAGAAAGGTCAGCCATACGTCTTACAGCAGCCCCATTCAGATTCACATTAAAGCCACCAAATCTTAAGCAATTTCCTGCTGGACAATTTCCCGAGTTGACTGTTTGCACGACTCCACTAAAGGGACCATCGAATTCTCCTTCTTCTTGCCAATTATTTAAATAACTTTGTGAACCGTTATTTCCTGCAAAATTTGAGTTTAAAAATTGATCTAAAATAAAATGGTCGTTGGTAACGAATCCAGGAAAAGTGGCTGTCTGAGTTATGGTATTATTTGTAGCTACTGGGTCAATTCGATCTAATGATTGATTAGTTCCTGACAGATAAAGATGCTTAAACACAACTCCAGACGAAGACACAGATGTAGATGTAGATGTAGATGTAGATGTAGATGTAGATGTAGATGTAGATGTAGATGTAGATAAACTTGGAATTGGTTGGTTGAAGTTATCGTTCAAAAATACATTTTCATGCACAACATAGCCACTACCAATAGCAGCGATACTAAAGATAGTTAAGCTAAACAATTTCATTTTAAAAACCGACAATATTTCTGCAGCTCGTTTCACTTTTTCACAATCAATTTTTCTGGTTCATTATTATTTCATTGCATTAGCACCAGACTATTCTATAATTTCAAGATTTTAATTTCCGTTCGTCGATTAATTTTGTGTTCTTTTTCATCACACTCAACACCATCTACACATTTATTAATAAGCTTGGTTTCACCATATCCTTTAGCGATAATTCTACTCGCTTTGATCCCTTGATTTACGATATACGCGGTTGATGCTTCTGCTCTTTTTCTAGACAACCATGTATTGTATCTCGTTCTGCCCCGAGCATCTGTGTGAGACGACAATTCGATTTTCATTGATGGATTTTCTTTCATAAACTCAACCAATCTATCTAGTTCTTTTTCACCTTTTTTGTTAGGTTCATGAATATTAAAATCGTGATAAACATTTTTCAGCTGGATTGTTTTCCCAATCGCTAAATCTTCTTTGACGATGAAAGTTTCAGCTACTTCTTCAACCTCTTTCATCACATGTTTCATCGGAGCTTCTTCAACCACCATCTCTTCTACTGGTTTTTTTTCAGCAACAATTAGCTCTGTTGGCGCTGCAATATTTGGCAATTCTGCATCATCTTTTCCTATTACAACCACCACTTCTTTATCATTTGTTTGGTCCACTTTTTCTTGGATGGCCTTTATTGCAGAATGCACTTCATTGGGTGTTCCTTGAAAATCATTATTGATAAATTGATAAATAGTAATATTTCCATTAGGGCCTAATTCACTTTTTGTGATGTGCTCTTTTCCTTCAACTTTTTCAATTCCTTTTACATTTCTTTGGAAGCTATAAATATCGTCTTTCCCACTACCTCCATCACGAGAAGAGTTTAGATACCCTTCTGTTCCTAACACGTTCATTACAAAACCGAAATCATCTTTTCTGGAATTATAGGGTGTTCCTAAATTTTCAGATGTCGTCCAATGGGCGCCTTCATTTTGAGCAGACTTAAAAATATCAAGTCCACCTAATCCTCCCCAACCATCTGAGGCGAAATACAAGGTTCCATCGTCATGAATAAATGGAAACACATCATTACCGGGCGTATTGATAGTTGGTCCTAAATTAGTTGGTGTACCCCATTTACCTCCATCAAAAGTGGAAACATAAATATCCATCCCACCAAATCCGCCTGGTCGATCAGATGCAAAATATAAATGAGATCCATCGGCTGAAAGTGAAGGATGACACTCTTCATGCTCCGTAGTATTGAAGGATACTGGTTTTGGATCTGTCCAATTTTCTCCATTACTCATTGCAGTGAAAATCCCCAATTTCATTACCCCTTTTTTGTTGGTTCTTACTTTTCCTTTTACGTGATCATTTCTGGTAAAAAATATTTTGTCATAGCTTTTACTGAAAGCTACAGGACCTTCATGGTATTTGGAATTAATCATTTTAGAAAAAGAAGTCACCTCTGATAATTTCCCGTCTTCATCCGCTGTCGCATAAAAGAGATTCATAAAATGTTCCCCTGTCCATTTGTATTTTTTCTTGTTGGAAGTTTTTCTGGATGATACAAAGACAATCCCATCTTTGTAATAAGAGGGGCTGAAGTCTAAATTTGGTGAATTAATCTTAGTCTCTGGTTGTAGCAAAATATCTTCTTCATTTTTCCACTCATTCATTCTGTCGATTGCTGTTGCCAATTGCACACCACGCAAATCATTATCATCACCAAGCAATTCATTATATTTTAGGAAGTGTTTTTTAGCTTTTCCATATTTGCCATTACTTTGAAGTGCTTGTGCATAATAGAGATGGTTGACCGGATCACTACTTTGCTCAATTACTTGACCATACCACAATGCAGCGTTTTCTGTGTCATGATTTAGTCGGTAACTATTTGCAATTCTTTCCATATCCTCCAGACTCAATTGATCTTTGGAAGCATAAAAATTAATGGTTTCCTTGTAAGCGAGGTCTTGATACAATTGATCTACCTTGACACTATTTTGTGCGTTATTGATACCAATGGAGAATACAGCTATCAACAGACTGCCTACTATTTTTATATTTAAATACATGATATGCGATTAGAATTCTTAATTAAATGTTGTATTAGGGTTTTTGGCTGTATACTACTAGAAAAATCTAGGATTGGTCATCACTTGATCTTTATTTCTGAAGTAATAATCCAATACCACTTCGTAAGTCCCTGAGTTGTAATTTCTCATTTTAGACAAAGTAAAATCGTAAGCAATACCCGCTCTAATGTTTTGAGTCAATTGATATTGTACAATTGCATCGAGTGATTCTCCAAGTTGTGTAAACTGATCTCCACCCATTCGGTAAGTTGCTCCGAGCCATAACTTTTCTAGGAAAATAAAACTAGCGTTTAGGTCGATTGATACCGGAGCATTTTGTGTATATTTCATGAGAAATGCTGGTTTGAATTTCGTGCTTTGACCAATTGGAAGTATCAAACCACCCATCAAATAAAAGTGTTGTTTTTCTTGCGAGAAGTCCGTGCTATTTTCGGTCCCATCATAAAAAGAAATATCACCACTCAAAATATTTGGCAATGAAGCACCAACATAAAATTGTTGATTTTGAAAATATAATCCCATTCCGAAATTCGGCAACATTCGGCTTGTTGGTTCTGTATTCAAGATGGCATCTCCTTGCTGGATAGCTTTAGTTGCACTCCAATTAACACGGTAATTGCGTAAAGAACCTTGTAGCCCAATTGCCAACCTACCGTTTGCAACTGGAAATCCATAACTATATTTGAGTTGATAAGACCATGTTGTGGAAGGTCCAATCTGATCATGCAAAACGGTCATACCAAGCCCTACTCGCTTATTGCTAAGTGGCGTATGAAAATTGACGACTTGACTAACAGGTGCTCCTTCGAGTCCTACCCACTGACTTCTGTGTATCGCCGAAATACTCGCAAATTCTGCGCTTCCAGCATAAGCAGGATTGAAGGATAATTTGTTAAACATAAATTGTGTAAACTGCGCTTCTTGTTGTGCTTGAATGTTACCTCCTAACAGTATGCAAACAAAACAAATAAAAATAATTCTCATAAGATATCCTTTGAGTTTGTGATTAATCCACTGCTATCAATAGCGATGGCAAACAGGGGGGATATTTAAAATTTTTTATTTTTCTATGTAAATGTATCCTGACATTTTGGTGTCCTGACCATCATTTAATTTCAAATTATAAAAGTAAGTTCCAGTTGGAAGTGGATCTCCATTGAAAGTTCCGTTCCAATCATTTTGATAATCCATATTAAAATACACTTCATCACCCCATCGATTAAAAATGGACATTTCAGATCCTGGATATTCGAAAATACAAGTGATTATAAAGGTATCATTGTATCCATCATCATTGGGGGTCATGACTGAGGCAGCTTCACATCCTTCTCCTGCGACTTGTATCGTCACTTTCGCTACATCACACATATCTGGGCAATGTTCATGACAAATACGGTATTCAAAAGTTTCAACTCCCTTAAAGCCCTGATTAGGATAATAGCTCATCATATTTTCATTATCAAACACTATACTTCCATTTTCAACATCTGAAAGAATCGTAATCACCACTTCAGCTGTACTTAACGCATCATTTTCCATCACATTAAAACCATTGATTGGTTCATTGAAATCAGTTTGGAAGAAATCATCCATTGCGGTCAGCTCTGTACTCCAATCAACAGTCAATGTATCATTTGAGATAGTACCACAGCTATTGCTGGTCACAGACCAAACCAGCTGATTCATACCTTCTTGTAAATTGACGACCAAACTACTGGCTTGACCAGGTTGTAAAATTGTTGTGTTTGGACCGGCATCAAGGATAGACCAGATGCCCGTACCTGTCGTCGTTGGTAGTGCATTTATTTCTACTGAATTTTCACAAGCATAAATATCTTCTCCTACATATGCTGCGTCAGAATCTGCTAAATCAATAATTGCAACTGTATAAGCATTTTCACCTGCATTTGTTGACTGCTCAGGATTTGAATAGCAGTTTCCATCCGAAGCCACTACATAATAAGTACCATTAGTTGCAGTTGTTACATTGGCAATTTCAAATTCGCTACCAAATCCGATGCTTACATTTCCAATGGAGTTGAACCATTCATATGTCAAATTTGGATCTGGATTGGTTACAGAGAATAACAATTCACTTCCAATACACACGGGACCATTATTTATCGCAATTGGAACATCGATTTCTGGACTCAACATTACTTCTGTCGTTAAAGGTGCAGAAGTACAGCCATCCACTTCAATGATCAACAAATAGGTTCCTTCCATATTGGTTCCTGGATTGGTAATTACCGGATTTTGGGCGTTAGAACTGAATCCATTTGGTCCATACCATTGATAAGTTGCATCTGGAATTGATGCTGTTTCCAACTGAATATTTTCACCATTACAGAAAGGACCGGCATTTGAAATCGTATTGAGTACAGGTTGAGTTTTGACAAAAACATCCACCTTAGCATAGGCATCTGCTTCACAGTCATTCCTCAAAGCCATCGCATAATACTCATGTAAACCTGGTGTTACATTATATAAAATTGGATCTTGACCTGTCGCCACCAATGTGCCAGCAGGTGTTCCAGCAGGATCGCCATCATACCATCTGTAGGTCACATCGGGTACCGGACTCGCATGTAAATACACGGGTTCATATTCGCAGACATCCCCTTCTGAAGAGACAATCGCTGCCGGTGGAGCTTCATGTATTGTTAGCGTTTGAGGTATCGAAGGTGCTGATGCACAGCCAATTGAGTTGATTGCTTGAACGCGCCATTCACCACTTTCATAGAATTCGGGATGATCCGTTAAAGAGATTGTCGTGGTAGGACTTGATGTCCAAATCACGTTATCGGGATCACCAAGCATTCCGAATGAACTATTAGGAGTAGCGGATGGAGCAATCCACTGATAGGAATCACCAGTCGACTCGACAACATTTAAAATGATATCATCACCATCACAAATATCTTGTGTCATTTCCAATATTGGATTTTCCTCAAATTCATTTATACTGACTTGGACCGTGCTCATTGGTGAAGTACATCCATTCAAAGTAACTTGTAAATTATAAGCCCCTTCATGTTGCGATGCTGCCGAAATCGTAACTGCAGGATTTTGTTGATCTGATGTAAATCCATTGGGACCAGTCCAAATATATTCATCTGCTAAGAAATCAGTCATCAAATTTACAACACTGTTTTGACATACTTCTGTGTCACCAAGAATTGACGGTGCTTGCAACGAACTTTGAATCCCTAAGTTAATAGTTGCCGACATCAAGGAACTACATCCATCAACAAGGACGCTGACCGAATAGTTGCCTGCATCGGCATTTGAAAAATTAGTAATTTCAAGGATTGACTGATCTGGATAAGCTCCTGAAGAAGTTGTACCATTTGGCCCTACCCATTCGTAATAAACTTCAGTACCATTGTAAGTTGGGACTGTTAGTTGAGTTGTATTTCCGAGACAAACCAAATCATCCATTGCTTCTATTTGTGGTTCGTTTGGTATGACCGTTACGTCGACTACTGTGGAAAGCACAGATTCACATAAGGTCACCGTATTGGTAACAGTCACTGTATATGTTCCCGAATCCGTATTTTGAATGTTAGGGAGAATAGGATTTTGACTTGAAGATTGGAAGTTATTACCTGACCAACTAAAACTATACAAATCAAGATTGGCATTCGGATCAAGGATTGTAGCAAACAAATTGACATCTGTGTATGGCTGAACACATTCCTCACCATCATTACCAACCTCGGCTTCATTCACACAGCCCATAAAATCATCGCAAATACCATCACCATCCTCATCACCGAATAAATCATTTCCAAAACAGATGTCACAATCATCAGGGACACTATCGCCATCTGAATCCGGTTCGCAGGCATCGCCGATTCCATCATTGTCACAATCTGCTTGTGCAGGATTTGGAATATCAATACAATTGTCAATGTTATCACAAATCAAATCACCGTCGGTATCTCCTGAGCTATCCAATCCGAAACAAAGATCACATCCGTCCGGAATGCCATCATTATCCGTATCGTCTTCGCATAGATTTCCTTCTCCATCTCCATCACAATCTGCTTGCAATGGATTTGAAATAAATACACAGTTGTCTATTTCATCACAAATACCGTCATTATCGGAATCACCTGTTGCGTCATTTCCTAAACAAATATCGCAACCATCAGGAATAGCGTCTCCATCACTATCGGCTGCGCATAAATCACCAATTCCATCGGCATCACAATCAAGTTGATCTGGATTTGGAGTAAGGACACAGTTATCAATTTCATCACACACTCCATCACCGTCGCTATCACCGGTTGCATCATTTCCAATACACAAATCACAATTGTCAGGCACACCATCTGTATCGCTATCTATCTCACATAAATCTCCTTCACCATCGCCATCACAATCTGCTTGCAATGGATTTGAAATAAAAATACAATTGTCAATTTCATCACACACTCCATCACCGTCGCTATCACCGGTTGCATCATTTCCAATACACAAATCACAATCATCAGGTACTCCATCTCCATCGGTGTCTGGTTCGCAAAGATCACCAATACCATCGGCATCACAATCTGCTTGAAGCGGATTGGCTATATTAACACAATTGTCGACTAAATCACAAATATTATCACCATCTGAATCCAAACAATTATCTGGTATTACTTCAACTGGAATCATATATGAATTACAAAGTGAATCTTGATCACAAACCGTGACACAAAATTCATCAAAACCCCAATAACCTGGATCAGGAACATAATTTATACAAAGTTGATCACCAGAAACTGACAAGGTGGAGGTTCCATTTGAAGCACTTGGTGCACATAATGTTGAATAGAAAGTATCTCCAATATTGATATCCGTAATTGCCAAACAAAGATTCATTAAACTATCTTCAGGGACAATGATGCTATCAGGAACAATTTGTGGTGGTTCCGGACAAAAAATACTGTTACCGTAATTGGCTTGATAATAATCTTGGAAATCAAATACGTTGGCGAAGTAATTATTAAAGTCTCCTCCACTCATTCCACTTTCATTGGATTGTGGATCTGTTCCATTTTCAAATAATCGAATTTGGGAGACACATGGATTGCCAGATAGTGTAAAAGTGAAAAGCAAAATCTCCTGATTCGCAACTAATGAAATAATGGAACCATTGGAAGCGATGCCGTGAAAATCATGTGCAGGATCGGGTGTTGGGCTGTATACTTGAGAATTATCGACCCAGATACCTCCATTGACAGTTTGGACATTCAACGGCGCGTCTACTACTGCACTGGGTACAACCAAAGATATTTGATTTCCACCTGCCGCAAAGAAAAGACCATCGCTAAAATCGGGTTTTCCATAAACTTGGTATTGTCCACTTATCTCATCAAATCGTAGGGTAAAGTCGATATTCTGACCTTGGATATGGGAAGTAAATAACAATACAAGCACAACAACTACAAAGTGTTGCATCAGTTTTCTCATGCTCAAACCTTTAAATTTATTCTAAATGAATTTACTTTAGTATCGTAGGAGGAATTTATAGCAAATTCAAAATATAGTGTGTTTTTATATATAGTTAGCCAATTAATATGCCAAAAGTCTTATATGAAAAGACACTAAACACAAGCACATTAGGTATTTAAGATGATGATTTTGTGACATGCATTTGGTTTAAAAATTGACTGAAATAGTCTAATAAATTTTAAGAACGACAACTATTATGGGATAAAAATGCTACCCATAGGATATGATGTAATTGTATTGATAGCCTGTAATTTTTTTTCTAAAATTTCAATTTTGAGTGTTGATAGTATGACTTTATTCTGAATCATGTGGATAAGCTAAATTTTATAGATAAACTATTCCGTTCATTTTCGTTATCTTCGCTTCAACTAAACGAAAAACAAAACAATGGGAAATCCTGAAAAAATTTACGAAGCGTTCGGAGAATTGCTGTACGTAGTTGCTATGGCCGATGGTGAGATTCAAGATTCAGAATTGAAAGTTATTAAAGAGGAATTAGCTGATTACAAATTTGGCGAACAGGTACTTTGGTCTTTTAACTATGAAAAAGAGAAAAAAAATCCTCTTGAGGATACTTATAAAAAAGTCATCACTTGTTGCGAAGCCCATGGTCCAGAAAAAGAGTATCAATATTTGATTGAATTGTTAGAAAAAATGTCTAAAGCTAGTGCTGGAATGGATGATAATGAAGCAAAAGCAATATCGAGTTTTAGAGCAGATTTAATTAAGAAATTCAGAGAGGCTACAGATCGAATAAATACAAGAAGGAATTAAATGCTAGCGGATGAGATAAAAAATTACATCGATCAAAGTGTTTTTATGTTGGTTGACAATTTGTCCCTCAATAGCCCCCAATGTTTACCTAAAAGAAAATTTCATAATCATTGAACTTCAAACATTATAATTACAAATATAGCCTCTCCCCAATCCATCAAGATTATTCGCAAAAACCAAAATGCGCTTTGAAGAGATACAAAAGCATGTGAATGGATAGTAAAATTTCCATCGACAAAAACATGGTTAGACATCCCAATAATTCACAATCACCATTCTTAAATATTATATGAGGAAAGAAGGCGTTGTACCGACATTGGATTGATGAACTACCACAACCATATCAAATTATGAGAATTAAAAAGCAGAAGAATGTTTAAAGAAGAGCATTTTGAGAAGACATTTAAAAACATAGATTACACGAGTGAACCCATTGCGATGGGGACCTATGAGAATTGTACTTTTATAAATTGCAATTTCACCAAAAATAAAATGTCTGAAGTTAATTTTATAGAATGTCAATTAAAGGATTGTGATTTTAGTAATGCCAACGTCCAGAATGCAGCATTTAGAGATGTGAATTTTAATAATTGTAAGTTGATTGGACTTCAATTTGATACTTGTAATAAATTTTTACTTGAATTCTCTTTTACTGATTGCATTTTAGACTACTCCACTTTTATTGAATTGACCCTACAAAATACAATCTTTAAAAATTGTTCGTTGGTTGAAGTAGATTTTTCTCGTGCAGACATGAAAGGTGTTGTTTTTGACAATACAAATTTAACTAATGCCATTTTTCATAATACCAATTTAAATAAAGCAGATTTCACGACGGCTGCTCATTTTATCATCAATCCCGAAAACAACAATATCAAGAATGCCTCCTTCTCCAGAGAAAACGTAATCAATTTGTTGAATAAATACAGTTTAGTCATAAAATAATGCATTGGATTACCAAATCAGCCAACCGCGTTTTAGGAAAGCAGCGAACTAAAGTCTTGATCGATTGGACGATTGATAACTTATACCATGCGATAAAAACTAAAAACTATTTCAGAAGAACGTTCCTCAATCGTAAAGAAAATAAGTTTCTCTTTATTTTGTCTCCACCATTTTGTGGCTCTACTCTATTAAACCATATCATTTCCTCCTCTTCCAATGTCTCCTCGAATAATATATTTCACTCTCGTGAGGGGCAACAACTTCCAAAGGTTCGTGAAATCATGTTTCTAAATAAACAACGATGGAAACCGGAAACCGAATTTGAATGGCCCTTTATCAAAAATGAATGGCTAAAATATTGGGACATTACGAAACCAATATTGCTGGAAAAAAGTCCGTGCAGCATTGTTCGTGCGAATGTGATTGAGAAAGAATTCCAACCTGCTTATTTTGTTGCCATCTATCGCAATCCGTATGCACATTGTGAAGGATTGATGAGAAGAAATAATTGGGGACCAACAAATGCAGCGAAATTCGCTATGAAATGTATGCGTTTTCAACAAAAAAACATCAATCAACTTAACAATGTAATTTCTTTTTCCTATGAAGAAATGTCGGAACACCCCGATCAAGTAGTTGAAAAATTAAAACAACACTTACCCGAACTCAGTGATATCCAATTGTCCCTGAACTATCCAACACAAAATGTAAGAAACGAAAACATCGGTGTTACCAACTTAAACAAAGAAAAAATCAACAATATCACTGAAGCCCAATTAGATAAAATCAATATCATTTTTAAAAGAAATATTGGCTTGCTAGAGTTCTTTGGCTATGACTTAATGGAGTAATTAATTTTATCTTTTTGACTTTGTCTTGTAGTCGCACAATCACATTCGAAGCAGATGCTTATTGAGGAATTTTTGTTAAGGTAAACTCTGAATTTTGCTCCTTTTATTTTTTAGACTAAATTTAATTAATAAAAAATTGAGCACAGTATCCATAAAATCACTTAACATGAAATATAGACACCTTCTTTTTATTCTATCTCTCTTCATTTTTTCTTCTTGCAATTCGCACTATGTTCCAAATAACAATCAATTAGCGGGACAAACGAAAATTTCTAAAAAACAATTTGTGGACGAAAACGGAGATTGTTGGCAGGATTGTTTAATGCCGGCTATTTATGAGGATGAAATCACTACCTATCATATTTACACTGGTGACGCATCAACAGAAGCGGTCGATTTAGAAGAAGTCGAAATTGAAATCAAAGCTAGTAAGACGGAATGGGTCAAGAAAAAAGCCGACCGAAATTGTCTTTCTGCAGATCCCAATGATTGCCTGGTTTGGTGTCTGGTAGAAGTTCCTGCTGAGACTGAGACTATAACAGTACTTAAAGATATTAATCAATCTAGTAATTATGAAATCAAAGAAATTGTTAAAAAGAAACTCATTAAAAAAGGTGGTTACGTCGAGAAACAAAAAGTAATTTGTGACGACCAAGTTTCTCCATTGCTCGTATTAAATATTCAGAATCTGCTGGCAGAGAAAAAATATGAAACAGGTCCACCTACTGAAAAAATTAATACACTTTTGAAAGCCGGGCTAAATAATTATCAAAAAGATCACAACCTACCCATTGGTCTGTTGAATTTTCAAACATTGGACAATCTTGGTGTGAATTATTTGGGTCAGTAATTTGTTATTTTTTATTCAAGTTTTGTTCGGCGCACGGCTGTACCTCGTCATCCATAAAATCTGGTTATACCACATACCCAATTAGCTATAAATTAATTGCAACTATATTGTTATGACATTAACAGATTTCTACTAGCTTATTCAGCTACCCCACTGTAATTCATGTGTTTCAAATACTTCAAATTCTCAGCTGCCTCTTCGCAATACTTATTTTCCAAAATACATTGTTGACTTAAAGCGGTATATAAACCTACTCTAGCTTTTCGAGCTTTAGGAAATAATCGAATTGCATGACTAAATTCTGCCTGCGCTAACTGATATTCTGCGAAATCAAGATAACGAAAACCTTGTTTGACAGAGATATGATACGCATCGATAAGTTCTTTGTCAAAACGTCTTTGCTCTTCCGAAATAATACGTTCTCGAACAATCGGCCAATTGTCATATTTGTAGTTCGCATAAAAGTGAATCGCCTTGCCATATGCCATTAAAAACAAAATTGCTATTGGAACTTTCACACCATATTTGATCAACGAATCATGCTTGTTGTTTCTAAATGGAGGAGTAGGTTTGATCTCACCAAATTTGTCTATGTTGTAGTTACCCTCCTCAACCTGTATTATTTCAATTCCTTTTTTGGAACTTTTGAAAATATTTTTTCGGGGTTTATTTGCAGTACCCGAATGTCTGTTAATATGACAACCAGAGAATCCCATATTTTACTGATTTGATTTACTCAATCTATTCAGTATAACAGTGTGATTCCATTTTCTTAGATTAAAATCGATAAATAATCGACTATATTTCAATGCTCTTTTGAACCCTATTTATTTTTAACTACAAAAAGAATACGAGGTCATAAAAGTTTTGGATTCCATAATAATTACGAGAGAGGTTGTACCGTTTCTCAAATTGTATTTTGTAGTGGCAATATGATATTTTGCCTTGGGCTCAATCTCACCTGAAGTCTATGCTTATTGAAATCGCCCTCTATTTGATCGTTGCTAATTCAGATATAGCCACTCATATTGATTCACTTGAAATTTGAAGATCAATTAATAACATTCCAAACTCAACAATTGAAAGAATAGCATCATAATGCTCGAAAACCTCAAATAGGATGAGATATATGTTGACCGTCAATTAATTTGAGTGGCTGATAAAAAAGAGATTTACCAATCATTTTATTGATAATCAGTTATTTATATTATTTCCAGTAGCTAATTAAATTGTAGAAAGACACGATAAATGAGCCCACTAACACAAATAGCCATATCAATTAACAAAATTTAACACTCAAGCTAATTCTTTTAAAATCAGCTTGTTATCAGATTATATAGGATTTTTTGTAAAAATATGTCTATCTTTGGAGCGTAAAAGGAAAATGAAGGAACTTCTTTCAGTTTTCCTAAGTTATTATCATGTTAGTCATTTAGTAGTTTATCAGTTTCTTTGCTTTCAAGTAAGTTATTAGTCTTTGTCTTCTCCTAATCCGACTTCCAAATTTTTTAATTTTTTAATTTTTTTTTATTATGAACATTTTTGTAGCCAAATTAAACTTTGACACACACGAGTCTACATTGGAAAATGCATTCGCTCAATACGGTGCAGTAGATTCAGTCAAAATCATTATGGACAAATTTACAGGCAGATCTAAAGGTTTTGGATTTGTTGAAATGGCAAGCGACGAAGAAGGACAAGCAGCTATTAACGGTTTAAATGACACTGACTTAGATGGTAGAACTATCGTAGTCAAGAAAGCAGAGCCAAGAGAACGTAGAGATAACAACCGCGGTGGCGGTGGTTACAACCGTGGTGGCGGTGGAAATCGCTACTAGGATATATCGAAAAATATTATTCTAAAGAAAGCCTCCGCATTTTTGCGGGGGCTTTTCTTTTTGTAGAATAAATTTTGAAATAAAAATAAGGAATAACTATATTACTAAAAAGAATTCTATGAAAGCTCACCAAATACCCAACTATTCAGTTATACAAATTGTAGTCTAAAAGTGCGGATATATTTTGGAAGGAAAATTTTTCGAGATCAAGGCAGAAAACGTAGACATAGCCTTAGTTACGGCGAGCCTGCCTGACTGCGCCAAGCAGACAGGGCTTTCTAACGAAGAT
>CALFWW010000045.1 GCA_937928575.1 uncultured Saprospiraceae bacterium | reverse complement strand
ACATTGTGCGACACCACATCCATATTTAGTACCTACCAAATTTAAGTGGTCTCTTAGTACCCATAAAATTGGAGTAGAAGGATCGACATCTACTTCATGGTTTTTGCCGTTGATGGTTAGATTGAATATTGCCATGTATTATTGTTTTAAAAGGTTGTAATTTGAGTTGTACGCTCTAGATGTAAAGAGCGCCTTAGCTTTTGCTATCATCCTCTTTATTCCGAAGATAAACTTTTCCTTTAAAATTATTGGTGCTAAGTAAACTCTATCCGATTATACGATAGGATACGTAAATATACGATAATGATACGATAATAAATATAACGGCTAGATATCCATAAGCATAGCGTATCATTCGCAATTTGAAAATAGGTGTCTACGTATAAACCATTTCAACATACCAACAAAAATCAGCAAAAGAAAAAAGATATTAAAATTTGTCTCACTCCTTTCGATTCCAAACAACCCGCTGCGGAAAAGGAATCTCCACATCATGTTCCTTAAATGCCTTATCAATCGCAAAACGAAGATCACTTTTAATGTCTTCAATAACAATAAAATTACGAGACCAGAAAAGAATTTCAAAATCTAGAGAGGATTCACCAAAATTGACGAAGCGAACAATGGGACCTGGATATTTGAGTATATATGGATTGGCTCTTGCAAGTTCCAATAAGATGTCTTTTACTTTTTGAGTATCGGTTCCATAAGCCACACCGATTTGTAAATCGAATCTCACCTTATCATCGTAGTGGGTCCAATTCACCATATTGTTGGATACGATTTTGGAATTTGGAACAACAACTGTCGTATTCGATCTCGACTCGACAATGGTGGTTCTTAAACCTATTCTCTTGACAGTACCAACAACGCCTTCCACAACTATCACATCCCCCACTTCAATGGATCTCTCGAATAATAAAATGATACCCGAGAAGAAATCATTAAACGTCTGTTGCAAAGCAAAACCAACTCCAACCAACAATGCGGCACCGGCTCCCAAGAGTACTGTTAGATTAACGCCTAATGCATTAATCGCCATTAAAAAAGCAACAACGAATACGACATACTTTACCAATTGATTCATCGCAAACCGAGAACCAACGTTGACTTTGTTGTTGTTGAAATAACTAAACAGCACCAGCTCTGTGATAATGAAAACAACGAGTCTTGCCGCCAATAAAAACAAGATTGCAATTAAGATACTAGTAATCGTCAAACTACTGTTGGCATAATGAATCAGTTCGTAATCCAAATTAGCTGCTCTAATAAAAAGAATCGCAAAAAGCGTATATAAAAAATATTGAACTGTTTTCCCTGCGGTTGTTTTTTCAGCCAATTCCTCTTCTGATTGAAAAGTGCCTGGTAAATCATCTCCTCGTTGTTTTTCATAACTCTTCTCAATCACTCTTGATATGACCCAGTCAAATACTTGTGCAATTTGCAAAACCAACAAAGCTCCAATAATTGTTGAAATCCGAAGTTTTACATTTTCAGCACTATTTTCATAATCGGTACTATAGAGGATGTAATCCAAATCCATGGACCACAAAAAAGCGATAAATGCCAATAACAAAAAGATGTACTGAATCAGTCTTCTTATGCTTTTAGCTTTGTCTGCTTCAACATTTTGCTTGGTGAAATAATTTTTCAGAAGTGGCTTTACAATATAATGATAAAGCACAAAAATGACTGCTATAGAAAGGAATGCTCCAACAAAATGTCCTATTGTAAAGGTCTTGCCACCCAGCTGAAAAAGGATGTGTTGGAATAACGGAATTTCATTCATTCATAATCTATTTGCTAAATAAATATATGAGTAATTTTGTTAATATTTGTACTTATCACACATTCTTTTCAATCAATACAATCTCAAAAGTTGCTTTGTAATGTATTTATTTATAACTCATGTGTTAAGTAAGTGTTCGCACTTAATCGTTTATGATTTATAGTTTAAAATATGTTGTTGGCTCGCGCCATTTTGATACGATTTTAAATGGAAATACAATATATTGTAACTATAATCCTAAGGCAAGAAACAATCATATATTACAAAACTTACACTATGTCCAATATTAGTAACCTACTACTAATAAGCTTACTCTGCTTACTTTTTACAGATGCAAACGGTCAATATCTGACGTTGCAAAAACTTTCTGCAGGTATCAACACCGCTGGATATGATGAAATCAGTCCTGTTGTTGGAGAATTTGGAAACACTTTGTTTTTCACAAGAGTAGGCTACCCTGATTTTGATAAAACTTTGATTGAAAATGGACAAGATTTAAACAGCTTACTAGAGTATGGAAATTATTCTGTCAAGTTAGCTGGTATTTATAATAAAATCGGAGGCAAATCTGCATACCCACCTTATCGTTCTCATTTTAACCAAGACATCTGGATAGCATCTTCTCATGTCAATGAATTTGACAGAATAGAACATCCTGGCTACCCACTTAACAATGCATTGCCGAACAGTGTTTCTGAAATTGCACCTGACGGTCAAGGTATTATTTTGATCAATCAATTTCCAAAAGAAGGAGGAATGAAAAAAGGATTTTCAACCTCTCACTTAGTTGATAACAAATATTGGTCTTATCCTGAGCCATTAGAAATAGAAAATTATTACAATACCGGAGCAGATGTAAATCTAACAATGAGTCGGGATCAGATGGTGATTATTATTTCTACGCAAAGAGATGATTCCTACGGTGGCAATGATTTATATGTCTGTTTCAAAACAGGACATAACAAATACAGTTCCCCGGTCAACATGGGTCCTCAAATTAATAGCGCTTACAAAGAGTCAACTCCGCATTTATCAGAAGACGGAAACGTCATTTTCTTTGCCTCCAACCGTCCTGGTTCGATGGGGAAAAATGATATTTATTTATCCAGAAAATTAGATGATAGTTATCAAAATTGGTCAGTTCTTGAGCGTTTTATTACCCCGATCAATTCTACTGCTGATGATATTCAACCATTTTTCAATACAGCCACTGGCTATTTGTATTTCGCTTCTACCCGTGAAGGTTCAAGTGATATTTATCGGGTAAAAATTGCAGAACCAAAAAAGGAAACGGTGGTTGTAAAAGGGAAGTTGACAGATTTCAAAACAGAAGACAAATTGGAAGAAGTCACCGTTTATGCTGGTGTCGATTTTCCGGGTATGAAAGTACCCATTACAAAAGATGGGGAGTTTGCACTTCAAGTCCCAAAAGGTGTCAACTACAAAATCAAAGCGCAAAAACCAGGTTATTATGATTATGAGGAATCCCTTTATTACAAAACCAATTTTGTTTATGTTAAAGACAGAAAAATAAATTTGGAAATGAAGCCAATGTCTAAAGGTGATAAGATCAAAATCAAGCCGATTTATTTTGTAAAATCCAAACCGACTATGCTTGAAACATCTTATACTGCTTTGGATGAATTAGCCACCTTTCTAAAAACAAATCGATTACTCAACATCGAAATTCAAGGACATACAGATAATCAAGGAGATGAAGTCCTGTTGCAACAATTGTCTGAAGATCGAGCGGAAGCCATCAAAAATTATCTAGTTTATGAAAAACATATCCACCCATTACGCATAGAAGCAAAAGGCTATGGTTCAAAATATCCTACCAATAAAAATAGAACAGAAGTCGAACGTAAGAAAAACCGTCGTGTTGAAATCGTGATTTCCAAAGTCAAGAAGCAGACGCATAATATGGCGAAGAAATTTTAAGGTCAATTATAAATTGAAAAATATACATTAGAAATTGATCGACTATACGTGAACAAATGGGAGTCGATAGAACTGGCCCATTAAAACATTCAATTTTTACATTTTAAAATCATATTTAGTTAACTTCGGATTGAAATTAAAAAACCTTCGATTCGAAATGCTTCGTTATACCGCTTTACTCTTTTCGTATTTGATGCATCCAATCTTTATCATCACTTACATGTTGATATTGTTGATTCTAATCAATCCCTATTTATTTGGGGTGAGTAGTATCAGTGATTTCGAAGTTAAAAAATTGATTCTCGTTATTTTCATGTCTACTGTTTTTATTCCTGGATTTGCCATTGGGATGATGAAAGCGCTGGGTTTGGTCAATGATGTCCACATGAATAAAAGAGAGGAAAGATATGGACCTTTTATTGCGACTGGAATATTCTATCTCGCGACTTTCCGATATCTACTATACTATCCTCAAGTTCCATTGGCATTTAAGATTTTTGTGTTGGGATCTTGTATCGGATTATTTGTAGCCTTCTTTATCAATCTGTGGTCCAAAATCAGTTTACACGCTGTTGGAATGGGAGGACTTATCGGAATGATTGTCATTACCATGGCTTTGTTTAGCTACGATACTTTCATGATTCCTATGAGTAGTTTTGGTACACTTCATGTTAGCACTGTTATCTTATTAATGGTCGGAATTATCCTTGCCGGAATTGTCGGTACTTCCAGATTAATTCTCGAAGCGCATGAACCTATTGACCTTTATGGTGGTTACATGGTAGGATTCGTTACTCAGTTTATCGGTCTCTATTTCCTTTACTATTAAATACATAAAATGACTTCTAAAAATAAGCAAGTGGTAGTCGTGGGTGCAGGACTGGTTGGATCGCTTATGTCCATACTATTGGCAAAGCGAGGATACAAAGTTGATGTCTACGAACGAAGAAGTGATATGCGAAAAGCAGATATTGATGGTGGTCGATCTATAAATTTAGCATTAAGTGCACGTGGATGGCGAGCGTTAGAAAAAGCAGGTATCAAATCAAAAATTGAAGCAGTAGGGTTGCCGTTGAAACAAAGAATGATGCATGCATTGGATGGTACCTTGACACCACAAGCATATGGCAAAGAAGGCGAAGCTATTTATTCCGTTTCTCGTGCTGCATTGAATATCGAGTTAATGGATGTTGCCGATCAATATGATGAAAGTCAATTTCATTTCAATCAGAGATGTCGCAAAATCGATTTAAGAAAAAGTGTTTTACATTTTGAGGATCAAATATCAAGAGAAAAGACAACCGTCAATCCGCCATTAATATTGGGCACAGATGGTGCTTTTTCAGCAGTAAGAAGCACTTTACAAAGAACGCCACGTTTCAATTATTCGCAACATTATTTACCACATGGATATAAAGAACTGACGATTCCTGCAGGTCCTGATGGAAAGCATACAATGGATGTCGAGTCCTTGCACATCTGGCCAAGAGGTCATTTCATGATGATTGCGCTACCTAATTTAGATGGCAGTTTTACCTGCACTTTATTTTTGCCTTTTGAGGGAGAACAATCATTTGAAAATTTAAATTCAACAGAAAATATTACTGCGTTTTTCAATCAATATTTTCCAGACGCAGTGCCATTGATGCCATCATTGCTTGAAGATTTTAATGAGAACCCGACAAGTTCTTTAGTGACGATTCGTTGCAATCCGTGGCACTATAAAGACAGTGTTTTGTTGATGGGAGATGCAAGTCATGCCATTGTACCTTTTTATGGACAAGGGATGAATTCGGGATTTGAAGATTGCACGATATTGGATAATTTGATCGGAGAAAAAGATGGCGATTGGCACGAAATCATCGAAACATTTAATGACACGAGGATTAAAGATGCGGATGCGATTGCAGATTTGGCACTGAGAAATTTTGTTGAAATGCGCGACTTGGTTGGGGATCCTATGTTTTTATTGAGAAAGAAAATCGCCGCTCATTTTCACAAAAAATATCCGAAAGATTTTATTCCAGTTTATTCCATGGTTACTTTTAGCAACATCCCATATTCGGAAGCATTGGCGGAGAGTAAAGCTCAAGATCAACTTTTTGAAAAAATTCTGTCCATCGAAAATATTCAAGAAAATTGGAACACAGAAGAAGTAGCGCATATATTCAAAACCTGGCTTTCCAATAAGCAAAATACTACGGATTAATACAACAATTTATTTACGTATCTTCTGATTTAGGTTTCCTAGACAAAGCAAACTCTTCTTTCACCACCCGATTTCCAAACAAGGTGAACAGCCCAATCATGTAACAAAGAAAAGCCATTGACACACCAATAAATGGAAAAAATTCTCGATTAAAACTACGATGAGTCGGAATGGAAGAAAGATTTGATAAAATAAATAACCCAACTCCTATCCATACAATGATCAACAAAAATGCAATGACTTGTACAAATTTTCTGGTCAAATCAATTCTAAAAAACAAGCCGAGTGTAATCATAAACACCAAAGAAAACCCACCGAGTAAGAAGGACCATTCGTATGCACTTGGATGTCTCCAATGACTCGAACTGGATTGTCGTTCAATTGCTTCGAAGATAAGGGCTAAAAAAACAAGCGAAACCATTGTAAATATAACTGTGATAATCGATGTAACTTGAAATTTGTTTTTGAACATAGTCCGACTTGTACGGTTAAACAAAAAAGGTAATTTTGCAACGTTAAGTAATCTAATATCAAACTGAAAAATACATAAACATTTTTTCATGGAAGCAATTAAAAAAATAATAGAAGCAGCATGGGACGATCGTGCATTACTATCAAAAGATGAAACCAAGAATGCCATTAAACAAGTCATTGATCATTTGGATGTTGGAAAATTAAGAGTAGCAGAACCAGGTTCTGACAATGATTGGATTGTTAATGAATGGGTAAAAAAAGCGGTTGTACTCTATTTCCCAATTGCACAAATGGAAACTATTGAAGTTGGTCCTTTTGAATTTCATGACAAAATTCCATTGAAAAAAAATTATGCAGATCTTGGTGTAAGAGTAGTTCCGCATGCGATTGCAAGACATGGTTCGTTTTTAGAAAAAGGAGTCATCATGATGCCTAGTTATGTCAACATCGGTGCACATGTAGGTAGTGGCACCATGGTAGATACTTGGGCGACAGTTGGTAGTTGCGCACAGATTGGTCGCAATGTTCACTTGAGTGGTGGAGTTGGAATCGGAGGTGTTTTAGAACCCCTTCAAGCAACTCCAACCATTATTGAAGACAATTGTTTTATCGGATCCCGATGTATCGTTGTTGAAGGTGTACGTGTAATGAAGGAGGCTGTTTTGGGAGCAAATGTAGTTTTAACACAATCTACCCATATTATTGATGTGACATCTAGTGAACCAAAAACGTTAAAAGGCGTAGTACCTGAAGGTTCTGTTGTGATTCCGGGTACTTACACCAAATCATTTCCAGCAGGAGATTATCAAGTAGCTTGTGCTTTGATTATTGGTAAGCGAAAAGAGTCGACTGATAAAAAAGTATCTTTGAACCAGGCTTTGAGAGAATTCAACGTAGCCGTTTAAAATAAAACTTATGAAATACACACTTCACTTTATCTTGAGCATGACCTTATTTTTATTGGGTTGTAATGCCTCCAAAAAAATAACAGACAATACACCAACGGTTGAGTTTGAGGATTTAGACACCATGGTGATCACTGCACCAAAAATTCCTGTCAAGCCAGAGGATTACCAATTGCCAACTTATCGCAAAAGCTTTCATCGCAAAAGTGATTTGATTCATACCAAATTGGATTTGAATTTTGATTGGGCCAAGCAGCAAGTGATCGGAATCGCTGAGCTCACTTTTACCCCCTATTTCTATCCATCCAACGAAGTGGTACTAGATGCCGTAGATTTTACCATCAACAGCATCACGATGAATGGAAAAGCCTTAAAGTATGACTATGACGGCAAACTCATAACAATACAATTTGGCAAGACTTTCAAAAAAGGTCAGGAGTATAAAATGAAGATTGATTATATAGCCGAGCCTGCTAAAACCGCTTCTCAACAAGGTGGTGCGATTACATCAGATCAAGGCTTATTTTTTATCAATCACGATGGGAAAGATCCGAATACGCCGATGCAGATTTGGACACAAGGCGAGACGGAATACAACTCCAGATGGTTTCCAACAGTAGACAAGCCAAATGAAAGGTGTACTCAAGAATTGACCTTGACCGTTGAAGATAAATACCAGACCTTAAGTAATGGTGTACTTACTTCATCTAAGAAAAATGGAAATGGAACGCGCACTGATTCTTACAAAATGGATCTGCCACATGCACCTTATTTGTTCATGATTGCTGTGGGTGAGTTCGCAGTAGTATCTGAAAAATGGAATGGAATTGACCTTGAATATTATGTTTCACCAGAGTATGAATCATCCGCCAAAAAGATATACAACAATACGCCTGAGATGTTGACTTTCTTTTCTGAAAAATTGGGGGTACCCTATCCTTGGTCCAAATATTCTCAAGTTGCAGTAAAGAATTTTGTTTCCGGTGCAATGGAAAATACAACCGGTGTTATTTTTGGTGATTTTGTTGAAAAAGATGAAAGAGAATTGTTAGATAGTCACAATGATTTAATTGTTGCGCATGAAATGTTTCACCACTGGTTTGGTGATTATGTCACTTGTGAGAGTTGGTCTAATTTGACGATGAATGAAGGCTTTGCCAACTACGGAGAATACCTTTGGTTTGAACACAAATATGGTGTTGAATATGCTGCACAACATTTGATGAATGAACAAAGAGGTTATCTCGGTTCGGCAGCTCAAAGCATGCACAACCTAATTGACTTCGAATATCGCGATAAAGAAGACATGTTCGATGCACACAGTTACAACAAAGGTGGATGCGTGCTTCATATGTTACGTAATTATGTAGGCGACGATGCTTTCTGGGCTTCCCTCAACAAATATTTAAAAGACAATGCGCTTTCTTCCGTTGAAGCACATGACCTAAGATTAGCTTTTGAAGCAGTTACAGGAGAAGATTTAAATTGGTTTTTCAATCAATGGTATTTCGAAGCTGGTCATCCCGTTTTGGCAATCACTTATGGATATGATGAAGGAGCTCAAAAAGCGATTGTAGAAGTAGAACAAAAACAAGATCCAGACAAAAGCATTCCAATTTTTGTATTACCAGTAGCGATAGATGTTTACGATCAAGCCGGTAATAAAACCAGACATAATGTAACCGTCGACAAACGCAAGCAAGTATTCTCCTTCGATTCTAATGAAGCGCCTGCATTGATCAATTTCGATGGCGACAAGATGTTGCTTTGTGAAAAATCAGAAAACAAAACCGATGAAAACTTAATCTTTCAATATTTCCATTCTGATTTATTTAGAGACAAATTTGATGCACTATATAATGTCGGTGATAAAAAAACAACTGCATCCAGAGCCATGTTAGTGGATGCCTTACAAAATCCTTTTTGGGGAATTCGTAAAATGGCATTAGACAAAATGAAGAAGGTAAGTGAAGAAGGATTAAACGAAGTGGCCAAACTAGCTAGTAGTGATCCACAATCACAGGTTAGAGCTGCTGCAATCACGTTGTTAGGAAGAGAAGGGAGAGCTCAGGATAAAGACATCATCAAAAATGCTTTACTAAAAGATCAATCCTATACCGTAATCGCAGAAGGTATCAGAGCTTTATTTCAATTGGACCGAGCTGCAGCTTTGGAAGTAGCAGAAAAAATGCAAAATGAAAAAAGTGGAAGAATTTTAGGAGCCGTCGGAAATATGTATGCAATGAATGCGGATGCAAAATACATTCCTTTCTTCGAAAAAAATTGGGACAAATTAGATGGTTACGATGCGATTGAATTCATCGGCAACTACTTAGGCATGGTCAAGCAAACCAGTGAAAACAAGTTAATGGGAAGTCTTGGCAAATTGAAGAATATGGCCTTAGATCCTGGAAATTCTCCATGGAGAAGATTGGGTGCCACGAAAGCAATGAGTGATCTTCGCAACAACTATAATGCAGAAGCAGATTCCGAAATGGACGATGATAAAAAAGATAAGCTGAGAGATATGGCTCGATCGATTACGGACATGGTTCAGGAAATCAAAACGAAAGAAACGAATGATCAGTTGAAGGAGGTTTATCAGAATTTTTAAATTGAAAAGCAATTCCTAGAAGAAAATTATGGGTCATCTTGATTCAGTAAGTTATACAACTTTTTCAAAAAGCATTGATTCCCATGATTCTAATATTTATATGGGAGGTACTACCCGGATAATTGAAAGTTTCCCAATAAATTTACAAACTGGTATTTCTAATTTTATTTTAGGCAAATTTAATATGGATTTAGATTCCATTTGGGTCCATACATATGGCGTTGATGGATATCATTTTTTGAATCATGTATAACAATTTACCGCCGCTCCAACATCTCCAACAACCAAACCCGCTCAGTCAAAGGTTGCATCGTTTCTAATTCCTCCTTTAATTTGGCCTGTTCTTCTTTGTCATAAAAATTGTGGGCATTTAATTTCTGAACCGCTTTTATAATGTTATAATAATTCTCTTTGTGGTAACTCAATAATTTTCCTCTTCGGAGATAGACTAAAAGACTATCGATCAAAGCATCCAGCAAATCAAAATCCTGAATTTCGAAATAAACTTTCAGCAATAAAATCCGAACAGCAAGTTCACTTATTTGATCTTTGAAACGAAGATTGATCAACAGCTTTTTCGCCTCTTGATATTCCCCTTTAAAAGTGATTTTTTGAATATGATGCAAATAAGAATCAAATAATTCATAAATAGCTAAGGAAAGGCGTTTATAATGATTTGGAACGATAGATATACACTATACATATCCAACCCCTTGATTCTCACCACATTTTAAGCTAAATTTATACCTATATTCCAACCCACATACCAAATAAAAGCAAGGTATAACTAATACAAAATCAAGCACTTAACGTGTAGAAAAATTAATATATTTGTTAATCCACTGTTAATCTATGGTGTTCAGCAATCTTTTTGCGCTCAAATGGGTTAATATTAGATGAACAACTTCAATAAAAATTAGATGAACAACTTCAATAAAAAATAATGGCTGCAGGAAGCAACAACTACAATACACTAATAAAGAAATTAGATCAATTCATCCGTAAATTTTACCTGAATCAATTGATCCGTGGCGCTATGTATTTCGTCGCATTGAGTGTCGCACTTTTCATCGCCATCAATTTACTCGAACACTATTTCTATTTTGACAAACCAGCTAGAAAAGGAATCTTCTATTCTTTCCTTGGCATCAGTGCGTTGTCATTTATTTATTGGGTTGCGATTCCATTGATGCATTATTTCAAGTTGGGGAAAGTGATTTCTCATGAAAAAGCAGCGAGCATTGTCGGTACACACTTCACCGATGTCAAAGACAAGTTGCTCAACGTATTGCAATTGAAACGTCAGGCTGATGAATCTCCAAATGCAGATTTATTGTTAGCAAGTATCAATCAGAAGACTGAAAACATCAAGTTGGTTCCTTTCAAGCAGGCAATCAATTTGGGTCAAAATAAAAAGTATCTGAAGTATACCGTGCCTCCATTGTTATTATTGTTGATGATTTTATTCATTGATGCGAGTGTAATAAAAGATAGTACCAATCGTTTGTACAACAACGACAAAGAATTTGAGAGAGCAGCACCATTTCATTTCAATGTAGAGCAAGAGCAATTGACGGTTGTACAGTTTGAAGATTATTTATTGAAAGTAAAAGTAGATGGAGAAGTGTTGCCAAACGAAGTGTTTATTGACATTGACAATTATCACTATCGTCTGAATAAAGACAGTGCAAATGTTTTCTCTTACCGCTTCAGCAATGTTCAGAAAGAAACAGATTTTAAAGTTTTCTCATCTGGTGTTGAATCTCAGAATTACAAATTGAATGTTTTAAAGAAACCAAACATCCTTGGTTTTGAAGTGAAGTTGGATTATCCAGGATACACCGGTCGTAAAGATGAATCTGTTGACAACATCGGTGATATGGTTGTGCCAGTGGGTACGAATATCAATTGGGTTTTCAATTCTCAAAATACAGATGAAGTTGGAATCAAATTTTCCAGTAATCCAAAATTAAAAGTAGCGACTCGTTTTAGTGATGAATTATTCACTTACAAAAAACGTGCGATGCGGGAGGAAGGATATAAGTTGTATGTATCCAATGACAATTTACCATTGGCGGATTCTGTTGCATTTGCAATCTCCATAATTCCTGATGTGCACCCAAGTATTTCTGTTGAAACTTTTGCAGATAGCACGGATGCAAAATTAGTTTTCTTCGTTGGAGATGCATCTGATGATTATGGCCTGAAAAATCTAACATTCAACTATCGTATTTCCTCTTCAAAATCTCAAGGTACTTTAGTGAGCAACCCAATCGGAACCGATGGAGCAAAAACCACCTCATTCGATTACACCTTCGACATGATGGACTTGGAATTGAATCCTGGAGATGAAGTCAGTTACTACTTTGAAGTTTGGGACAACGATGCAGTCAATGGAAGTAAATCTGCTAAGACCAATGTGATGAAATTCGAAGTACCAACATTGGAAGAAATTGAAGAAATCGAAGAAAAGAACAACGAAGAGATCAAAGATAAACTAGAAGAGTCCATCAAGGAATCCAAGGATATCAAAAAAGATTTGAAAGAGTTGCGTGAAAAAATGCTCCAAGAGAAAGAGATGGACTGGCAACAACGTAAAGAGCTAGAAAAGTTATTGGATCGTCAAAAAGAATTGGAGGATCAAATCAATGACGCAAAACAGGACTTTGAAGAGAACATGAAAAACCAGGAAGAATTCTCTCAACCGGATGAAGAGATTTTGGAAAAGCAAGAGAAAATTCAAGACATGTTTGAAGAGTTGATGGATGAAGAAATGCAAGAGTTGATGAAGCAAATCGAAGAAATGTTGCAAGAACTTGAAAAAGATGAAGCATTGGAGATGATGGAAGAAATGGAAATGAGTGATGAAGACATGGAAATGGAACTAGATAAGATGCTGGAATTGTTCAAGCAATTGGAAGTGGAGAAAGAAATGATGGATCAGATAGAGAAGTTGGAAGAGTTGGCAAAAGAAGAAGAGCAATTGGCAGAAGATTCTGAAAAGGGCGAAAAGTCAAAAGAGGAATTGGAAGAAAAGCAAGAAGAGATCCAAGAGAAGTTTGAAGAGATCATGGAAAAACAAGAAGAGATCGAAAAGAAAAATGAAGAGTTGGAATCTCCTATGAATGTTCAAGATAAAAGTGAAGAGGCAGAAGATATCAACGAGGACATGGATCAGAGTAAAGAAGAATTGAAAAAGAATTCAAAAAGCGGAGCATCCAAAAAGCAAAAAAGTGCAGCAGAAAAAATGAAAAAAATGGCCAGCGATATGGCGATGGAAATGGAAGCAGGGGAGCAAGAGCAAATGGAAGAAGACATGGAAGCGTTGCGTCAATTGTTAGAAAACTTGGTGACCCTATCATTCGATCAAGAAGATTTGATGGAGCATGTCAAGCAAGCGAACATCAATACGCCGAGATATGTTGACTTAACGCAGACACAATATAAGTTGAAAGATGATTTCAAATTAGTAGAAGATAGTTTACATGCATTGGCAAAACGCGTTTTCCAAATTGAATCTTTCGTCACCGATAAAGTAGGTGAAATCAATGACAACATGAAGTCAAGTCTGGATAATCTAGAAGACCGTAAAAAACCACAAGCTTCAGAAAACCAACAACACAGCATGAAAAACATCAACGACTTGGCATTGATGCTAAATGAAGTGATGTCTCAGATGCAACAGCAAATGGGAGAAAGCATGCCAGGCAATCAGTCTTGTAACAAACCAGGTGGATCTAATCCAAAACCGGGTGGAAAACCAGGAGACAAAATGAGTGAAGGCCAAAAAGGCTTGGGTGAAAAAATGAAGAAGATGAAAGAAGGCCTCGAAAAAGGTCAAGGGGGTTCCAGTAAAGAGTTTGCGGAAATGGCAGCCAAGCAAGCAGCGATGAGAAAGAAGCTGGAAGAGATGCAAAAAGGAAAAAAAGAACAAGGAAAAGGAGATCAATTGTTGCAGGAAGCCATTGATGAAATGAACAAAATCGAAACAGATCTAGTTAACAAGAAGTTAACCAATGAAATGATGAAGCGGCAAGAAGAGATCATGACACGTCTTTTGAAATCAGAACAAGCAGAGCGTCAACGTGAATATGACAACAAACGTAAAGCAGAAGTTGCACAAGAAAAGGAACGCCAAATGCCTCCTTCATTAGAAGAATACATCAAGAAACGAGAAGCAGAAATTGAAATGTTTAAAACAGTCAACCCTGCTTTAAGACCATACTATAAACAACTTGTGGAAGAATATTTTAATTCATTAAAGAACGGAAAGTAATCTAGAAAAAACTTTTAGGAAAATTGTCCGCAAATATTTATTGGAGTAAATCAAAACGGCTTATTCCAATAAAATTTTGCAATCCGTTCATAAAGATGTATTATTAAACTGCCTATGAGTAGTATGAAATATGAAATACTTACCTTAATCTCTCACCCACGCCATGTGGAAAGAGTAGAAACCTTTGTAGGTGGTTTGGTTGAAAAATATCAAATCAATAGTGATTTACGTGGAAATATATTGATCAGTCTGACAGAAGCTGTCAACAATGCCATCATTCACGGCAATGGTCAGGATGAAACCAAAATTGTACATGTCAAATGTACGCACCAACCAGGTTGTATCTCTTTCAAAGTTTCGGATCAAGGACCTGGTTTTGATCCGGCACGAGTTCCTGATCCTACTCAGCCAGAAAATATTCTCAAATTAGGTGGACGAGGAGTTTATCTCATGAAAGAATTATCCGACAAAATTCTATTCCATGACAATGGTCGTACAGTGGAAATCCATTTCAACTTATGATTCCTCATTTCGATCAAGATTCTCAAATCAACTTTTTCTCAGAAGGCATTCAATTCGAATTACAAAATGAATCCAAAATTAAAAATTGGATAAAATCAGTCATTGTAGAAAACGGCAAACAACTCACAGTCCTGAATTTTATTCTCACCTCTGATGAAGAAGTCCATCGTATCAATAAGCAATATTTGCAACACGATACTTACACAGATATCATTACTTTTCCAATGTCCGATAAAGAGGTGATAGAGGGCGACATCTTCATGAGCATTGACCGCATCAAAGACAATGCAAAACAATTAAATGTTACCTTCGAAAATGAATTCCATCGCGTACTCATTCATGGAGTCCTACATCTAATAGGCTTCGACGACAAAACCCCAGAACTAAAAAAAGAAATGAGACAAGCAGAAAATAATTGTCTCGAAAAACTAAATATATAATACAAATTGTAGTCTAAAAGTGCGGATATATTTGGAAGGAAAATTTTTCGAGATCAAGGCAGAAAACGTAGACATAGCCTTAGTTACGGCGAGCCTGCCTGACTGCGCCAAGCAGACAGGGCTTTCTAACGAAGAT
>CALFWW010000044.1 GCA_937928575.1 uncultured Saprospiraceae bacterium | reverse complement strand
TTTATATAAACAGCTATGGAAGCGATTAGTGCATTTTTAAAAGGATGGGGTACTTTATTCAATCACAAAAGGATGTGGTTGATGGTCTATCTTTTTAATGCCCTGTTTGCTGCCATTATATTGTTACCGGCCAAGAACTTTTTGACCAATACCATCGGCAATTCCTTAGCGGCGGATAAAATTCTTCAAAAATTTGACTATCCATATATTAGTGATATCATCGACAATCACATATTTACGATGTCGATGATTAAAGACCAATCCATTGTTGTGATTGTATTGTTTTTAGTTTTTTCAATATTTATGATGGGCGGTATTGTAGGTTCGATTCGACGTGACAGCAATTTTTCCTTCCGATTATTTTGGAGTGATTGTGGCTATTACTTTTGGCGATTTTTGAGACTGACTCTTTTCTTTTTGATTATACATGGCATCCTTTTATCCATTGCTGCTTGGACTTTCACCTCAATCGGATTGAATCCATTCAAAATGGAAAGTGATGCTATTTTTATGACCCGTTTTAAATGGGTGGCGACGATCTATTTGTTTTTGGCAGTCTTTATATTTATGATTCAGGATTATTCCAAACTACAAATAGTCAAGCAAGATAAAACATTAATCAATCGACCAATACTTCAAAGTATCAAATTAATTTTTAGAAATTTTTTCCCATGTTTATTGTTATATATCATCAACTTGTTGGTATTTCTTGTATTGGGCGGTATCTATTATCTACTTCGCACCAACGTCACGATGACCTCTGATGGTACGATATTATTGGCATTGATCATCGGACAATTACTCTTGATCGTTCGCATCGGTCTCAAGTTTTTGAATCTTATGAGTGCTAATCATTTAATGGATAAAATTGATGACTTTCCAGTCGAAACACAAACTGCATGATGGATTCCAACAGATACTTACGCGCACCATTTGATGTCGTAGATGGGGTGTTTGATAAAGAGATCAAGACCCATCTCTCACCAGATCAATCCATGAAATTAGTCATCAGTCATTGTTGGAATTATAAGCCTGGTTCCAATCCTGGATTATTTCATCTACTCGATTTTTCCGACAATATCATTGAGCACTTCACGCCACACACGACCAATGGCCATCTGGCTTGGACTCAAGATTCACGATATTTAGCGATTGATATTGGAGAAAGTGACAAAGGTATTTTGGTCATGGATACCATGTTGATGAAAGTCGCACTCATTCGTACCAACTGTCGTGACTTCAAAATCGAAAACAACAACATCATCATTTCCATTTCCGATAAATTCATGGAACGCATCAATTCCGATTTACTAATCGGTGGTGGCACGACACAACTCCCACGCATCAAATACGACCGCCCCGATGATGTCATCCTAACAATAGAATCCCTAAATTTCTTCCCCAAAAATAAAACCGCCGATCTTTTCCAACTCACCGAAAAGCAAAAACAAATCCTCCTCGATCCCATCGAAAATGGCTTTTGGGATTTCACCGGCACCGTCCCTCAAAATACCACAGACGGCTACAACAACCGCGATTTTGAAATATATCAACTTGAAACTTTCGCTGCTTATGGGGATGCACAATCGATTCAATGGTTGGAGGAGATTAAGGCGCAGAATAAGCCTTATGAGAAGTGGGATAAGGTGGTGGATTATTTGGGGGAGCGGGAGCGGGAGTAGCCATTGATAATGATTATTAAGAAAAGCACTCGGATGGTTACAAGATAATCCTCTACAACTATTCTGGTTAAAAGATAAAATTCAAGGATTCTAATTCTTGATACTTTTCCATTGATGAAAAGTATCCAAAAATCTAGATTTTTTAAACTCCTCCGTCGAACAGAAAAAATCGGCCACCCGCTACAAAATCCTACGACATGCATTTTTAACTTGCTGAGTATAACAATATAGTTTCAAGATGTTAGAAATTCAATTAAACTCGATAGGTTTTAAAAAAACAAAGACAGATAGTCACCTTCTCTAACAATAAAAGTATCTTTCACAACACAATCACGTTTTGTTATTAATTATCTTAACAAAATCAGATAAAAATAAATGAAAAACTTAACGATCCTAATCTTACTAATTGCATGCTGTTTTTTATTTATGAATCAAATGTATTTGAAAAATGAAATCAGAGAATTTGAGAAAATATCAGAAACTTGTAGAAACATTTTGATCGACAGTAACAATCGAATATTGAATGAAGGTTTTTTTCATTCTGGCTATTCACGTCACATTGACAAATCCACGCAGCATTATCAAGATGTTTTAAATTTGAGAAAGCAACTAGATAGTTTGAGAAAAGTAAACAATCATGACCTGATACGAAAGAAATTTCCGTCGGTTTTAAATGATAATTATCAAAAAGCAAAAATTGAAAGGAGTATAGAAAATGATAATTTAATTCCGACTACAGAAGTACAATCCTCATCTAAGAATAAATTTTTGGATAAATTAGTTAACACTATAAATACTTCCGCTTTTATAAGTAACTTGAATATCTACGTGACTGAAAACCCTTTCGGGAAGGACGTATATGTATTGAGAAAAATAGTCAACGAATTTAATGTATTTGAAGGAGATACTTTAAGATTGCCTGTGCATTTGACACCTTTTACTTATGACGGAAGTGGAATTTACTCCTTGGTTGATACATTAAATTTTAAAAAGCATAGTCCAGAGAGAGGCGAATTTGTAATACCCATCACTAAAGAAATGGCAAAATCAAGTCCTCATAAAATGCGCTTGAGATATTTTTTGAAAGATGAAATTAATAATGAAACAAGCGTTGTTATGATGGAGTCAATTAAATTGAATTGTATATCAACTTTCGGAGAGCTCTCCTTAGAAAAATAGAAAGCGCATTCAAACTTTATAGAAAGGCAAGAAAAATGACAGGAAGATTTATTGATCATATCGTATATAAATTAAAAAGGCCTGACCCTAAAAATATGGGTCAAAATACTTTTTTCCTGGAAACCAATTATGGAAAGATTCGGATACTAGATACCAAAGAAAATAAACCTATCATCATTAATGTCCCAGATGGTCCCAATGTAATCGCACATCAAATCAACTTAGTAAAACAACTTTCTAAAAACTTCAGAGTCATATGTTTTGAATATCCTGGACTAGGAATGTCTTATCCCAACAAGTATTATGATTATTCGATTGAAAGTGGCTCAAGTCTATTGTTAGAAATTATGAATATTTTGAAATTGGAAAAAGTGTCAATACTCTTTACTTGTTCGAATGGTTATTATGCGCTCAATTTGGCTGAAAAATCTCCAGAAAGAATCAATCATATATTTTTGACACAGACACCATCCATCCCTTCCATTGTTGCATGGACAAAAAAATCAATTCCTAGCATTTTAGAAATTCCAATTATCGGGCAAACTGTAAATAAATTGATACCCAAAAAAATAGCAACGACTTGGTATAAATATGCGCTTCCAAAAGATAATGAAGATTCCAGTTTTACAGAAAATGCATTGACAGCAATTCATCATGGCGGATGCTTCTGCTTATCGAGTTTGGTGCAAGGCTTAAAAAAAGATGCCAACAAAGAATTGACGGTTGCTGATGTGCCAGTAACTTTAGTTTGGGGAGCAAAAGATTTCACCCATAGGAATACAGATAAATATTCGATCAGAGAACATATAAAAGCATGTGAAGTCATTGAATTCTCAAATTGTGGACACTTTCCAGAACTTGAGGACACCAAAAAAATGGTGAAATTGATAAATGAAAGGGTGGGGTGAAAATAGCTACAAAATGTTTTGTTTATGAAAAGATTCTCGCATCGCGTTGAATTTGAATTACATTGAAATTTAACCCATAAAAATAGTTGGCAAACACAAAAATTAGTCGTAATATCATAGTAGATTAATGAAAAATCTAAACAAAATAGCTAAGTTTTGTACGCCGATTTTGGCGTTGATGGTCTTGGTCAGTTCTTTGTCCTACACCATAGATTTTCATTATTGCCAAGGTCAGTTAAAGTCTTTTAGTCTCATTGGGAAAGCCAAGAATTGCCATGAGATGGCCAATAAAATGGCATCCTGTAAACATCATCAACAAAAGGCGGATAGCTCACCAGCTTGCAATGAAGCAGATAGTAATTGTTGTAGCAACAAAACTGTTTTCATTGAATCAGAGTTTGATGAGAAAATTCCCAACATTGTTTTTACAAATTTAAATCATCCATATTTTATAGTCGCTCAACCGTACACTTCTTTTGATGATCTATTTCAAACAATCAAAGAAGTCGTACCATATGCGCACTACAAACCTCCGTTAATACAAAAAGACTTACCCGTTCTTTTCGAGTCCTTCCTTTTATAGGTCCTCTGAATCTTAAAAAAATGCCGTTATGAATTTCATAGGGGCTGTTGGTGTTTTATCGATATTTCATGTAGAAATGTAGGATAAAGCGCATTAAATAATCCTAAGTATAGGATTTGTTTTAAGGAAAACTTAAAGAGGAAAGAAATAAAACTTTAATTAATTTTTAGGAGTTATATAGGGTAATGGCAAAGTCCAAAACATATAGATTTATTAGTCTAACAATGGCCTTTTTGATATTTTTCAGTTCTTCTGGAATATCAATGGATGCTCATTTTTGTCAAGGAAATCTCAAAAGAGTTAATCTTTTTGGAAATGCCAAATCCTGCTCGGAAGTTAGCCAAGTCAGCACTTGTCACGGTAATGCTACCGCGAATATATGTAGTGCAGATGACACGCACGATGGCTGTTGCAACAATAAGTCTTTTGAATTTGACTTGGATTTTGATTCAGTTGAAATGTTTGTTCAAAATATTTCTGATACCAAAGTTGAATTGGCAAAAGCTATTGTTTTTGGCGATTTCGGGTACACCTTAGCTTATTCTAAATTCAATAATTACACAAATTATTTCCCTCCTCCTTTACAACAAGACATACTCGTTTTGTTCCAAGTTTTCCATTTATAGCAGATCTTAATTCCTAGGTGAAAATCCGCTGGTTAGCAGGGTTTTATTTATCAATTAAGAATAAGTTTATAATGAAAAAAATATATTTGGTAATAGGTATCTTTCTATCTATTACATTCAATAACAAAGTATTTGCGCAAGGTCCACCCATAACTGCCGATAAACCAATTATGTTGGGTGGGCAAACAAAGCTCTTGAAGACATTGTCGGAATTCAGGTTGACGGAACAAGGTGATTATTTGTCGTTACCGGTTATGTTCCACTACTTACCTTCTTCGAATACGTTGGTAGGGATACATGTACCGTACGTCAATTATTCGCTTGAAAACGATGCTGAAAGGAAAAGCACTATTGGTGATATTGCCATCCTTGGAAAGTACCAATTTTATCGAAAAGATCAGATGGGGAAAACATTTAGAATAGTGGCTAAGACTTTGCAGACGTTACCTACGGGAGAAAAATTAGGAGTGGATGGAATCAGTACGGGAAACTATCAATCCTATCAAGGGATTGTTGCAGGTTACGAATCCATAAAATATGGCGTCTCCAATGAGTTGGGATATAATATCGTAGCCAATGCACCCGATGATGAATTGAGATATAAATTAGGTTTTGGTTTGCCACTAAAAAAGCCAACATATCCCGTCAATCAAATTAATCTGTATTTCGAATATCAAAATAGTTGGTTTATTCAAAGAGAAGAATTTCTAATGCTTTTTGCACAAGGAATTCAATATGCAAAAGGGCGACTGACCGTGGAAGCATCGGTACAAGTTCCGCTCATTCAGACAACACCGGAAGAACTCAAAAGAAAGTATAGTATTTTATTTGGGACTCGGTACATTTTTTAATCGATTAAAATATTTTTAAAATGAAAAATTTAATAGTAATAATTTTATCAGTATTCGCATTGACCACTTTTTCAAACAATGTAAATGCGCAATCAGACAGAGATCAAATAGAAGTACAAGTAGATGGTCTTGGATGTCCATTTTGTGCGTATGGTTTAGAGAAAAAATTCAAGGAGTTTAAAGGAATCAAAGATGTGAAAATTGAAATGGAAACAGGTCAATTTAATTTTACGTATCCTACCGAAAAAGCGATGACTTTAGAGAAAGTTGAAAAGCAAGTGGATAAAGCAGGTTACACCGCTGTCACCACAAAGATTATCAGAGCAGATGGGACAGTTGAAGAAAGCAAACAAAACATTACCGAATTATCTGAAGAGTCCATCATTGTCAAAAAAGATATTTTTGTTGCTGGGAATTGCGGCATGTGCAAAGCAAGAATAGAAAAGACCGCCAAGAATATAGAAGGTGTCGTAGATGCGAATTGGGACACAGATAATAAGATGCTAAAACTTGAATTCGATAGTTCTCAAACATCTATTGGTGACATTTCTGATGCCATTTCTAAGGCAGGACATGATACGAAATATTCTAAAGCAGCCAATGAAGTTTACGATGAACTTCCAGGATGTTGTCAATATGAAAGAGTCCAATAAAATTAATCGAGGAGGGTGATGCAATAATGTTACCCTTTTTTTCAAATCATTGAAATCATGAATTTTTATAAATATTTATTGGGTCTCATTACGATAATTTTTGTGTCCAGTTGTCAAACAGATTCAAACAAATGGACTTATCATAAAACCATAGATTTAGGTC
>CALFWW010000043.1 GCA_937928575.1 uncultured Saprospiraceae bacterium | reverse complement strand
AGGAAAAATTTATTGAGATTAAGGCGAAAAACGTAAACATAGCCTTAGTTACGGTGAGCCTGCCTGACTGCGCCAAGCAGACAGGGTTTTTCAACGCAGATATCAGTAAAATTTTCTCATAGATATCCGCAATTATAGAGTATTATTTGTATAAGAGCGTTTGCCGTTTCCGTCGGTGAGCTTCCGCCACCTTTTCCGCTTTCCGTTTTGACCGTTATTGCGTAAGCAATACGTACTAGCGGTCAAAACGGAAAGCGGAAAGCAAGCGGAAGCATTGCGAACGGATAGCGTATAAGGAAAACAAAAAAAGGAACACAATCTTTCAATTGTATCCCTTTTTATATCTAGAAACTATCTAATAAATTAAACAGTCACGTTTTCGTTAACAGTATTTCTACCGATACTCTTATAAAGGAAACCTTTCTTTGCCATCTTATCAAGATCGTATAAGTTACGTCCGTCAAAAATAACATTGTCCTTCATAGTGCTGCTTAGCTTCTCAAAATTTGGTGTACGGAATACACTCCATTCAGTAATGATTGCTAAACAATCTGCGTTTTCAAGTGCTTCGTACTGATCTTTACAGAAAGTAATGTTATCAGTATTGAAGTCTTTCAATCCTGCAAAATATTGAGCTGTATTGTTCATGCCTTCTGGATCGTAGGCTTGAACTTTAGCACCTTGTCTTACAAGATCTTCAATGATGTACAATGCTGGCGCCTCTCTGATATCATCAGTGTTAGGCTTAAAAGCAAGTCCCCAAACAGCGATTGTTTTTTGAGACATTGTACCATTGTAGTGATCCATGATTTTTTCAGAAAGTACGTGCTTTTGTTTAGCGTTAACTTTCATGACTGAGTTCAAAATTTTGAAATCATAATCATATTCTCCAGCTGTCTTAGCAAGTGCCTGGACATCTTTAGGGAAACAACTTCCTCCGTACCCAACTCCTGGGAAAAGGAAACGCTTTCCAATACGAGAATCACTACCCATTCCGATACGTACCATATCTACGTTAGCACCAGTTTTCTCACAGAGATTTGCAATCTCATTCATGTAAGAAATTCTTGTTGCTAAATAAGAGTTAGCAGCGTACTTTGTCATTTCAGCAGAACGCTCATCCATAAAGATGATTGGATTTCCTTGTCTGACAAATGGGTCGTACAATTGAGCCATGAAATCTTTTGCTTTCTCAGAATCACATCCGATAACAACACGATCTGGTTTCAAGAAATCATCCACAGCAACTCCTTCTCTAAGGAATTCAGGATTTGAAACGACATCGAAAAGACTTGTGTCAAGATTTGCAGCTAATGCAGCATGAACTCTTTCGCTTGTACCAACAGGTACTGTACTTTTATCAACAATAACTTTGTAGTCAGTGATGATTTTAGAAAGATCATTGGCGACACCTAAGATGTAAGATAAATCTGCTGAACCATCTTCTCCTGGAGGAGTTGGAAGAGCAAGGAAAATAATCTGAGCATCTTGGATTGCTTCTTTAAGGTTGGTAGTAAATTTTAATCTACCTTGTTTGGTGTTACGTTCAAATAAAACTTCAAGACCCGGTTCGAAAATCGGTACCTCTCCATTTCTCATGCGTTCAACTTTTTTACTATCAATGTCAACGCATGTTACATTGTTTCCAGTTTCGGCAAAACAAGTTCCAGATACAAGACCTACGTAACCTGTTCCAACAACAGCAATGTTCATAATAACTAATTTTATGAGTAAAGAATAAAGTATATGTATACACAGTTGTCATGCAAAAACCAGGCTAAACTGACGTTTTTGCAAAATAGTTTTTCAATAGAACGTGAAAAACGTTAAAAACTTGAAGAAAGGATCGCTTTTAATAAAAAGTCGAGCGATTATCTTCAATCTCTACATTCTTCTTCATTGCTTGAAGTAGTCGGGACTTGACTTGGCGTTGAATGGATGCAGAGGTGCTTTTTCGGACTTGTGGGATATTGGTAGCTGCAGAAACAGAGGGCTTGTCTACTACTTGTAACAAATATACGCCATTATTTCCAATTATTGGCTTTGATACATCATTTACATTCATACTCAAAGCTGAAGAGAGTACTTTAGGTTCATTTCCAATTCCTGGAATGACACCTGTGAATGAAACATTACGTGCAGTATCTACCTTAACTTGGTAATTGCTGGCAACTTGGCTGAGGTTGTTTGAAGTAATTTTTGATTTTAATATTTCTCCCTTCTTTTGATTTAATACGAAAGGTTGAATTGTAGATTTAATGTTGGCTACACTTGGTACACCTTTTGGCTGAACAGCAGACAAAGCAGATACCACATATTTATTTTCGTAAAAACTAACTGGATCTTGATAAATATAAATTTCAGGAGATACGCTTCCAGGAGTCAATTCAAATGCTTTTTTGATCATGTCTCTTGATGAATTTCCACCACCTAGAGAACCTACAAGAAAGTCATTCTTTTTAACTGGAGCTGAAGTTTCTAAAGTAATGTTAGGGTTGGCAGCAACACTTTTTTCTAATTGATCCAAGCTTCTGTTTTGTCCAACAAATTCTAAGACATCATTGTACTTCGCTTTTTGAGTTTCTTCACTTGGGATAATTGGCTGAGTTAAGTAAGCAACTTTGACTCCTTTTTCATTTGTCAAGTATTGTTTTCTACCTACCTTAACAAGGTGCACCCCAAATTGAGTTGCAACAACATGTGTTTCACCAGTTTTGCCTTTGTAAAAAATAACATCGTTGAAAGGTTTCACCATTTGGTTCATCCATGCGTAACCTAAATCTCCACCTTTTGAAGCATTGGAAGCATCTTCACTGTGTTTTTTAGCTAATTCTTCAAAACTAAAAGTTCCTGCATCAACCAATAATTTCAAACTATCAATTGTTTTCTTTGCAGCAAAATAATCGTTTTGATTGGTTGCTCTTCTTAAGATGTGGCTACATTTTACGGAGTCAGGAATTGTCATTACATCCAATACTTTGACAGCTTTGTAAGCAGGGCCGTCTACATAAGGACCTTTCACAGTACCAGGAGCCATATTGAAGACGTCATCAGCAATTGCAGGGCTCAACTGAGCTCTTTTGAAGTACGCTTCATCAATTGAACCATAATTATTTTCAACAAAAAGAGAATCGTTTTCTGTATTTCTGAAGTCAGTGATTAATTCATTTAAACCATCTCTGATTTCCATTGAATCCTTTGCAGTTGCTACTACATCAAAAACCACATACTTCATGATTCTTGTCTCCTCATCTTGGCGATAAGTAGCTGCATTGTTATTTAAGTAATTGGAATAGTCTGCATCGGTTAGCGAAACATCTGTATCAGCTACTTCATCAAAAGGAATCTGGACATAACTGAAAGTCGCTTTTTGATTTTGATCAGTGCTTGCCATTTCTGCCATCCATGTCGGTGTGAACATCGCCTTAGAAATAACATTGCTGATTTTAGTTTGAAGTCTATCTTTGATAATTTCTTTTTCTTGGTGAATCCAGAAGGGCTTTAATGATTCATCCAATTCGCCAGTTTCGATTTGTTGTTTGAAACCATCTAAGTTTTCTCTCAAGACTTGACCTGGTCGGTTAGGGTCGGCAAATCTTTGTTGGATAATTGGGCTTAAATTATTTCCAAATTGTAAATCCATCAATTCTTCTCGACTGACTCCTAAGCCTATTTCTTCTGCTTCTTTTTCAACAATAGCTTTTTCAACAAAATAATTCCATAGAGAATTTCTTCTTGCTAAAACATCTCCACCAGAATTTCTATATAAGGCATTTTCGGCTCTATTGAATTCATTCCAATCAACTGGACTTCCTGCAATTGTACCCATCGTAGTTCCTTGAGATCCAAACACACTCTTATTGCCAGAAAACATATCCATAAGAATGAAAGAAGCTAGACCTAAACCGATCAAAAAGATCAATAACCAACTGTTTTTTCTGATTTCACCAATTAATGCCATTATATATCTTGAGATTGAGAACCAATTATTTGGCTCGAATTATTAAAAAAATAAAATAGTAAATAGCTGATATTGAGAATTTTATATGAAAAATTGAAGTAATTGATCAGCCATTCCTCTAAAGCAGGGCAAAGTTAATGCCTTTAATGCACAAAATCAAAATTTTTTAATATAAGATAACCAACTATTTATGAGGAAATTGCGACGGGAATTTGAAGTAATTAGTCCGCTTTGAGGTGCTGCGCGGCTGCGTGGAGTTCTTCATAGAAATCTAAACCATATTTTCTGATGATAGCCTCTTTCACAAATTGATAGAGCGGCATTTGGTGTTCTTCGCCCAATTTACAAGCGGCATCACAAATCTCCCACTTATCATAATTCATAGCTTCAAAAGATGAATTTTCATCGTTATTCACCCGAATTGGGTATAAATGACAAGAAATAGGCTTTTTGAAATCAGAAACACCGTCATTATAGGCAGCTTCCATTCCGCATTTTGCAGTTCCATTTGTATCTTTTGTCATGTAGGCACAAGCACCATTATCAAGCAGCGTGGTTCCAAAATCGTCCATTCCTTTGAAATAATTATACAATCCTTTGGCTTCAATTTGTACAATTCCATCTTTGGTCAAATAAGGTTTGATTTTTGAATAATTATCCTCTAGTATAGAAAGTTCTTCCTTTTCAAGAGGAGCTCCGTAGTCTCCCTCCCAGCAACAAGCACCCTTGCAAGCGCTTAGATTGCACATAAATTGCTTTTTTACAACATCATCACTAACGAGAACTTCTTGGATTATTAGCATTTGATTGTGTCTTCTATTTGAACTTGATTATTGTTGTTTGAATAAGTAAGTCAGATGCTTGCATCTTGATTTGTGCTCTGTCATTGATCTATGGCTGATGATCAACCTTTTAAAAGATTTATCCATAGCTATTGAATATCATTATTATCCAACTTCTATCATAAATGTCGTACTTTTATCAGTAACAAATCGATAAAAGGTGCGTCTAAAAAATGGACTACCCTTATTTTTGTCAAAATCATTTAATCAAAATAGCGTTATGAAAAATATAATACTGCTTTTATTTGCAATCCTATTTACAGCTAATTTGTCTGCACAAACGGATATAGCAAAAATTCAAAAAGCACAAGCAAGTTATTCCTTGGACGAGGAACAGACGATTGCTTACAAAAAAATTGTAAATAGATACAGCAAGAATCTCGCTGATATCAAGCAATTAGAAGCGACAGATGCAGATCTGTATCAGCAAAAAATGATGGCCTTGATTCATGGAAATGAATCATCTATCAAGAGATTATTGAATGCAGAACAATTGAAAGTATATCAAGCTGAGAAAATAGAAAAAAGAAAAGCAAGAGCGGCTTTTGTCACTAAAATGAAAAATGAAGGGAAGACAAAAGAAGAAATGAAAAAGGCATTGGTTGAATGGCAAATAGCCCAATAAACAAAAGAATGCGATTAAAATCTTAAAGTTTTAATCGCATTTTTTTTATTAAACAAATATGTACTTTTCATCGTTTATTTCTTCAAGCACATATTATTAAAAGTTCGTATTTTTATAACATTAAATTTTATACTACAATTAAATATAAATGGACCCATTAAAGCAGAAATTCGGTGAGAAAGCGAATGCCCTAAGAACTGAAATGAGAGCTATGTTAAAGGAACATGGCGCAACGAAAATTGATGAAGTAACGATCAAGCAAGTGTTTGGGGGAATGAGAGGGGTGAAATCTATGATTTGGGAAACTTCTCAGTTGGATCCAAATGATGGAATCAGATTCAGAGGTTTGTCAATTCCAGAACTAAGAGAAAAATTACCAAAAGCACCTGGAGGTAAAGAACCTTTGCCAGAAGGATTGTTTTGGTTGATGTTGGTCGGCGAAGTTCCTACTGAAGAACAAGTAAAATGGTTAACCGAGCAATGGGTCAGTAGAAGTATTGTACCGGACCACACCTACAAAGTGTTAGATTCCTTGCCAGTAGATGCTCACCCAATGACTCAATTAACAACTGCTATTTCTTCTATGGGAACTGGTAGTGTATTCGCTCGTAGATACGCGGAAGGAATGAATAAGAGTGAATACTGGGACGCAACTTATGAGGACACAATGAACTTAATCGCAAGATTGCCTAGAGTTGCAGCCTATATTTATAGAAGATCTTATCACAATAGTGAGCACATCGGACCTGAAATATCTTTAGACTGGGGCGCAAATTTCGCGCACATGTTAGGAATCGAAGGAGATGATTTCAAAAGCTTTATGCGTTTGTATTTGACCATTCACGCCGATCATGAAGGGGGGAATGCTTCAGCTCATGCGACTCACTTGGTAGGTTCAACTTTAAGTGATGCTTACAATTCCTTATCAGCCGGGATGGGTGCATTGGCAGGACCATTACACGGTTTAGCCAATCAAGAAGTAATCAAATGGATATTCAGAATGCTCGATACATTAGGAACCAAAACTCCTACCAAAGAGCAAATTATAGAATATTGTAACAATACATTGGCAGCAGGTCAGGTAATTCCTGGGTACGGGCATGCCGTGTTACGTCAGCCAGATCCAAGATTCACAGCACAGAAAAGATTCGCGGAAGAATATATTTCGGATTCAGAAATCATCAATGTAGTTTGGAATTGCTTTGAAGTAGTGCCTCCGATTTTGAAAGGATTAGGAAAAGTAAAAAATCCATGGCCAAATGTGGATGCACATTCAGGAGCTATTTTAGTCCACTACGGAATGTCTCATTACAGTTTCTATACGGTGTTGTTTGGAGTATCCAGAGCAATGGGGGTATTGGCATCGATGTGTTGGTCAAGAGCATTAGGAATGCCGCTTGAAAGACCAAAGTCATTGACATGTGAATTGGTTACCAAATTTTTAGAAGAATCTTCAAAAACAAATGAGGCGACTTTAAATTAAAAGTTTTGCTTTCGTAAAATAAGGATTGAGCCACTCATCATTGATAAACTTCAGGATGGGTGGCTTTTTTATTCATCCAAACATTATTTTTCTTTCTTCAAAATTCAAGCAAGAAATCTAAATTTCAGTTATTTTTGAGGAATTGATCATTACACTTAATCAGATAAAAAATGAGTTATCCAAAAGAACTAAAATATTCCAAAGAACATGAGTGGATTCGCGTTGATGGCGATGAAGCATATATTGGTATCACTGATTTTGCACAAGGAGAATTGGGCGAACTAGTTTACGTAGAAGTAGAAACAGTAGGAGAGACCATTGCAGAGGGAGAGGTATTTGGAACCGTAGAAGCTGTGAAAACAACATCTGATCTTTTCATGCCGGTTGGCGGAGAAATTTTAGAATTCAACGAAAAGCTGTCTGACTCCGGCGATGACGAACCTGGTCTAATCAATTCTGACCCATATGGCGATGGATGGATTATTAAGATTAAGTTGTCAGATCTTTCAGAATTAGATGCCTTAATGGATGCAGCTGCTTACAAAGCACTAGTAGCTTAATTTTACAACTCGTACACCAAAAAGGAGGTCGCTTGCATCTACCTATTAAATAAGTATCAATTTTTTTGATTTGAAATACTTTGTGCCCACTATTTTATGGGCTGCTCTTATACTTTTTTTATCGTCAGGTGCGATGCCTAATATGCCTAAATTATGGTGGGAAGAGCTGATTTCACCTGATAAAATAGGCCATCTTGTGGTTTACGGAATTTTGAGTCTTACAATGATTTATGGGGTTCAAAAGAAAAATGGACAGGTTAGCAAAGTCAACATGATTTGGATACTTAGTATTTCAATTATATATGGTATCTTGATGGAAATAATGCAATACTGCTTTTTTCCGAATAGATATTTTGAAATTTTTGATATAATTGCTAATATTATCGGTTCAATATCAGCACCTTTTGTATTTAGAAAATTAATCTTTAAAAAATCATAAAACATGGGTTTAGCCGTTTCAGGGTCTATGTTATTAATTCTTCTCGGTGTCATTACATTGGCAATTATTGGAGTCATTCTTTTTATGAGAAGTAGAATGAATGCAACTTCCAATGATGCTTCGTTGGCCGAAAAATTTAGTAGCAGAGCCAAAAAGTCCCCATTAGAGGGCAGGAACAAATACCCGGAGGCAGATGTTTTTGGTATGAGTAACACATTTCTTTTAAGTGGTTTGGCCATTTCAACTCTGTTGACCGTATTGGCATTCAATTGGACTACTTACGAGGATGAGATTTTCATTCCGGATGATGCTTTGGAGTATGAGGAAGATATCGAAATCGAGCCTCCTCGTACAGCAGAGCCACCGCCACCGCCACCTCCACCACCACCTCCGGTGATTGAGGAAGTTCCAGAAGAAGAAATTGAGGAGGAAGAAGAGCCTGTTTTCGAGGATCAAGAAATCGAAGAAGAAGAGGTTATCGAAGCGCCGCCTCCTCCAGAACCAAAGGAAGAAGCTCCACCACCACCACCTCCTCCTCCGCCGCCTCCACCAGAGCCGGAAGTGGAAGAGATTTTCAAAGTGGTTGAGGAAATGCCTCGATTCCCAGGTTGTGAAGACATCTCTGATAAAAACGAACGTAAACAATGTTCCAATAAAAAGATGCTTGAGTTTATTTATAAAAACATCAAGTACCCACCTATCGCAAGAGAAAATGGTGTAGAAGGAACCACAGTAATTCGTTTCGTCGTTGATAAAGACGGTTCAGTAAAAGAACCAACAATTGTCAAAGATATCGGCGCCCAATGTGGACAAGAAGCATTGCGTGTGGTAAAGATGATGAACAGTTCAGGAAAAAAATGGATTCCAGGAAAACAAAGAGGTAAAAACGTAAAAGTTTATTTCAACCTTCCTGTTAAATTCAGATTGGAGTAAAACCATCTTTAAAAATATAAAAGCGTCTCGAGTTTCGAGGCGCTTTTTTTAATTGTAGTGTTTGAGCCCTATGAAGGCTAGCTTAGCTCAAAGCTGGGCTAACCTTCATAGGGGCTTTTACTCAAGATTTAATTTATTCTTAAGAACCCAACCCTTTCTTTATAACACAGCAACTTTTACCTTTACAATTACGTTTTGATAGGGTAATCCCATTGGTATCCCAACCAACCAGTTAACTAATATTATGAAGCTTCAAATTATATCCTTTGTTCTGTTTTTGTTTTGTGCTTTTTCAATGAATGCACAAGATTCCAGACTTGCTCAACAGTATTATCAAAATGGAGAATACGAAAAAGCGGCATCGCTCTACAGCAAACTTTTCGAAGAAAATAAGAACAACGATTTTTATTTCAACAAGTATATTGATTGTTTGATTTACATGGAAGATTATGAAGCTAGTGAGGAAGCGGTCAAAAAACAGTTGAAGAAAAATCCTAAGTCCGTTCAATTGTATGTTACTTACGGAAATATTTTTGAACGTCAATTTTTGGATGACAAAGCAAATGAAAAGTATCGACAAGCAATTGACAAATTACCAAACGATCGTTTTGCTGTGACCAAACTAGCCAACGCTTTTATCGCTTTGACAAAATATGATTTGGCAACAGAGACCTATGAAAAAGGAGCTTCCTTACTAAAAGACAAAAACGTTTTTGCTTATAATCTTGGAGATCTATATCGTCGTAAAGGTGATGTTAACCTAATGATTGAATCTTACTTAAATAGTTTGAATGACAATCCAGGTCGACTGAACACAATGAAGACGATGTTTCAACGTAATTTACTAACAGAAGAAGATTATGACGAATTACAAACGCAACTATACACCAACATTCAAGAGAATGATGAAGCAGTTCATTTCTCCGAATTGTTAGCATGGGTTTTTATTCAACGTAAAGATTACACCAGTGCATTGCGACAAGTAAAAGCATTGGATAGAAGATTGGAAGAGAATGGTGGACGGGTTTTTAAATTAGCAGAAATTGCCAACAATGCGAAAGACTATGAAACCGCAATTGCTTCTTATGACTACATCATTCAGGAAAAAGGAAAGATGTCCACCTTCTATTTGGATTCCAAGAGAGACTTGTTGGGGTGTAAACGTAAACAACTTGTTGAAGGATTTGAATATTCTCAAGAAGATCTAAGAGTTTTGGAACAACAGTACAATACTTTTTTGGATGAATTTGGAAGAAATAAATCAACAGCAACCATTGTGCAGGAACTAGCCAACCTCGAAGCGTTTTACTTAAACGATAATGATAAAGCAATTGATTTGTTGAAAGAATTAATTGAATATAAAGGATTGAATCGACATGTATTGGCAAGAGGGAAATTAAGTCTGGCAGATTTTTATTTGATGAAAGGAGAGAAGTGGGAAGCAACTTTATTGTATTCTCAGGTAGACAAAGAATTCAAAGATGATATTCTAGGTCATGAAGCGAGATATAGAAATGCAAAGCTGTCTTATTATACCGCCGATTTTGAATGGGCACAAGCGCAATTTGATGTATTGAAAGCATCGACTTCAAAATTAATTTCTAATGATGCGATTGATTTATCCGTATTCATAATGGACGAAATGGGATTGGATACGACTTCGGTTCCACTACAAACCTATGCTGAAGCAGACTTACTTGTTTTTCAAAATAGATTCAACGATGCTTTTGATAAATTAGATTCACTTAACACTGCTTTTCCGAATCACACATTGGAGGACGATATCTATTACATGAAATCTGAAGTGTATTATAAAAAGCGGGATTATAAAAAGTCAGAGGCGATGTTGGAAAAAATTGTTGAGAAATTTCCAGAAGGCATACGAGCCGATAATGCAATTTTTAAAATCGCTGAATTGAATGAAGTACATTTGGATAATGTCGAGAAAGCAAAAGGCTTATATGAAAAATTATTCCTTGAATATTCTGGAAGTACACTTGCAGTAGATGCCCGGAAGAAGTTTAGAAAATTACGTGGAGACGATGTTCAGTAATAACTGACTGTTTTCCGTTTAGAAACGGCAATAAAACCAACTCAATGATCTTATATAACGTCACCACCAAAGTCGAAAATTCCATCCACGATGAATGGCTAAAGTGGATGCAAGAAGTCCACATTCCTGATGTGATGAAAACGGGCATGTTTCTCGAAAATAAATTGTGCAGAATGATTACGAATAAAGATCCGGATGGAACAACTTATGCCGTTCAATATCTTTGCAAGGACATGGCTACTTTCCACAAATATGAAGTACAATTTTCGAAACCATTGCGGGATGCCTACAAAGAAAAATATAGCGGTAAGTATGTGGTCTTTCGTTCGATGATGGAGGTGATCTCCTCTCATTAAAATTTATATTCTACATTCTAAAACTCATTTGTCATTAGCTTGTTCTAATGGTCAATGATTATTTGATTATCGCAGCATCTCAGACAACTTTTCTTAAAACACTTGAAGAATCTCAAAGCCATCCTTTTGCTCTTTCTGGCCAATTCCATTTCTGGAGTTGCACAAGGGATTAGTATGATTGCGATTCCGTGGTATTTTGCTTCAAAGGAAGAGATGAGTACGTTTGGGTGGATGTATGTTTTATCGAGTGTCATCTCACTATTCTGGATGCCGTATTGTGGAACGCTGATTGATCGATTTAATCGCAAAAAGATATTTTTAGTAGTGACTTCTGTTGTCGGATCTTTGATCATTGCGGTTGCTGCGCTTGGATATTATTTGGGTGATTTGCCGTGGTTCATGGTTGCGTTGGTTTTTATCATCACCTTCTGCAATTATAATATTCACTATCCCAACTTGTACGCGTTCATGCAAGAGATCACGGAAGAGCAGTATTATGGCAAAGTAACTTCTTATATTGAGATACAAGGGCAAGTGACAGCAGTGCTCGCTGGTGCTGGTGCAGCTATGTTGTTAGAAGGGACGCATAATGGGATGCTGAATATTTTTGGATATAAATTTAATATGGGATTTAATATTTCATCGTGGAAGATTCATGAAATATTTGCATTAGATGCGGTCACTTATATTCTTTCATTTCTAATTATTTCTTTGATTTATTATGTGCCGATTGCGAAAAGATCTGCGGTTGGTGGATCGGTGATTGCGCAATTAAAAATAGGGTATCAATTTCTCGTCGAAAACAGTCGCATCTTTTTATTTGGTGTTGCATCCTATTCAGTATTCGTAGCCGTTTTGGTAACGACCTTTTTTATTGCAGCAACCTACGTCAAATCCCATTTATTAGAAACGGGTGATGTCTATGCCGCTTCTGAAATGTATTATGCAGTGGGAGCAATTTTTGCGGGAGTCGCTATCCGCCGACTCTTCAATAAGACCACCATTCCAATGTCAATAATTATTCTAAGTACGTTGACCGCAATTTTATTTGCAGTTCTATATTTTAGTAATAGTGTTGTTATATTTTATGGCATGATGTTGTTGCTTGGAATTACAAATGCAGGTACCAGAATTATGAGAGTCACATATTTATTTACGCACATCCCCAATCAAGTATATGGACGAACCAGCAGTATCTTTTTTCTGACCAACATAATGTTACGGATTCTGTTGTTAAGCCTTTTTTCGATCGCATTTTTTCAGTCAGGAAACAACATAATCTATGCTTTTGGGATCGTGTCTATCTTCTTATTTATCACCGTATTCATTCTGGTTAAAAATTATCCCTTATTTCTCGATATGAAACCCAAGTTAATCACCAAAAAACCTGAAACAACTAGTTAAAATTGACGTTTAATTCCCGTACCTTCGTATCAATATTTTCAACCTTTTCAAATTAATTCCTACTCATGATTTTTGAATTATCAGAAGAACAATTAGCAGTAAAAGAAGCTGCTCGTGAATTTGCCCAAAAAGATTTATTACCTGGCGTCATTGAACGTGATCGCGACATGATTTTTCCTACAGAACAAGTACGGAAAATGGGAGAATTAGGATTCCTAGGTATGATGGTCGATCCAAAATATGGAGGAGGTGGTATGGATACCATTTCTTATGTTTTGGCGATGGAAGAGTTAAGTAAAGTTGACAATTCATGTTCTGTGATCGTATCCGTCAATAACTCGTTGGTATGTTGGGGATTGGAAAAATTTGGTAGTGAAGATCAAAAGCAAAAGTACTTAACTAAGTTGTGCACCGGAGAATGGATTGGCGCATTTTGTTTGTCAGAACCTGAAGCAGGAAGTGATGCAACGAGTCAAAGAACCACTGCGATTGACAAAGGTGATCATTATATTTTGAACGGAACCAAAAACTGGATTACCAATGGTGGCTCTTCAAAGGTACACTTAGTAATCGCTCAGACCGATGTAGAAAAAGGACACAAAGGTATCAATGCATTTATTGTTGAAACCGATTGGGATGGTGTGAATGTAGGAGGTAAAGAAGACAAATTAGGAATCCGTTCTTCAGATACACATAGTATCATGTACACGGATGTAAAAGTGCCTAAAGAAAATAGAATCGGAGAAGATGGTTTTGGTTTCAAATTCGCCATGAAAGTTTTATCAGGTGGAAGAATCGGAATCGCTGCACAGGCATTAGGAATTGCCGCTGGTGCTTACGAACTATCCGTAAAATATTCAAAAGAAAGAGAAGCATTTGGAAAACCAATCAACAGACATCAAGCAATTGCATTCAAGTTGGCAGACATGGCCACTGAAATCGAAGCAGCCAGATTATTGGTTTATCGTTCTGCATGGTTGAAAGATATGGGCATGAATTTCGATTTGGCAAGTTCTCAAGCTAAGTTGTATGCATCTACTGTCGCAATGAAAACATCCGTGGAAGCAGTGCAAGTACATGGCGGATATGGTTTTGTGAAAGAGTATCATGTTGAGCGATTGATGCGGGATGCAAAGATTACGCAGATATATGAAGGAACTTCCGAAATCCAAAAAATAGTGATATCACGCGCCATCACGACTGGTGATTTATATGTTCCTACTAAGACTAATCAAACGGTTACTGCTTAATAAGTAGGTCTATTTAAACAGAAAAGCCAAGCCAAAACCTCTAAA
>CALFWW010000042.1 GCA_937928575.1 uncultured Saprospiraceae bacterium | reverse complement strand
ATCTGCGTTGGAAAGCCCTGTCTGCTTGGCGCAGTCAGGCAGGCTCGCCGTAACTAAGGCTATGTCTGCGTTTTCCGCCTTAATCTCAATAAAATTTTCCTCCATATAATAACCGCACTTATAGAGTACAATTTGTATAATCACCTTTAGTTGTTTTTTTGCTTGCAAATTGATGCCCATTTTATCGCACTCCACGAGCCCACGAAGCTATGGTCAATTTATATTTTTTAATTAACTCAACCCTTCGACCGAAAATTAACCAACAACTCAAATGCTTTAGAATTAAACTGAGTAACGTTAAAATAATTTTTCCTCGTGGCCCCAAATTTTTTCCGCACTCTTTCAATCGGAGGGATCATACTTCCTTCAAAATCAAAAATATGGAGACCGAGTACATTTTTGGTATACTGAATAACTTCCCAAACCAATAAAATCCCACTTCCACTTTTACGCAAAACAGGATGATCCCCAGCGATATGATAATAGGCCGCGGTGTTATCCCAGATCAAATAAACAACAGAGTGTATATTGTTGTCTTTATCCTTTGCATAGAAAATTTTCCGTTGCTTTTTTTTAGCAAGTACTTCATCTAATTTTTTCAAAAAAGGAAGTGAATAAGGAACCGCCATCTCTTGTCTGTCAAAACTCATCTTATTGACACGATAAAATTCTTCGATGGATAGATCTTGATGAATTGTAACAGTAGATTTTGCTTTTTTAATTTTATTATTGCGATAGTCACTATTGAAATTTTTGAAAACTTTTTCCAAATGACTTAAGTCTTCGATTCGATAAGAGTAACATGCTTTAGAAGTGAAATTCCTGGCGAGAAAAGCATCGACATCTTCAACCGCATAATGAAAATTTTGATTGACATGATCCACTTTTGGTAGTAACTCAAGTAATTGTTGATTGATCTGACTTTTTTGATCAGCATCTTGAATATGATCTGCATAAAACGGTCCCATGTATTTGCAAAGATGAGGCATCGTGATATACTTAAAGGGCCCTTTCTTTTTGATGAAATAAGGATGTGCTGCAAATACATTTCCATTTTCTTCTAACAATACAACTTCCCATTTCCCATCTTGACATACCGCATCCAAGTACCAATCCATAGCGAATATGGGAAGGTGAAGATTTTCTTTGCAGAATTGTTGGTATGTTTTTTTGTTATTCATTCAATTTCCTAGCAATAGTAATTCCATCGTTGAACGGCAACATTAAACACTCGACACGATGATCCTCCAATATCATTTTGTTGAAATCAACAATTGCTTGTGTTTTCAGATCTTTATTGTTATTTAAAACCTTGCCATCCCACACTACATTGTCGGCAAAAATAAATCCTCCAACTCTTACCTTGTCAAAAACGAGATTGTAATAATCTTTATAATCCGTCTTTCTAGCATCAATGAATACGATATCAAATTGCTCTTTTAGTGTGGGGATAATTTCAAGTGCATTTCCGATATGCAATTTGATTTTATCCTGAACTTTGGCTTTTTCAAAATAATGAAGAATCATGGATTCCAATTCTTCATTAACTTCAATCGTGTGAATCATCCCACCTTGTTGTAATCCGGCAGCCCAGCAGATAGCGGAAAAACCGGTGAAAGTTCCAATTTCCAAAACGTATTTTGGTTGAATCATAGCACTTAGCAATTGCATTAATTTGCCTTGAAAATTCCCACTGATCATCTGAGGTACCAACTCTTTAATGTGCGTATCTCGTTCTAATTCTAACAATACATCATCAACTGAGGTGGAATGCACTTGACAATATTTGATCAATTCCGCATTCCACATTAATCCTTTCTCCATTTGCAATTTAATTTTGTAATTTTTGATTTTTTGGAGCTAACCAGTTTTTTATAAATGGATAACTGAATACAGCGAGCAAAATTATAAAAACCCCTAAGTAGAAACCGCTATTCAATTCTTTATTTTCTTTTAAAATCCAGATTGCAAGGAATATTCCATAAACAGGTTCCAAATTGACAGTCAAATTCGCAGCAAAAGCAGAAATATATTTTAATGCGCGCAATGCCAATACATAAGCGAGTGTTGTACACAATAGTGCTAGAATAATCAGATACAACCAATCTGTTCCGACGGGCCAAAAATTATCATCAGGAAACCTATTATAGTAAAATGGAAAAATGAGGGAAATGAAAATCCATGCACTTCCTAATTCTAAAAAAGTAATACTTAACGAGTCTGCTTCATTAACCAATGATTTGTTGAAGATGGCAAACAAACTTGCTAACAATGCAGATACAATACCCATCCAAACACCCGTCATCATTTCAATTTCTATATTATTTACCACCAAAATCATCCCTGGAATGATCATCGCACCAATCACTAATTCGTACCATTTGAATTTTGAGGCAGTAAATATGGGTTCCAAAAACGATGTGAAAAAAGAAGTGGTTGCCAGACACACGAGACATATGGATGCATTTGAATATTTGATTGAACCAAAAAAAGTAATCCAATGTAAGGCGACTAAAATGCCAATTCCCATGAATTGTAAAATTCTTTTTCTAGGAATATTTTTTAAGGTTTTACCAAATCCTATCAAAAAAAATAAACTGATAGAAGTGATCAAAACGCGCCACCATACTAGGGGAACTGCCTTCAAAACGATCAAATCACCCAAAATAGCAGTAAAACCGAACAATAATACTGCAATATGGAGTTCTAAATAAGCTCTTTTCTCTGCCTTCATGATTACGTTAAATTAAGCTTAAAAAAACGAAAATTGTTTTATATGCAACTTGTACGCTATAATTTGGTTATTTATATGGAAGGAAAATTTATTGAGATTAAGACGGAAAACGCAAACATAGCCTTAGTTATGGTGAGTATTTCCAACGCAGATATCGATAAATTTTTCTCATAGAAATCAGCAATTATAGAGTTCAATTTGCATTAAATACCCTATATTTGTGGAGCTTCCGGGAAAGAAGCTTTGACATTCCAGTACTTTTAAAACTAAACCAGACTATGATGATAACCAACGGAGATAAAGCTCCTACCTTTTCTTTGAGAGCGACAGATAAATCTGAAGTTTCTTTAGAAGATTTTAGAGGACAAAATGTTGTACTTCTTTTTTTTCCACTGGCATTCACTGGTGTTTGTACTGATGAACTTTGTACCATGAGAGACAATCTTGCCGATTATGAAGGGCTCAACGCAAAAGTATTAGCTGTTTCTGTTGATTCGTTATTTACACTCGAAAAGTTTAAAAACGATAACAACTATAACTTTACGATGCTTTCTGACTTCAACAAAAATGTTTCTCGTGCGTATGGTGCATTATATGAAAATTTTGTTCTAGACATGAAAGGTGTTTCAAAACGTTCAGCATTTGTTATCGACAAAGAGGGAACTGTTCAGTACGCAGAAGTGTTAGAATCTGCAGGTGATTTGCCAAACTTTGAAAAAGTAAAGGAAACTTTATCATCGCTGAACTAAACCTATTTTTTAACTACACAAAATTTAACGATTATGTTAGAAAACCACGGCACGCAAGAATTAGAAGAAACGGATGTAGCCATTGAGGACGAAGTATCAGACACTGGATCTTTTTCGCAATTGATAGTATATAATGATGATGTAAATACTTTTGATTGGGTGATCCAATGTTTCATAGATATCATAAATCATTCTTTTGAACAAGCTGAACAGCTTTCCTTAATTGTACACTACAAAGGAAAAGCGACTGTGAAAACTGCTCCTAAAAATATTCTCAAACCATTGAAAGACGGTTTGGTAGATCGCGGATTATCTGCGGTCATAGAAGAAATGGACGCTTAAGAAAATTAAAATTTTTTATTTTTGGAATTGCAATGACGAACTGTTGTCATTGCAATTCTTTTTTTGGGGGATAAGCGTAGGCTGTGCCTACGCTTGAGCTAAATTCTGTTTTGCTTCTGTAAGTTTTAATCAAAACTTCACTTTGGAAAAAAGAATTTTCCTTTTAACTACGACGCAGGCCAGCCTACGCCGAACTAACACAATAAAAAACAACATCCATTGCCAGTATTTTGGTTATCAGAAGACGAGATTTCATTTCCCAATCCGGAGCTAGCCAATCCTGATGGGGTGTTAGCGGTTGGCGGCGATCTTTCTCGCGAACGATTACTAAAGGCATACAGCATCGGTTTATTTCCTTGGTTCAATCCTGAAGATCCAATCATCTGGTGGTCGCCTGATCCACGTTTCGTTTTATTTCCGGACGAATTGAAGATTTCAAAAAGTATGCGAAGTTATTTCAATAAAAATAAATTCGAAGTCACCTATGACCAGCAATTTGAAATGGTCATGCGCAATTGCCAAATCCAAAAAAGAAAAGGACAATCCGGTGGTACTTGGATAACCGAAGATATGATAAATGCTTATGTCGGATTACATGAACAGGGTGCAGCACATTCTGTTGAAGTATTGAAAGATGGAAAATTAGTGGGAGGATTATATGGTGTATCATTAGGTAAAATATTTTTTGGCGAAAGTATGTTCACACATGTCAGTAATGCTTCCAAATTTGGATTCATCTCTATTGTTCGGAAATTGAAAGAAAAAGGCTTTTGGTTAATCGATTGCCAACAACAAACTGCCCATCTTGAGAGTTTGGGGGGGAGACCTATTCCTCGACGAGAATTTTTAAATTATATGCGTAAGAATTCTTCAGAAAAATCGTTAGAAGGTAATTGGAACAAATTATTTACAACAAAAACTTAAGTCCATAATGCGCATTTTATTTTGCAGTCTTTTCTTTTTCTTTTTTTCAAATTCATTTACTACTGATAAAAAAGAATATCCAACAGACTATTTTCGTTCTCCTGTAGACCACCCTATAAAGTTGTCAGGTACTTTTGGAGAATTAAGGACCAATCATCTACATGCGGGAATTGACATCAAATCAAAAGACGGAAAAATCGGACATCCTTTGTATGCCATTGCAGATGGACATGTCTCAAGAATCAAAGTAAGTGCAGGTGGTTATGGAAAAGTATTATACATCGATCATCCAAATGGTTACACTTCTGTTTTTGCACATCTTCAGAAATTTCGAAAAGACATCGATGATTTTGTCAAACAACAACAATACGCCAAACAAACTTTTGAAATAGAATTGTTTCCACAACCCGGAGCATTTAAAATCACAAAAAGTGAGGTAATTGGTAAAATGGGATTGTCCGGTCGTTCTTTTGGTCCGCATCTGCATTTCGAAATTAGAGACACCAAATCAGAAAAACCAATCAACCCATTATTATTTGGAATCGCCGTGAAAGACAATATTCGTCCCAAATTACACAACTTGAAAGTGTATCATCTCAATGACAAAAGAGAAGAGATTGGAACGAAGGCATACAGTTTGGTGAAAACTAAATCCGGAGATTACCGAATTAAAGGAGATACGATTTCCATAGGAGCATGGCGATGTGGATTTGCACTAAAGGCCTATGATCACATGAATGGTGCCTCCAATTGGAATGGGGTTTACTCAATTGCCATGTCAAAAGATGATGTCCCTTTCTATGATTTTGAAATGGAAACTTTTTCATTTGATGAGACGAGATATATTAATGCTCATTTGGATTATGGTGAATTGAAATCGAAGAAGAGTTATTATAACAGATGTTTTGCGTTGCCAGGAAATAAGCTGTCCATCTACAAAAACGTGAAAGAAGAAAAAGGTGTCGTCAAATTATATAAGGATAAAGCGACCAAAATTGTGATGGATGTAAAAGATGCAGAGGGTAATACTTCTAAACTGACTTTCTGGGCAAAAAGAGGAAATGTAAAAGATCCGAATTCTTCCAGCTTCAATTACATTTTGAAAATCGGAGAAGAAAATATCATTGACAACAACAATCTTTATCTCTATTTTCCAAAAGGTGCTTTGTATGAAAACTTGTACATGAATTATCACACTTCATCGGAAGCATCTTACAATATTTACTCTCAAGTTCATCACATACATAATTATAAATCACCGGTTCATAAATATTTTGATATCGGGATTAAAGGACATCATGTGCCTGATGAATTTCGAGACAAAGCCTTCATCGCCAATTGTGATAAAGACGGTGAGATTATTAATTGTGGTGGAAAATGGGACGGTGGTCAATTAGAAACCAAAGCTAGAGAATTTGGAGACTACTCCATTATGTTGGACAAAACACCGCCGAAGATTGAACCCAAGTCATTTAAAAAAGATTTAAGAGGGGTTCCAAAAATGACTTTCAAGATTACCGATAATTATGAGGTCGCTAGAAATGTTCCCAACATGAAATATTACGCAACAGTCGATGGAAACTGGATTTTAATGGAGTATGATTCTAAAAAGGATTTGTTGATTCATCATTTCGATGGTTCCATTGGAAAAGGGGAGCATCAGTTGGTCATCACGGTTTCTGATAATTTGGGAAATACTTCGGTGCTGGAGAGAACATTTTTGAAGTAAGGTTGTTTCTATGAGGAGCTGGAATCTTTATTTTGAATTGCTGGAGGTGGGCATGTTGCAATCCAACGTAACCGCGTGCCCTTTCAAAACCCAGATTTCAAAGCTATAAATCATAACAAAAATAAATCAAGAATGGCAATACTACAAGCAGGCGAAAAAGCACCAAAATTCAAAGGGCTAGACGAAAACGGAGAAACCATCCAACTTTCTGATTACAAAGGCAAAAAACTAATCCTATTTTTCTATCCAAAAGACAATACACCAGGTTGCACATTGGAAGCCTGTAACTTACGAGATCATTATAGTGAGCTGCAAGATTTAGGATTTGAATTGTTAGGTGTAAGTCCGGATTCTCAAAAAAAGCATCAGAATTTTATCAAGAAATTCAACTTTCCATTTCCATTGTTAGCAGATGAAGACAAAGAAGTCATCAATGCATTTGGAGTCTGGGGACCAAAACAATTTATGGGGAAGAAATACGATGGATTGTTACGTACAACTTTTATCATTGACGAAAAAGGAAAGATTGAAAATGTGATTGAGAAAGTGAAAACCAAAAGTCATGCTTTGCAGATAATGGAGATGTATGAGTAGTAAGCGATCAGTTTTATAAATATGAGAACGAGTTCATTCATTTACCAGAATTAAATCTCCATACAAAGAGATAGTTCAATAATTTAACCACACCTTCGTAATTAGAGAAACTGTAGGATGCGATTCAACTCTGAACGACTAATTTTCACCAATTCGAAAATAATCTATCAAGATACCTCCTGCATAAAAATCACTACCAATATAAGTTGGCTGTAATTTTATCTCATTAATCGTTTCAGTGATATTGATGTTGAATGATGGTTCAGTCCAATCTGTCGACTCATTGGGTGGAGTTGTTAATAGGACTTGCTCTTCATTGTTATTATTTACACCAATTATTTCTAAGGCAATCGGTTCATTGAAATCTAATATAATATATTCTGAATTTACTTCTGCGATACTAGTGTAATTAATAGGTTTTGCATAGCTAATGAATATTTGGTAATCACCAGGATTTAGTGGAGTACGAAGGGTTTGGAATAGACATTCTTTAGTTCCATTCGGTCGTACCACCATCCCAACATATTGTTGACCTTCCTCTGCAATGTTGGTTACCATAAATTGATTTTCAAGGTCATTTTGAAAGAGATCGGTCGGTGATTGTAAAGTATCACCACAATTATCCCAACCTTCAGGAATAGTGCTCAAGCCAGGTTCACTATCTTCGAAAGAACTATTGAGAATATATTCGGGAGTGCATGAAAGGACTAAATCATCATCATCTTTGTCGCAATTAGTAAATAGGAATGTGAAAAGGATTAGTAGTATAATTACATGTAAATACTTCATTGTGTAAATTATTTGTTATCCTAAATATACAAACAAAATAGAAAAGCGTTCTCCTCACGATTGAGAAGAACGCTTTTCAAATATCTTTTAGAAAATTTAATGTTAGAATGGAAGGTCATCATCTGCTTCGATGGCAGGTGCATTTTCAGCTTTTGGAAAATCCATTGCATCTGCTGGTGGAGGTGTTTTGGTAGCTGCAGTGGATGCACCTATTTTTTCCAATTTCCAAGCGTCTAAGTTGGTGAAAAATTTATCCTGCCACTCTCTACCTCTTAGATTGAAGTGTACTTTCACCTGATCACCGACTGCATAAGAATCAATCAAATCACATTTGTCTTGAACTAATTGAAACTTGATATACTGCGCATAACTTCCATCTTGGACTTCCAAAACGAATTCTCTTTTTTGAAATTTTTCGTTGACAACTTGGACGTCAAAAATCTTGTAAATGGGAGCTTCTATTGAAAAATTCATAGTATGTATTATTACGATTATCTAATGATGCGAAGATAAGGAATTATTGCAATTTGAGGAATGCTTTCGTGATTTATCCGTTGTCTTATCCGTGTTCGATGTCCGTCGGTGAGCTTCGTCATCTTTTCCGTTGTCCGTATTGATTGTGAATACGCACTTTATGGTCGAAGCGGATAACGAAAAAGCAAGCTAGGCATTGCGACGGACATAGGACAACGGAATAAAAAATAAGGTCCAACACAAAGGACTCGCATTGAAACTTATTTTTGACAGCAATAAATAAAAAAAAATTAAGTGGAGATAGATTGATCAGTTAGTTGATAAATATCTGTTGGGGTTATACAAAGGATGGCCCGCTTACCACGAATAGCAATGGGTGCTTTAATAATATCTGGATTGTGGGCAATCACCTTTAGCCATTTAGAAAGACCAAATTCTCTACCTCTAATATGTTCTTGATAAAAAGGATGTGCCTTGTTCAATAATTCTTTTGGGTGAATTTCTAATGCCATTATTATCTCTTGCCAACTGCGTCGTGTCTTTAGTCCATTGTTGTAGGTAAATGACTTGACATGATTGACCAATGACTTAGCATGCAGAACAGTTTGTCGATCTCTTTGAGATTCAGCATTGTAGAAAATTAATATTTCTCGCAAATGCGTTCGCATAGTTAGAAATTTGGAGGTTTATATAAAATAGTAATGTAATATATGGTTTTTAGTTCAAATGACAAAATAAAAATAGCCATCAATGTATGATTGACAGCTATTATTTTATGGTTTAGTGTTATTGGCTAATATGCTTTGGCAAACAATACTCGTTGTTTGGATGGCTTTCCTGTAAGAATACAAACCCCATCTTCTAATTTATTGTCGATAGGAATACAACGAATCGTTGCCTTGGTCAACTCTTTAATTTTAACTTCAGTTTCTGTTGTTCCGTCCCAATGCGCTGAGACAAATCCGCCTTTTGTTTCTAATACATTTTTAAAATCATCCATTGAGTCAACGGAAGTGATGCGTTCATCTCTAAATGCAAGTGCTTTGTTGAAAATACTTTTTTGAATTTCTTCCAAGAGATTTTCAATATGATTTTCGATACCATCCATTGAAACGGACTCTTTGGATTTTAAGTCACGTCTCGCAACTTCCACTTGATTCTTTTCAAGGTCTCTTTTTCCGATTCCTAATCTAACAGGGATACCACGCATTTCGTATTCTCCAAATTTGAATCCAGGACGCTTTTTATTGTCTGTATCGTATTTGACAGAAATGCCTTTTGATTTAAGTGCCTTTATAATTTTCTCAGCTGCTTCATCAATGACTGCATCCGTTTTTGGAATCGGAACAATCACAACTTGAAGTGGAGCCAATTTTGGAGGAACCACCAATCCTTCATCATCTGAATGGGTCATAATCAGTCCACCCATCAATCGGGTTGAAACACCCCATGAAGTAGCCCAAACATATTCTTCTTTTTGATTTTCATTTTGATATTTAACATCAAATGCTTTAGCAAAATTTTGTCCCAAGAAATGAGAAGTACCTGCTTGCAATGCCTTTCCATCTTGCATCAATGCTTCGATGGTATACGTATCAATTGCACCGGCAAATCTTTCATTAGCAGTTTTGACACCTTTGATAACTGGCATGGCCATGTATTCTTCTGCAAATTTTGCATAAAGATTCAGAATCATTTTTGTTTCTTCGACGGCTTCAGCTGAGGTAGCATGAGCCGTGTGTCCTTCTTGCCAAAGGAACTCTGCAGTTCTAATAAAAGGTCGAGTCCTCAATTCCCATCTAACAACGTTTGCCCATTGATTAATCAGTAACGGCAGATCACGATAAGATTTGATCCAGTCTTTATAAGTATTCCAAATAATAGTTTCTGAAGTTGGCCTGACAATTAATTCTTCTTCCAATTTTGCTGTTGGATCCACAACAACACCTTTGCCATTCGGATCATTCATCAATCGATGGTGCGTGACTACAGCACATTCTTTTGCAAAGCCTTCAACATGTTCTGCTTCCTTGCTCAAAAAACTCTTAGGAATAAAAAGCGGGAAGTATGCATTGGTATGACCGGTTTCTTTAAACATCTTATCCAACTGAGCTTGCATTTTTTCCCAAATCCCAAATCCATAGGGCTTTATTACCATACATCCTCGGACTGCAGAATTCTCCGCAAGATTTGCTTTTCTTACAATATCAAGATACCATTGAGAGTAATCATCATTTCTATTTGTAATTTCTTTTGCCATTAAATTGGGTTACTTTTAAGTATAATTAAGCTTATTATATAAAATATTTAAATGCAATGTGCTTATAATCAGGATGTTAAATCTATGTGACAGAAGACCATTTTTTACGTCTAAAGGTTGATAGTCAAATGTTTATGTTAAATCTTTTAACTTGACAACCAGTCACATTTAATAGATCATTAACAGAAAATTAGGCACAAAAGTAATAAATTAGCCTTGAACTAATTAACGGAGTCCAAGTAATTACATTAAACTTATTTCAATTATGAAAAATATCAAATTCAGCTCGTTATTATTTGTCTTAGCGATTTTTGGTCTTTCTACTTCTGCAATCGCGCAGGGTGATGATTTGTACTACAATCCTGATACGGATACGGAAACAACAACCATAATTTCTGGTGATGAAGATTACGATGATTATGATGTAGATGAAAGCGCTTATGCTTCTGAAGATTATGGTTACGATTCGGACTATGCATCTGACGATTACGACAACTTTAATGAATATGATGATTACGATTATTACTATTCTTCAAGAATTCGTCGTTTCTCTCGTCCTTACACTGGTTTTGGATTCTACGATCCTTGCTATGTAAATGTGAACGCTTACAGCCCATACGGAACTTATTCTCCTTATGGTGGAAATAATATCTATCTCTCTTTTGGAAACTACGCTGATTACAGACGTTTCAGAAGAGCTCAAAGAAGTGGATTTAGTTTTTTCAACAATTCCACATTATTTGCTCCTTTTGGTGCCAACCAATTTTATGGTTTCAACCGAGTTAATCCTTATGGAAACTTTGGTTATGGATATGGAGCAAACTATGGCTACGGAAATGGATTCGGAAATGGTTATGGATACAATCCTTACTCAAACAATTTTGGATACGGATTCAGTGGTGCAGGAAGCGGATATGGATATGGAAATCCTAACGATTGTCTTCCTCCAAGCTATACTGGAAGCAACGCTGGTAGTGTAAACACATCCAACAACAACAATGGTTCGAATTATGGACCAAGAACGAATGGTTCTGTAAATGACAACGGTACGCCACCAGTAAGAGGTGCTAGAAATAACAATAGAGTTACAACGAATCCTACTACAAAGGCACCAAGTAATAATACAGTTAGAACAACTCGTAAACCTTCAACGACTACTACAAAAGGTACTACAAGAAGCACGAGATCTTACGATTATGACAGAACTAAAAAGTCTACTTCTTCAAACAGGGTAGATCGTTCAACTAGAAAGTCTTCAACTTCTAGATCGTATGATAGACCATCTCGTTCTAATACAAGAACTTACTCTAAGCCTTCGCGTTCAACGCGCTCGTCTTCTTCAAAGTCTTACAGAAGCAGCAGCAGAAGTAATTCTTCTTACAAAGCTCCTAAGTCTTCTTCAAGAAGATCAAGTTCTTCTCCAAAAAGATCATCAGGTAAAAGATTTTAAGAATCTTTAAATGATATACTAAAATGGGTGGGTGGATGATTTCACTCACCCATTTTTTTAATCTTCAATTTATTAAGTCGACCCGTTTTTTGGAAGCACTTTTCAATAAGTGTCAAGGATATTTTATTTTAGCTTTTGAAAAAGTGAATTAGCTCTTAAAAAAACCGCTATGAAATACATACTTATCTTCATTTCATCCATTCTAATTTATACATCTAATATAAGCGCACAAACAGTTGAAGATGCAATCCGTTATTCCAATCTCAATGTTGGCGGAACCGCAAGGACTGTCGGTGTAGGAGGCGCCTTTGGTGCACTCGGAGCAGACTTCGGAGCGATCAGTATCAATCCAGCTGGTTTAGGGATGTATAGGACTTCAGAATTTGTATTCACACCGAGTTTTTTTATTGCGAATACCGATGCTGAATTAGTGGGAGCAGGAACCGAAAGTGCAACCAAAAATAATTTCAATCTCAATAATATCGGTGTTGTTTTTCACAATGATGGAAGCGGTTTTGATATGAAAAGTAGTGGGGTTGCAATTGGCTTTAATCGACTTGCTAGCTTTAATCGCGAAGTCTATTATGAAGGAGCGACACTGGGTAGCTTAACCGATCGTTTTGTCCAAGAAGCATATGGTTTTAGTTCAGATAATTTGGGATTTGAAAGTTCGCTTGCATTTAATGCTGGAGCGATTTATCAACTGAATCCTGATGACAATAATTCTTGGACTACTGATTATCTGGATAGTGGCGGAAATCAAATGTTATTTAAAAATCAAAGAATCACTCAAGAAGGTTCCATCAATGAAATGGTACTTGGGTGGGGAGCCAATTACAATCATAAATTTATGGTTGGTGCTACGATTGGTGTTCCTTTTATTTCCTTTGAAGAAACTAGAACTTACATAGAAGAAGACACAGAAGACCAGATCGACGTTTTCAATGAATTATTGTATCAGCAGACATTAGAAACTTCAGGAGTTGGGATAAATTTTAAAGTAGGAATGGTGTATAGGATATCTCAGATGTTTCGTTTAGGATTGGCAGTGCATTCACCAACCGGTATGGCTTTAAATGATACCTATCAAGATAGCTTAAGTTATGATTTAACGACGACGGATTTAAATGGAACGTTTGAAGCGGACTCCGATGGTACCTTTGATTACAAATTATCAACACCATGGAGAGCTATTGTTAGCGGTGCAGTCATTATTGGAAAAAGTGGTTTCATTTCTGCGGATGTCGAATACGTAGATTATGCTTTTGCAAATTTTAATTATACTGCAGACAACAATCTTTTTGAAGAAGAGGAAGAAGAAATAAATACGGATATTAAAAATGCATTGACCAGTGCTATTAATCTTAGAATCGGTGGCGAGTATGCAATCAAAAAATTTAGACTAAGAGCTGGATTTAGTACGGCGGGGAGCTACAGAGATCAAGCAGATGTGGAATCGATTCAGACCATATCAGCAGGTTTGGGATATAGAGCGAACTACTTTTATACAGACTTCGCTTTTCAAAGAGCATCGATTCGTGAAAATTATTCGCCTTACAGATTGATTGACCCAGCCTTAGGACAAAGTATCCTGAATGATATCAACAATTCGAAAATAATGTTGACAATAGGTTTTAAATTCTAAAACAAAGCAACTTTTTTTCCCGTATAAGTAGGAATAGAATTAGGTTTCTTAAATTAGATGATTGAGAATACTAATATGTAAATTATATTCTTGATTTGACTATTAAACAATATGGGATTGAAGTTCATTCATATCGTTCTTGTTGTCTTGGTTTGTTTCTGCTACAATAAGTTAGTAGGACAAGCGGACTCGACCGTAATCCCACTTTATGCCATCGATGAAAGAAAAATTATCGAAACTAAATGGCGGTATACCTACGCACTCCATCTCCAATCTAACACGATACTCCACAAGGCTGATGAAGCCTATGATTATTACCTCAATTTCAAATTCGATTACACGTACGAACAATATCTAAATGGTGACATGACCAAAGGAAATTGGAGTATGAATGAAGATGAATTGTTTTATTCATTTCGCCACATTAAGAAATGGAAGGTTGTGGAGATTAATAAATCCACTTTAGTTTTAGAATTCAAACAAGCCAATGCGAAAGGTTCTTTCCAATATCATTTTGTGAGAGTGACCAGTGAAGAAGCCCCGTTCATTAAACCACTCAACGAATTACCAGATGTCAATGTAGACGCAGAAGATCCAGGAAAGTGGTTTAGTTTGAGGAAAAAGAAAAACAAAAAGAAGCGAAAACGAAAACGAGATCGGGAACCTGAAGAAAAACCAATATATATCAATATCGAACTCATCGGTGGTGGTTACTATGGTGGCATCGATCCAGTACTCCGGGACTATATTCAAATTAAAAGTTCAGGACGTTTGATCAAAGAATTTAAGAGCGTCGCCAATGGTTTAATTGTTACAAAAAAAGATATTCCAAGAGAAGAGTTGGAGCAATTTGCTGAATTCATTATCGCTCAGAAATATTTTGAAATGGATAGAATTTATGACTGTACTTCCGCAGTTTGCCAAAAAAGAAAACAAGAAAAACCAACACCTATTCCACTCCGATTGTCTGTTGCTTACGGTCAACGCAAAAAAGTAATCACCGTTCCAATCTGGGGGAAGGATGAATCCAATGCGCAGTATATCGACTATCCGGTCTCGCTGGATAATATTATTGATGCGATTCAGCGGATGGCGCATCGGAGGGAGTGATTTTTTAGTTTAAAATCCTTAGTCCTCACACCTTATTATTTTTGTAAAATTAAATCCATTTGCTCCCTAGCTTTTCTTCTAATTGCTTTATGCGGATCTGTTAAATACGCTTCGCAAATTTTTATTGCATTTTCCTTCGACATAAGGTAGTTTAAAGAGGTTAAGATTCTATAACGATCACAAAGAAATGCATCCTTTTTTTGTGCAACGAGAAAATCAACAGCCTTTTCAGTGTCTTCATTCATGATTGCCCGAATTGCAATTTGGCTAAGATCCCAACTATTCCAACCAGCTAAAATCGAATCTCTTGATACTTCACATATTGAAATTGAAGGTTCTTGAGTTGCTACTTTAAGTGTTTCAAAAACAAGACTGTCCGATGAGAATTTGATTAATGATTTCAGAGAAGTACCCTTAGGAATGTTATTGTTGTAAATATAGGAATCTAACAAGAATGGAACTATGCGTTTGTCATTAATGTGGTTGAGTTTTTTATAACTTTCTCTCAATTTTTCATTATACGATTCAAATTTTTTGTCCTTATTTACAAAACCATTCATGTCTACCTCACGATTGTTTGTCTCAGATTTGATGGACTGAATTAAACTTTTAATAAATTCTCCTAACAATAAACTATCATTTTTAACTAAAAATTTTGCAGATTCTTCTCTGATTAAATAATCTCCTTGAATTTCAAATTTACGTTTTCTAGATGTTGAGGAAGAAGGGTACTCATAACCGACCATCATGTGTTTGGTAATCTTAAGTTCATGAATGCCTTCTTCTGTTATCTTTTCCCAATAGTCATCTAAAAACAATTCAAACTTTATGGATTCCCCAGGCAATAACCGTCTCGAATCAATTCTAGAGCCAAGTCTTACTCCCGAATCTATACTCTTAAGCGCCTCATTTGAGGGGGAGGTTAAAGTGACAAGCGGCCATTGAGCAAACTTTGCAATAATTGGACAATTTCTACAGACATAAAATGATTCATTGGAAATATTGCTTACAACAAAATAAGCATAAGTAGGTTCGCCAATCAATATGGTATCTCTTTCGAAAGCTATATGTGTTTGTATTTTGGAATGGAAATGACTATCTGAATTGTACGCTTTTTTTGTCGATTTACAAGAGAACAAGATAATAGTAAATAGCAGAAGGTATTTAATCCCAGTATTATATCTGTTTGAATTCATACTATTTAGATTCAAATAAACCATGTTTTGGTGTGTCTATCTGTCTTGGAGGTGAAAAATTTCCTAACACCTAAACAATTTTCAAAAAATATACTTAACTTACGAATAGTTAGTACAACAACTAATTATGAATGATTTAGAAGTATTACAAAGTAAGTTGGACATTTCAGGTGCTGTCATTGAAAGAACTCAAAGACGAATGAAGCAGAATTTCCAACGCCTTTTGAAAGAAGCTAATACAGAAATTACAGTTGATCAATGGCTCTTGCTTCAAGAATTGAGTAAAGAAAATGGCCTCAGTCAATTGGAATTGGCGCAACGAGCATACAAAGATGCGCCGACAGTCACTCGGATTTTGGATCTGTTGGTCAAAAAGCAATTAATCGAAAGAGTAGCAGATGAAACAGACCGTAGAAAATTCAGTATAGAATTAACAAAAGCTGGCCATAAAAAAATAAAAGAAGTAACACCCGTACTCCGCGAATTCAGATCAAAAGCATGGGCAGGATTATCGGATAATGAGGTAAGTAAATTGACCATAGTGCTGAATCGAATTTTTACAAATTTAGACTAACATTAAACATCCACCACAAAATCAAAAGTTATGCATTACTACACGTTAGGAAAAGTACCTGCAAAACGACATACACAGTTTAGAAAAGAAGATGGTACACTATATAGTGAACAACTTTTTTCGACGGAAGGATTTGACACTTCTTCTCTATTATATCATTGTCATCCACCGACTCAGATTGTACAAGTTGGTGATCCCTATTCAGTGGCACCAAAAACAATTCATGACAAACAATTAAAACATAGAAGTCTTAAAGGTTTCAATGTGCCTGCAACGGATGATTATCTAGAAAGCAGAAAAGCGGTGTTGGTAAATAATGATTGCAAAATATTATTGGCAGGTCCACGTAAAAGCATGACCGATTATTATTTCAAAAATGCAGATGCGGATGAAGTGATTTTTATTCATGAAGGAACCGGCACTTTGAAAACCATGTATGGCAATCTTCCTTTTGGTTATGGAGATTATTTAGTAGTGCCTCGTGGTACAATTTATCAAATTCAATTCGATACCGAAGATAATCGGCTATTTATTGTTGAATCAGCAAGTCCGATTGTAACGCCAAATCGATATCGCAATAAGTTTGGTCAATTGATGGAGCATTCTCCATTCTGTGAAAGAGACATCCGGAAGCCTCAAGATCTAGAAACACACGATGAAATTGGTGACTTCAAATTATTCATCAAAAAACAAGACAATATTTATCCATACCATTACAAGAGTCACCCATTTGATGTGGTAGGATGGGATGGATATGTTTATCCGTATGCTTTTTCAGTTCACAATTTTGAACCTATAACAGGACGTTTACATCAACCACCTCCAGTGCATCAAACTTTCGCTGCATCAGGATTTGTGATCTGTTCTTTCTGTCCACGTTTGTATGATTATCATCCGTTGTCTATTCCAGCTCCTTACAATCATTCAAATATCGACAGCGATGAAGTATTGTATTATGTAGATGGAGACTTCATGAGCCGCTCTCATGTGGAACGAGGAATGATTTCGTTACATCCAGGAGGAATTCCACACGGACCGCATCCTGGAACTGTCGAAAAAAGCATCGGCAAAAAAGAAACTGGTGAATTGGCTGTTATGGTGGATACTTTCAGACCACTTTTGATGACGGAATATGCGGCTGCGATTGAGGATAAGGATTACTACTTGAGTTGGTTGGGGAATGGACAACACTAAATAATCAAATTTAAAATTTAAAATAGATCGTTATTACGTGAGTACGCATCCTGACGATCTATTTTAAATTTTTAATTATAAAATTTTTAATTAAAAAATAATGGATACTTTAACAAAAAATACAACTGAGGTTGAAAAAGACCTATTCCCACTTTTGGGAACGGACTACGTAGAATTCTATGTAGCCAATGCCAAGCAAGCATCTTATTATTATCAAACCGCTTTTGGTTTTGAATGCGTTGCTTATCGTGGACCTGAAACAGGTTCTTCAGATGCGATTACCTATGTGTTGCAACAAGGTAAAGTTCGTTTCCTTATCACAAGTTCTCTAAATCCAGAAAGTGAGGTGTCCAAACATGTTGCTTTACACGGAGACGGAGTCAAAGTGTTAGCATTGTGGGTAGATGATGCAGAATATTCTTTTAAAACGGCTTTAGAAAGAGGAGCCAAAGAAGCAATCGGCCTTCAAAAAACTTCAGATGACAACGGAGAAATTGTAACGGCATCTATTCATACTTATGGTGACACGATTCACACATTTGTAGAAAGAAAAAACTACAAAGGTGTCTTCATGCCAGGATTTGAACCAAAAACAACAACGGTTCCTGTCAAATCAGTTGGTCTTCAATATGTAGATCATTGTGTTGGAAATGTGGAGTTAGGAGGAATGAACAAATGGGTTCAATTCTATCAAGATGTCATGGGCTTTAAATTGCTAATCACTTTTGATGACAAAGATATTTCTACCAAATACACAGCGCTAATGAGTAAAGTAGTATCCAATGGAAATGGCTATGTCAAATTTCCAATCAACGAACCAGCGCAGGGTTTGAAGAAATCTCAGATTGAAGAATACTTGGATTATTACAAAAGTGCAGGTGTCCAACACATCGCTATCGCAACCAACAACATTATCGAAACGGTTGATCAATTACGTAAGAATGGTGTTGAGTTTCTACAAGTTCCAGATACGTATTACGATACTGTAATGGATAGAGTAGGATCAATTCAAGAAAGTTTAGTAGAATTGAAACGATTAAATATCCTTATCGATCGTGATGAAGAAGGTTATTTATTACAAATTTTCACCAAACCAGTTCAAGATCGTCCAACCGTTTTTTACGAAATCATTCAAAGAAGAGGAGCGAAGTCTTTTGGTAAAGGAAATTTCAAAGCATTGTTTGAAGCGATAGAAAGAGACCAGGAGTTGAGAGGGACTTTGTAAGGTAGATTTTTAGCCGTTTAGACTTTTAGTTAAGAGGTCGTTCAAATGATAATTCAATTTCAATTTGAACGACCTCTTGGCTAAAAGCCTAAATATCCAAAAGTCCATTATACACCAACGATTCTCGCTACCTCACTAGGCACATACCCACACATCTCATCCGCCAACCGCAGACCTTGTAATTGCAATGTTTGAATTCGATACAAATAGGCAGCACCATCCATAATTTGATTCGCCAAATCAGCCGCTTTTCTATTTTGATAAACTTCCAAGTATGTATCTTTTGCCCAATCATTAAAAGATCCCATAGATGGACCACACCAAATTTGATAATCAGTAGCACGGTCAGAAGTTCCTGCATTGGCCCAATTAGAAGACAAGCCTAAGTACCAACGGAAAATCAATGCCATTTTACGATGTGGATTATTTTTCGCACGTTCAATTTGATGAGGATCTCTCTTTTGGAAAAAATCAATACACCCTTGCCAAATTTCTTCTAGTGGTTTTTTAAAAACTTGTTTCTCCAATTTCAATCTTTCGGCTGTTGGAATTTCATCAATTGATTTATATTGTTTGTAGTATTCGTATAATTTTTTTGCTCTTGGTCCAAATAAAGTTCCTCTTTTGAGCACTTGCAATTCGACACCCATTTCAAACATATCAGATGCAGGTGCCATCATAACATCCGTAGATTCTACATTTGCTAACAATTTACGTACATGCTCCGAAGTGCCGGCCTCCACACAAGCTTGATTGATAGAACCCGTGACCACATACGCTGCTCCCATCATAAATGCAGCAAGGGCAGAAGCAGGAGTTGAGATGCCACCGGCTGCACCAATTCTGATTTTTTGTTTGAATTGATGCTTCTTCTGCAATTGATCGCGAAGTAAAATGATACTTGGAAGTAAGGCAACCAAAACCCGATTATCCGTATGACCACCCGAATCTGCTTCCACGGTAATGTCATCCGCCATAGGAACCAATTTTGCCAATTGAGCTTGTTGAGCTGTAATTTTTCCTTGCTTCAACAGACTTTCTAAATACTCATCAGGTGCCGCTTGCATAAAATGAGTCGCCACTTCTTTACGAGAAATTTTTGCAATCACCCGATTTTTAATATTGATTGTTCCATCCGTATTTTGACTTAATCCTGCGACTCTATAATGTACAATATGTTCTGTCAAGCTAAGAAATGCAGAGGCTTCAACAACATGTACACCTCTTTCTAGAAATAGTTGTACGGCTCCTGCTTCTAATGCTTCTTCATTGGGGCTATGTATTAAATTGAATGCATAAGTTTCAGTTCTTAAATGATGTTGAATTTTTTCAATCGCTTCCGATACACGATTAGGAACTAAACCAGCAGCTCCAAAAGATCCTAAAAAACCTGCTTTACCAATTGCAATCACCAATTCTTCTGAAGCAATTCCATTCGCCATTGCTCCTGTTTTATAAGCGTATTTTAAATTATAATCTTTTCTAAATGTTGGATCTCCGAGTTGCGCAGCAGTCATTGGATTGGCGATTGCTAATACTTGCAAGCCACGACCTTTGGAAACCAACTCGCCAGTATTACTGACCCCAATTCTGCCATTGAAATCCTTCATGACATAACAAGGTAATTGAGTATTGGCTAGTTTTTCCTGAATAGCTGCTTGTTCAAAAACGATGTCTCTTGGCGAACCTTTCCAAAATATTTCTTGCGGTGTTCCTATAAATTCCATCTTAGTTTCTTTTGAGTTTTAGTGTTACGCTTCTTGAATTCCTAATGATAAATCGGTCACTTGATAAATTCTTACTTCATCATTCCACAAGGATGCATCAGCAACTATTGCTAGTTGGTTGCCACGCATTTCTATTGTTTTGATGTGAACTTCCAACTGCATTTCTTTTACGTGCAACAAAATTTGTCCACGATATTTCCACACCGTTTTGTGATTTTCTAATTGTACAAAAGTCGGATTGTTGAAATCTTTTCCTAAATCTTGTTGCAGCGCAAATACTTGCATCGCTTGCAAAATCGCCTCAACACCTAATGATCCTGGCATTACTGGATCTTCATAGAAATGGCAAGTGAAAAACCAATCGTAGGTGTGAATTTGTCTAGTCGCATGAATGTATCCTTTACCGAATTCTCCGCGATTTTTTGCAATGATTAGTTTATCTAATAAATTTAGTTGATCACTTGCCAATCTATAATGCGCTTTGTTCTCAGGAGCTTTATATAATTTCATCTTCCCATAAAGAGAATCTAATTTGATTTGTAAATATTCTGTTGGTTTAAGCTGTTGTTGTATAAACCATGGTTGTATCATTTTACCATTATCCAATCCTACTTGTGCAGACAGCATTTCTGCAGTAAAGAATCCGAATGAAGATTTTCCTTTGTAAAAAGTGTGTCCATCAATAGATAATTCGAAAGTATAATGTTGTAAAATTGTTCCACCCATTCCGATGGAAGAAATTAATACTGATTTGTTGGTAATAACTTTTCCTCTAAAATCTGTTCCTGTTGGTAAATCAAAACTAGTTCCTTCTCCATCCAAATTTCTTAGGAATAAATTCTTTTCTGGAAATTCAAAAGTACTTCCTAAATAAGCACCCAATAATCCACAAGGTTGCAAAGCGATTTCCATGATCATCGAATACGGCATGGTAATGTTGGCATTCTGATCGTAATACCATACATTATGAGGAACATCGTATTCTGAAATAATAGTAGAAGGTTTTGAAAAATCATGACGCTCTCCATCTACACTCAATACACGAGAAATTAATTGCAAATCTGTGTTTGGTTGATGAGAAACAGCACGTCCATCATAGAGTTTGTATTCAGGGCCAAAACATTTTGAAAGATCATCTAAGGCAAAAGTGGTGATATCTTTTTCGTTCATCAATGCCCCTTCCGATCTTGGAGAGATATAAACATCCGAATTCGTTTCTAAATATTTTGGATTGTCTTTTTCTCTCAGTTGCAATCCTAAGTTTTCAAAATGAACGGTAATGACACCGTCAGAAATAATTTCCAAATCTCCAATCACATGTGGGTATGGAATCAAGCTAATTTCTTTGATCTCTAATTTGTAAATCAACTTGGTGTCTTTACCGGGTACAACTTGTTTGCGACAACGAACTTTTTGAGCCAAATCAAATACTGGTTGGAAACGTGCATCTTTTGTGAAACGCTGTAAGCCCAACATCATCATGTAGAAACGCAATAAATTTCCACCACCTTCTGCTTGTAATGAACCAGCTAATACTTCATCATCTCGGAAATGACATGGGAAATACCAATCATCTGGAGCCAAATCTTTTTCCGCAATGATCAGCCCAAGGCCATAAGCACCACCTTTCAAATCAACCGAAGTTATTCGATCCAACATCAACATTTTTTCTGGTGGTAAACGAAGAGATGGATTTTTACCATTTGGATAATAACTTTCATTTCCAAAACATTTATCAATGTCTCCGTTGATCAGATGACGCAAATCTTCTTTAGAAAATGAAGTTTTATCTGTCTTCAACATTGGAGAAAAATACTTTCTTTCCGCATTTGCTTTTGCATGAATTTCTTTCTCAGAATACACCACACCATTTCCTTCTTGCAATTGTTGGTCATTAAAAAATCCGGCACAACCACCATCCATTTTCAAAACCAAGCGATCTTCTACATAACATTTGTAGCTGAAGAAGAACAACAAATTATCTGCATTTTCAACAAAAGAATTGATGGAAATATCGTAACGCAAAGTCTGACCTTCGTATGGTAAGTCATCTACAAATGTCAATGTGCAATCTAACAAGCGGTACACTAAATCGCCTTTGTTTTGAAAATCAATTCCCAAATAAGAGATCAGTAGTAAATCACATTGACCAGATTCTACAGAAACCGCCCACGGAATTTGACCATCTGTGGTGAACCAAGCATTGTAAGGAATGTCGTATTCCGTTTGCATTGTGGAAGGTTTGTATTCCCCAAGCTTGGCATTTAAGCCAGTAACACGGCTTACCAATAAATAAGGGTCCATCGGCAACATGACTCTTCTTCGATAACTGTCGATAACGCTGTATTCAGGTCCAAAGACATTGGCGATTTTCCCATTTGCAAATTCAACCAAATCTTCTTGTGAGAAAATGATTTCTTTATTTTTTAATTGTTCACCTGCGGCAAAGTTTTGTTTTTTCAAACCATTCTCCGCAACAGTTGAGGAGGATTGGGTTGTTTTATTATTTTGTTCAACTAAGTTGGTTTCCATAAATGAAATGGATTTATTTTTTTGATTAGGAATTACAGCAACGGTAGAAGCTTGTACTTCACTAGAAATAGTTTCTAATACGAGTTGTTTTTTGGTAGAATTGGGTGGTGTGGAATGATCAACATTAGCAAATAATGTTTTCATCTCTGGATTTAATAACAATTCAAATACACGTTTCCCACCCAGAATTATTTTTTTGAAAAATGATCTTTTAGTAACCACTGTTTTTTCTTTTGGGTATAAGCTGGATAGGTCAATGTCCAAACCATGAGATAATAAAGTCGCCAATATTTCAACAATGGATTGTGCATCCGACTTTCCTTTTTTATTAATGGCAATCGCAGTATGAGCTTGATCTTTTAAAATAGTTTGAATCCAATTGGTGCAGGTTGAACCGGCACCGACTTCAATAAAAATACGAGCTCCCGTATTATAAACGGTTTGAACGGTCTTCGGAAAATTAACTTTTTCAAAACAAACTTGTGTTGAATTTTTGGCAATCGTTAAACTATCCAACGGAATTTTATCTTGAGAAATACTGGAATAAAAATCAATAGCTGGTCGAGATTGAATCGGGAAGTTGTGCATTTTCAATAATCCCTTTTCTTCCTTTTCACAAAAATCATGGTGAATGACATTCTGAAAAGGAATTTTGATCGACTTGCAGTTTAATTGTTGAGCTATTTGCAGACAAGCTTCTTTGTTTCCAGAAATGATGATTTCATTGTCCGTATTGATGAACGTCAGGTATACTTCATCATATTGTTGGACTAATTTTATCACTTCATTTTTAGGAGCCAATAGAACCAAGCTCACCCAATACGTTTTGGCAACTTCTGTTGTGGTATTCCAATGTTCTGCCAGCAATGCTAATTCCCCAGCAAATCTATCTTTGAAGATAGGGGAGTTTCTAAATTCTTTTGTTTCATCGGGACTCCACACCTCCAATGCATACCACATACTACTGCATTCTCCCATGCTATATCCAAATGCCTTGTTAGGTTGGACGTTAAATACTTCTCGCAAAATATTGGTGTAGCAAGCCGCGTAGAAAACTCCGACCGACATCATCCCAATTGAATTGTTATAAATATTGGGTTTTGTTGAATTTATAGAAATTGTTTTTGGAAATAAATAATCTGAATTTACAAAAGTATCTAGACTAGGTTTTAAGTCCGCATATTGTTGATTTAAATGTGGAAACAACTGAAATAATTCTTTCCCTAATCCTTCATATGCAGTCGATGATCCCGGATATACAAAAGTGATATCCGCATTTTTTCCAAATGGCTGTGGCGTAAAAAACGAACCTTTCGGTGTTTTGAGTATTTGGTTATTTTGAAAAGCTTTGTTCAATCCACTCTTGAAGAACATGATTTCACTCCGAATGCTTTGGATAGAATTGGCGACTAAAACCAAACAATGACTTTTTGCTTTTTCTTGAAATATCTGGTAAAACTGCTGAGCGATTGCTGCCAAGTTTTCATTATTATCAAGTGCAATTTCTAATGCAGAAAGTTGGGTTTGTAATTCCTTCTCATCATTTCCTTTTAATGGAAAAAGTTTTGGCAATTGTTGTAGTAGAAACGTGTTATCATTGTTGATTACATAGGGTGTTTCTGAAACTTGGAGACTAATTCCATCCAATCCATTTACTTTCGCGATTCTTTTGTTGACCCCATTTTGTAAAATCCAAGGTCGTGATTGAGTAGGGAAGTAGTAAGAGGAATCGTTGAATTGTGTTTTATTTTTAGGTTCGTTCCAATTTGGAATACCGGGGATAAATTGGTGATGTAAACACAATAAGGTTTTGATCAAACCAGCAATTCCTGAAGCGGCATAAGTATGTCCAATATTGGTTTTGATGCTACCCAATGCTACTTTTTGTTTTAGGGAATTGGATTGTTGTAACAATGATTCTATTTCCTGTTGATCTTCAGCTGCAATTCCTGAACCGACCAATTCTTGATAACCAATAGCCAAGGATTCATTGGTTGCGACTTTGTTGATTTTGTCAATACATCCATAAGATTTTGTGTTGTTGGAATCTGCTCTTTTTAAAACGATGGCACCAGCACCTTCTCCGATCAACCAACCTTCATCAGATTGATTGAGTGATAAACTAGGATTGTTATTTTGATTAATTGCATTTTTATGTTGGCGTAACAATACATTTTCAATTCCGCCGGAGCAATCCACACCACCTACTACTACGGCATCTACTTCACCAAGCGACAAAAGGTTTTGTGCAATTTGCAATGCTTTGAGAACAGAATTGTCACCACAAGAAACCGTAAAAGCTGGACCAGAAAAATCCCACAATGCAGCGATTCTACTTGCCATAATATTACCTACAAAACTGGTATGTTGACTCGGTGTTTGTTTGCCTTCCAAATGATAAACGGCATTTTTCGTCTGTTTTTCTAAAGTAGTGATCTGTTCCTGATTTAGTGGCAATTGATGTCTTTCAATCGCTTCGTCCAATTGCCAAGCTACATCCCATCTTGCCAAATATTGATGTACACCCAGCTCTGGTTCCATCGCAATCAACACCGCTACATTTTGTCCTTCTTCTAATTCGGCATCTTGAATCGCTTGGTCTGCCACTTTTAAAATCAAGGCTTGTTGAGGTTCTAAAGTCTCTGCTTCTTTCGGTTGAATTTTGTAACGTAACAAATCAATTTCAAAGTGATCGATGTAGGCTCCTTTGGGTGCTTCCCCATTTTCAAAACCGTAGCTTTTCAACAATGCCTGATGTTGATCAAATCCTTTCCATCTTTCTGAAGGTAAATCAGTGAAATGTTGTTTGCCATTGTAAATAGTGGAATAAAATTCCGTCAAGTTTTTACAGTTTCCAAAATGAACATCCATTCCAGTAACGATCATTGGTTGCAATGAAATCGGTTGATTATTGTTAGAATATTGGTTGTCTAGCGGATATGATTGGATGACCATATGCGCATTAGTGCCTCCAAAACCAAATGAATTAATTCCAGCTTGTTTGGTGTCTCCATTCCAAGCGACTGCTTTTGCAATCATTTCTGAACCGCCAATCCAATTATTATCAGAAGAAAGTGATTCTGTAAGATTAATGTTTGGAGGAATGGTGTTTTTTTGCATTGACAATAAGACCTTCATCATTCCTGGCATTCCGGCAGCAGTTAGCAAGTGTCCCATATTCGATTTGACAGAACCTAAAATGGGTTTTGTTTGATGCAATTTGAAAAATTCTGCAATAGAATTAATCTCTGTCATATCACCCAAAGGGGTTCCGGTCGCATGACATTCTAAATAGTGCGTGTCTTTTGGATGAATTTTATTGCCATCATACGCACGCTCGAATGCTAGTTTTTGACCTTTTGGATTTGGGCTCAACAAGAATTTTCCTTTTCCATCATTGGATAAACCGATACCACCAATGACACCTAAAATATTATCGCCGTCTCTTTCTGCATCTTCCAATCTTTTCAAAACCACCATTCCTGCGCCTTCTGAAGAAACGAGTCCGGCAGAATTTTTATCTAAGGGAACAAACTTTTTGTCATTCTCCGCATACGCATGAAAAATCGAAAATCCCATGTGAATAAATAATTGGTCTGAGGCACAAACGGCTCCCGCCAACATCATGTCTGATTGACCAGTTTGTAATTCATCAGACGCTAGTTTGACCGCATACAAAGAAGTGGCACAAGCAGCATCCAATGCATAATGATTTGATTGAAGGCCCAATGCTTCCACGACCATTTGAGAAGGCGTGTACTGGATCACTTCATTTTCTGGTTGTTGCCATTTATGAGACTGAACTTTGAAAGTATTGGATTGAATTAATTCTTGGATGCCATGCTCCAATGTATCGGTGTATAAAGAGGCTAACAGTTTATGGGAGGATGCTGTTGGGAAAGATAAATTACCCAATATCAATCCGCATTTTTTCAACAAATTTTTATTGTCCAAATAGCCACTATCTTTCAATGCTTGCTTGGCAACGTACAAAGACCATTGGTATAATTTATCTTGTTTGGCCAAAAAATCAGCAGGAAGTTGATAACCATTTGGATCAAATTTGAAGTCTCGAATATATCCACCTCTCGTTGAGTAACATTTGTCAACAACCCCTTTTCCATCTTGAAAAAACACATTAGGATCCACCCCAAAATCATGTTCATTGGCGACTTGAATCAGATCTTTTTCCTCCATCAAATTCTCCCAAAATTTTTCATTGGTGGATGATCCTGGAAATAATCCAGACATTCCTATTATTGCAATTTTACTTGGCATCAATTCTTCTAAGTTTTCTTTTAGCGTTTAGTTTGTATTGTTACCAGGTCATGTCTCTGGAAATCGTCACAGCGGCACCTTCTGTTTTTACATACACATTTCCTTCGGTATCATAGACGGTACAGTTGGCCACCATTTGGAAATCTGTTGCATCAGCAATTTCCATGTGAACAAAAAGTGTTTTGTCAAAAGGCATTTTTCGATATAGTGTTGCTTGTTTGGTATGAAGTGGCAAGCTCTTCGCACCTTGTTTTTGCTTGGCGACCCAAACTAGCATTCCTTGATATTGGATGTCTGCAAAGAAGGTATTGATTGAGTCAATTTGAAATTGTCCTTGTGCATGTAAAGGTACTGTTGAAGCATTACAGGATAATACCAATTGTTGCGCATTGCAATCTAGTACTTGTTGAATTCCTTGAAAATATTTACCATGGAATAAAGTCCCATCTTGATATAAATCTGATCCATTTGATGCAACATAAGATCCACTCAATTGAGGTTTGAATTTTGGAGCAACTAATTCAGTGTTTTTATGAATTAAAGTGATTTTGGCCTTGTAATGATAAGTAGGTAGTTTTACTCCTTCACTCAGAATCGTCGTTTCGAAAACAATTTTTTCATCATTTTTTTCGACTTCTTTTGCCTCTAAAATATACGCTTCTTTTTCATTACCATCGAATACAATTCCTTTGAATAGTTTGGTATCGGAAATTTGAAAAAACCTAAAATCAGGATATAAACTTTCACAAGAATGCACCATCCATCCAACTGAATTGACAATCGGTAAAACTGCATTTCCTTGAATGACATGATCCGCTAAAAATGGATTATCCTGCTCTTTCAATTGACGGTGAATGCGATGGGTACGTATTGTTTTTAAATCACTGACAGCTGCTGGTAAAGTACCACCAATAATCACTTGAGGTTGATTGGCATAAGCGATATTCAATTCATTGACCATCATGGCTGCTCCACCTTCACTATTGACAAGCGTAATGCCTGCTGCTTCAAATTTGGCTTTCAATTCTCCACTCACCATACCGCTATCCCATGCTCCCCAATTGATGGCAGAGACCTGCGTGTTTGGATGATTGGTTTTGAATAGGTGAGCCGCTTTGCTTAAGATTTCATTGGCAATTGCATAATCAGTTTGCCCAACATTTCCATAAAATCCAGCAACAGAAGAAAATAGAATTAAGTGTTCCAACTTGTGAATATTACAAGATTGAAATAGACTCAACATCCCATCTAGTTTTACTGAAAGTACATTGTTAAAGTCAGCTTCTGTTTTATCCTGTATGTATTTATCTGCTAGTCTTCCTGCACCATGAATGATGCCGGTGATGTCACCAAATGTTGCAGTTGCTTTTTTTATATCTTCTTGAAAACTACTGAAGTTGGTTACGTCACCTTTTACATAAATCGCTTGACCATTGTGTTTTTCAATTGCATTTATAGTTGCCTCAATTTCTTTTTTTGCAACGATATTTTTGAAGATTTTTTTGACCAATGGAAGACTAGGTTTTTCTCCTTTCTCCTTTAAGTCGGTCATGATCAATCGTTTTAAAACACCTTCTTCTGATTCATTGATCGCATATGCTGGCACTTCAAAATCAAAATCAGAACGACCTAATAGAATGAATTTACACTGAAAAGATTTGGCCATTTCAATGACACAAGTTGCGGTGACCCCTCTGCCGCCGCCACTTACCAAAAATACAGATGAGGAAGTAACAGTTGTTTGTATGTTGTTATTTTCAACTACTTTGACAGGTGTTGCTACTGTTGTTTTTCTCCCTTCCTCAGAAAATCCAACTTCAACCGTTTGCACATCTGGGTCATGCAGTTCTGCAAAAATTTGATTGGAGATTTCATTGGCGGATAACTCAGGTTGAATGTCTAGTGCTCTACAAAAAACAGTAGACCATTCCAAATTCAGACATTTGACCAATCCCGTTAATCCTCCCGCAAGCAATGAAGTATTCCCTCTTTTTCCTTGTCCCAATTGTCCATCCATTCTCGAAATCGTCAAGAAATTCGCACGCTGTTGACTTCCTAATTCATTGAGTGATTTTTGCAAATGTTTGGCCAGTAAGAAAACAGTTTTTATTATTGGTTTTTCTTGTGCAAAGTGTTGTGTGAAATTAGGTTTTACAAATTCAAAATGAGGATGTAAATGAATAAAGCTACCTACTTTTCCATAATTGGTTTCAATTTGTTGAACCGCATTTTGAATGGCATTATCACTATTTTCTAACAAGTTGATTCCATTTTGTAAAATCGGATTTGGTAGATTAGGCAAATTTAGGACCACCACTTGATTACCTCGATTTGCCATTAGTTGGACAAAAGTATTGGTCAATGAAGATCCGTCATTGGTCACCAAAGTGCAATAACCATGAGGTAAATTATATTCTAAAAAATCAGGCCTTGGTAAAAATTTTAATCCAATTTCACTGCGTTCAACTCCATGAAATAAGCCTGTTTTAATCTCATCTTTCTTTGGAATCGAAGGTGCGGAAGAACTTTGCAGTTGGGGTCCTTCCGGGTTTACTTTCCCACATAGGCAACGATTTCGCCAAGCGTTCTTAGCTCGGTTAACTCATTTGGATTGATACCAGACATTTCAGGATATTGTTTGGTCAATGCACCGAAAATTTCTACCCGTTTAATTGAGTCAATTCCAAGGTCCGCTTCCATGTCCATATTCAATTCCAACATTTCCGCAGGATATCCTGTTTTTTCGCTCACGACTTCTAAAAGTATTTTTTCCAGATTTGAATTGCTGATAGTCCCATTGTTGTTGGATGGGGCAGGAGCGGTTTGTGTAGTTGGAGCAGTTGCTACTTTAGGTGCATTGACAGTTGTAGTTGCATTGTTGGATATTGCACCACTTTTCGGAGCTACATGCGCCACGATTTCACCTAGCGTTCTCAGTTCCGTTAATTCATTCGGATTGATGCCAGACATTTCGGGATATTGTTTGGTCAATGCACCGAAAATTTCTACCCGTTTGATTGAATCAATTCCAAGGTCTGCTTCCATGTCCATATTTAATTCCAACATTTCCGCAGGATATCCTGTTTTTTCACTAACGACTTCTAAAAGTATTTTTTCCAAATTCGAAGTATCTACACCTGATGTGCTTGGTGTCGCTGCTGGTTGTCTAACAGGAGGCGCAGTTGTCACTGGTGGAGCACTTACAGATGTAGCTGTATTGTTGGATATTGCACCGCTTTTCGGAGCTACATGCGCAACGATTTCGCCTAGCGTTCTCAATTCCGTAAGTTCATTTGGATTGATACCGGACATTTCAGGATATTGCTTGGTCAATGCACCAAATATTTCTACTCGTTTGATAGAGTCAATTCCGAGATCTGCTTCCATATCCATATTCAATTCTAACATTTCAGCTGGATATCCTGTTTTTTCACTAACAACTTCTAAAAGGATTTTTTCCAGATTCGAAGTATCTACACCTGATGTGCTTGGTGTTGCAGCTGGTTGTGTAACAGGAGGCGCAGTTACCACTGGAGTTGTAAATGAATTACGCATTCCGTTTTGACCATTGGTGTGTCCATTTCCATTAGCGTTTCCAAAAGTAGGAGTAGGGATAGTTTGATGTATTTGATTGATGCCGTTTTGTTTTGGTGCACTTGTCGTTGAACCACCGTTGGCATTATCTATTTGACTAGTTAGCAATTGTAGTAATTGATTGGATTGTTGATCCTGAGCGCTCATGAATTTTTCAAAAATTTCCAGCGACTTGATTTGATTAGCTTTGAAAGATTCTAATGTTGATTTCAAAAGCTGTAATGTTTCTTTATTCATTTCTTCTTCCTCGTTTAGAATGTTAGTGAAATTTGAATTGTTATTTAAACCTGGTTTTTCGACTTCAATAATTTTTTCAATAACTTGAACTTTTCCTCCTGAAATTTTGAAGCCATCATTCATCACATCGTCGTATGCTTTTTGGGTACCTGTTGATATGTAATTATTGCCACTCAATTTGACATTTAGCTTGGTTGGTGCAGGCAATTCTGGTTGTACTCTTTTGTAAGGATCAATATTAGCAATCGGAAGTCCTAAAATTTGTAGCTCCAAAACGGCTTGGCGAAATTGCAAGTCACTATCTTTTTTATGACTAGGATTGACTGCGATCGCATGAAAATCTTTTCCTTTTAAAATATTTTTGACCAAATTTGTCAAGACACCTTTTGGACCGAATTCTACAAAAACACGCCCCCCAGCAGAGTGAATATTTTCAATTTGGTTACTGAAGTATACAGGGTTCAGAATTTGGTTTTGTAAAACATTTTTTAATTGATTTACATCCTGAGGATAGGGTTGTCCAGTAGTGTTGGAGTAAACTGGAATGCTTGGTGAATTGAAATTTTGAGTCTGAACAAAATTCGCAAAAGGGACTTGTGCATGCTTCACAAATTCAGTATGGAAAGCAGCAGAAACCGGTAGTGGGACCACTTTAAATCCTTGATTTTTTAAATGGTTTTCAGCAGATGAAATCGCTGGTGTACTCCCACCTAGCACCACCTGATTTTTTGAATTGATATTGGCAATTCTGATATCTTGTAAACCAGCAATTGCTTCCTCAATTTTTGCCAATTCTCCCTTTACTGCTAACATGGTACCTGCATCTGCTGACGGATTTTGACTGGCCATCGCATCACCACGTTTTTTTGCCAGCTTTAAAAAAGTAGCATCATCATAAGTACCAGCTGCCCACAATGCAGTCAATTCTCCAAAACTATGTCCCGCTGTAAAATCTGGATTAAAACCTGCTTTTTTCAGCACTTGATAGCAACCCATACTGAAAGTCCCAATCGCTGGTTGTGCATTTTGAGTAGCAGTTAATTGCTGTTGCTGTTGCTTTTTTGCTGCTTCCGAAAAAACAGGAATTGGAAAAATTGTTTTAGATAAGGACGGCTCATTGTTAGCTTTGAAAAGGGTATCGGTGATATCAAAAGTTGTTCTAACATCAGGAAAAGCATTGAGAATTTCCTTCCCCATTCCAACATATTGAGAACCTTGACCCGAAAATAATGCCACTACTTTTTGACTGGCATCAATTCCATTTGGACGAAAATAAATGCCTTTTGGATGTGACCAGGCGTTGTTGTCTTTACTTAAGTTTTGAACACAAATTTCTAATAAAGCAATACAATCATCAATATCTTTTGTTATAAAACCTACTCTTGTATTTTGAGTTGCTGGAGTTGGTTTGTTTTGTTGAGTTAATTGATTGAAAGTGTTTTCAGTATCATCTTTTCGAAGCGCTGTCAAAATAGATTGACATTTATCTAACAATATGTTTGGATTGTCAGCTTCGAGTAAAACAGTTTTGAATGGTTCGTGCAATCTGTATTGTTGCGGTTGCTTTCCAACGTATTCTTCCATTGCTACGTGGACATTAATGCCACCAAAACCAAACGCACTTACACCCGCACGACGAGGGTGTTGATCTCTAAACCAAGGTCGTGTTTCTGTGTTGATATAAATCGGTGAATTGTCAATATCAAATTTTGGATTTGGTTGTTCTACGTTGATGGTTGGTGGCAATACTTTGTGATGCAACGCTAATACTGCTTTAATCATACCTGCTGCACCAGCGGCAGATTTGGTATGACCGATTTGAGATTTTACGGATCCTAGAGCAGTACGTTTTGTGGTAGATTTGTCTGCACCGAAAACCATATTCATGGAAGTGAATTCCGTTGGGTCACCAGCACCGGTTCCTGTACCATGTGCTTCCAACAATCCTACGGTGGACGGTGCATAGCCAGCATCTTCATATGCACGATTCATGGCCAATGCCTGTCCAGAAGGACGAGGCGCATAGACGGATTTGAAACGACCATCACTTGATGCACCGACGCCAGTGATAACACTATATATGCGATCGCCATCTCTTTCAGCATCTGACAATCTTTTCAATACCAACATTCCGATTCCTTCTCCGATCAACATTCCATCTGCTTTTGCGCTAAAGGGACTGATATTTCCAGATTTTGAAAAAGCAGGTGTCTTACTAAACGACATGTACATGAAAGGCGAGTTGTCCGTATCCACACCACCCGTCATCATCATATCTGCACGACCTTCTACCAATTCGCTCAACGCCATCTTCACAGCACTCAATGACGCAGCACAAGCCGCATCGACGACACTATTGATTCCACCCAAATCAAAACGATTGGTAATTCTTCCAGAAATAACATTACCTAGTAAACCTGGAAATGCATTTTCGTTCCAACCAACATAAGCTTTTTTCATTTTATCAATGATAGGTGGAATGTCAGCCTCAGCGATTCCGCTTGCGCGCAGTGCTCTTTCCCAAATCGGGTATTGAAGTCGAGCAATCAAAGGCGTGATTAATTTTTGTCCGCCGCCAACGCCCAATAATACACCTGTTTTTTCTTTCAAGGAAGAGGTGAACTTTTCTGAGTTTCGCCCATATCCAGCATCTTCTAAAGCGTCTCTTGCCGCCACCAAACCTAACAGTTGACTTGCATCTGTAACTTCTAGGATATTTGGCGGCAAACCAAATTCCATTGGATTAAAATCTATTTCAGGTAAGAAGCCACCTCTTTTGCAATACGTTTTGTCAGGAGCGGTCATATCAGGATCATAATAATCTTCTATTAACCACCGATTGGCAGGAACCTCTTTGATAGAGTCTTTTCCTTGAATAATGTTGGTCCAATATTCTTCTACGTTTTTTGCATCTGCAAAAATGGCAGAAAGACCAATAACTGCGATAGGTGTTTTCCTTAAGGAACTGTTTAAATTCATTGATAGTTGTTTAGTTGATTGCAACAGATGATTTCCCGTCAATAGGTTGCAATTGTAGGTGATTTCTATATGGATACTCTAAAGAGTTCGGATTCTGTTTCTAATATTTTAATTCCTTTCGAAGTACAAAGACCACGTAAGTATGGTACTAGAATACCGAATGTTAATCTTTCTTTACTGAATTCTTCCATTGGAAATTGTCGGGTATCTTTCAACAATTTCAACATAGCTAATACGGTTTTGCCAACTACGGGAACATCCAAATCGGATGGAAAAATTTTATCCTGTATTCCCCAATTGGCAATCTCAATCAATTGTTGGTGTGCAAAATTTCCAGTATTTCGGTAAGATTCATTTAATAAACCAGGGTAATAATGGAGAATGTCGTTGAAGAAATTCGGATTCACTTGATGGGAGCGACTTACGATTTTCTGATGGATATATCCCATGGCTTCAATCGCATTTCTTGCTTGTGAAATCAACTCCTCGTTTTCCTTTTTGACTTTGGTATGGTAAACAGAAAGGCACGCTTTGAGCAATGCTGTTTTATCTTCAAAGTGTTTGTAAATGGTTCGTTTTGAAGTGTGTAGTTCTTTTACAATGCGATCAATAGTCACTGTTTTGACACCATGCTGAATAAATAGTGACATAGACTTTTCAATTATTATTTCCCTTGTAATCATAGAAAAGAAGTGATTTAAACCTAATGGTAATATTTTAGTTTCAAAAGTACCACAAGTAACAAAACTATCTTTACATTACATCATATGGGTTCAGATAAATTATTTTTTCGTGCAAATTGATGAAATGGTAACAATATATTGTGTCAATTTGAGCAAATTAAAAAGCGAAAAATCGCTCAAAAAATTATTGAGGGAATTGCCATCATCAATGCACGAACGAGCCAGACGATATCGTTCTGAGCAAGATGCGTATGCATTTGTGTGGGGTCGATTGTTGTTGGAAAAAGGGTTGAAGGAATTAGGTTTAGAAAATGAGTTGGAGCAGATCGGGATTGATGAAAATGGGAAGCCATTTGTAGAAAATTGTTTTTTCAATATTTCTCATACGAATGACTTGGTGGTTTGTGCGATATCAAAAAATATAAAAATAGGAATTGATATCGAATACATGAATAAAGTGGATTTGTCTTTATTCGAAGATTGGTTTACAAAAAGAGAATGGGAGACGATACATCAAGCTAATCAACCATTAAAGAAATTTTATGATTTTTGGACTAGAAAGGAGAGTGTGATTAAAGCACTAGGTCTGACATTGTCGGATCTGAATCAATTGCCCATCGAAATTTATCAAGATCAATTTAGTATTGATAATCAGACATGGTATTTACAGAAATTGAAATTTGGTGAAAATTATAAAGGATGTTTGTGTTGTAATTCAAAGACGAATTTCAAATTGATTGAATTGCAAAGTTGATATTTATCAATCCTAAAATACTAGAGAAATGCTATATAGTAAAATCAAAACAACAAAGATGGCAATTACGACTTTAGCGCTAAATCCACGATCCTCCACTGCTTCTATTCGATTTCCTGCTACTTCTTTTTCATATTCAATTTCCTCTTTGTCAGCATCATGAAAAGATTCCTCCTCATCTTTTTGAGCTTCATCCATTTTTCTTACAATCTCAGCTGCAGCTTCGACATCTTGTGCACGTACGTTTAGTTTAATGCCACCCACATCAATGTGCAATACTGAATTGATATTTGAATTTGAAATAAAACTAGGAATGCCTGCCTCTTTTAACCGAGCAGCATATAGATAAGCTTTCGATTCCCAATAAAAGGATTTGATCACAACCACTTTTACATTTGGGTCATCTTCAAAGAAATCTAATACCTGATCTTCCATAACTATTATAAGGTAAAGAAAAGTAATTCTATATTATATTGAAAGTTTAAATCTTTTTAAAATATATTGAAAGGAAAATTAAACATCGGTCAATGGAGTGGCGTTCTGTTTGGCTATATGAACAAAAAGCTAAAATGCAATAAAAACAATTCCGAATGCAACAACCGCTACAATTAATCCATACATGAAAACACCATAACACCAACTCAGGTATTTGTATTTTTTTGCCAACACAATCCCTAGATAGTAGATGTCACGGGTCATAGAGCCGTACAAAAAATCACTGTCTTTAATCATCTCTTTCATTCCCCATTGAAAATCATCTAACTTCATATTGTAGAAATTTCCGAAAAATAAAAGATTGGATTTCTTTTGCTCAATATCTTCTCTCGTGAATTTACCTTCTGTAATCTTTGGACGTGTAGAAAGTGTTGCAAAAATAATGGCAATGAGGCAAACACATAGTAAGATAATAGTAGGTACAATAAATCTTGGGTCTTCTCCAAATCTAGGTACTAAAGTAGATAAGGTGATAGAAACAATAATCGCATTAATACTCAACATAATGTTGGCTTTATTGTCTGCTATGGAACTCAAGTTGACATGCGTTCTGTAAGTTGTTCTGTACATCGTTTCAACACCACGACCTAAATCTAAATCTTTGATATTTTTGGCTTTCTTTTTTCCATTGAAATTATCAAAGTCCGTCACTTTTCTTAGAGCACTATCTTCTGCAGCAATCAATTCCTGCGGACGCAAACGAATTTTCTGTTTCTTCAGCTGACGAATATTTTTCTCTTTTCTCGAACCATATAAGTCACGTGCAACAGGTGTGTGAAATTGATGTTTAGCAATAAAATCAATTTCAAAATCTACCCATTGGACTTCTGACATGTTGATGTTTTTAGCCATCGTTAATTCTTGTCGCAGCAAACCTGAGGAACTCCAATAAGATTTTTTTCCAAGATGACTTAAATCTGCATCAGAAATAATTGCTTGAATCAAATTGGTAGGTTGCTGTGGTACTTTGGTGGCCATGATGCAATCCTTAACATGTTGGATTTTATCGGCATCATAATTTTTTTCTGATAGAAATGCCTCAGCATATTGACAACTTCTCTCTTCATGATCCAAAGAACCTTTGTCATATCCAGTATCATGAAACCATGCTGCCAACTCTAAGATTTCCAATTCACTTTCAGATATTTCGTAGCGATCACTGATTTCCCGACACGCATTCACAACATTTTGTGTGTGTTTCAAACTGTGATAGATATATTCGCTTGGAACTTTAGTTTGAATAAAATTCGAAACAAAAACCTCAACTTCTTTTAATAACGGTTTAACCAATTCCATATAATGAATATAACTGATGTGTATTTGTGGGTAAAATATTAAAAATATTCTAATTAATTACAATCAGTGAAACGGGAATACCAATTTGAATGTTACTCTGTGTACGAATTGCTATTGAGCGAGGCTATGATTGGTGTTTATAAATAAGAAGAAAGAATTAAGCCACCGCTTCCTGGGACGGGTTGGGTGGCTTAATAAAATTAAACCTCTCTCTGTTTTTTTGAGTTTTTGTTTGTTTGTTATTATATCGAATGGCACTTTAATTATGCTGCTTTTTATATTTCATTAATTTTTTATGTTTTCAGAAAGTTAGAAAGTGCAGACTTTAATTTATCTTACATATTATATGAACGATCGATTAACCATAATTTATATTTTTATCTTCGGATTACTATTGTTAAATATAAGTTGCACAGAAGAAACAGCTACTGCAAACCAACCTTCGAATGTAGCACCGCAACCGCAAAAGTCAAATCCAATAGTTCCTCAGTCTCCCAACAAGCCTAACATTGAAGGTATATTTGAGCATTCCAAAAATATCCTTCCTAAGGAGAAAATCACAACTAATTTTATAAAATGCAAAACAAATAACAAAACACTTCCTGAAAATATTTTGGCATTGCCACAACTAGGTGTTACCGCTTTTGTCGGTGCCAATCAATCCACCTTAGATAAAGATTTGGGGGATAGTCATCGTGTTTTTGAAGTAAAATCGGCTGCTACTTGTGAAGTTGTTTTTAGTCAAACGCTTCCGATAAATGTTAGTGCTGATTTTCCTTATTATCTTGCCAAAGAAGCTTGCAATGAAGAGCAAGGATGGATAGGTATTCGTGGGTTTCAGACAGCGACTGTGTTTGAAGTGCCGACCAAAAAATTATACTCAGATTTAAAACCAAAATTTGCGACCAATCGACCAGCGGCAGATGCTACTTCTGGGATGATTAGCAATTTGTTTTTTGATCAAAATTATTTGTATGGATACGCAGTAGATTTTGGTGTATTTGCTTTCGATATGAAAAAAAATGGAAGCCCAAATATTTCAATTGCTGAATATGGAGAAACTCAGTTGTTCGGTTTTGAAAGAGGGCAAAATCAGGTGGATCTCCTAATTCCAATCGTGACCTTCGATGAAAATGGAAACTTAGATTTGAATATGAAAAATATTTTTGAAAGACCAATTCGTATCAATCCAGCCTTGAAGTTTAAATTTAATAACGGAAAATTCATTCTCTTTAAAGAAAAAGGAGGAGGTGGTCCAACCAATCATTTAGTAGTGGATATGGAGAAAAAAGAACGACTACAATTGCCAGAAGAAGTTGCCAAGAGTTCAATCAAAGAGGTGATAGCATATCTTCGATAAATCCTAACATTATTCATTCAATGCTTTCTTAATAATTCGGACTGCATCACTCGCTTCTATTTCAAAGTCATTGAAAACAACTTTACCAGTTCTATCAATTATGATATGCCAAGGAGTACCGCCAGTTTTATAATTATCTAAAACATTTGAATATTTATTCCCCGTATTGCTCCCGTCATCATGTCCAAATGGAATAGCTAGTTTGTATTTTTTTTGCGTCTTCCTCAACTTTGAAAAGTCATTAATTTTTTGACCTTCAAAAACAGTTTGAATACTTAAAAATATAACATCGTCATTACGTTCATACTTTTTCTTCAAGTATTTCAGCATTGGAAAACCAAGTGAATGACAGCCTGGACACCAACTTTGAAAATTCAGAATATATACAACTTTCCCTTTGTAATCACTCAATTCAATTTCAGTAGACTTTCCATTCCCGTCAATCCATTTTGCAACTTCAAATGATGGCGCTTGCTCTCCTTTAATTCCATAACTTCCCATGGGTTGTGCAATCAATGCAGTCGTGAAGAACAACCCAAAACTTAATATTAAAATGATGTGTTTCAAAATAAATTAGTTATAGTTTAGTAATTTTCTTGGTGATGGTTCCTTTTGTAGAAGTAATGTTAATAAAATAAACACCACTTTCTAATGCAGAGAGATCGACAGCAGTATGGTGAAGCCCGTTTAGCCTCATTACAATGCTACCTTTGATGTCAACAATTTCAATATCGTAGTTATTTGGAGTTCCAAAATCGATGTTCAAACGATCACTAGTAGGATTTGGAAAAATAGTAACATGGTCATCATTCCATTTATTTTCATTGGAATTGATCAAAACATCTAATGACGATCCACTATTGACGACTTCTTTTGATTCAAAAATATTTACCCACGCAATGGCATATATTTCATTCTCATCAAAATTGGTACTCACCTCAAAAGTGCTATTAAAGTTATAGGAGTCTCCAGTCATCAATGTTTCGAATGGTACACCACCAACTGCCGTCAATAGTTTTCTGAAAACGTTGTGATGAACACTTTCACCATTCGGTGCATTATAATTGACAATCCGTTCAACCATCGCGACATTTAATCTGTAATCATTTCCATTTAGCATGTTTTCAAAAGCATTAACTGAAACATTAATTACACGTTGTGTCGTACCACTTTCAGTTACCAAGACATTGATTGGACTGGTTTGACCTAACGCCCCTTCAAGGGTAGCATCCGGTAACAACGCACCACTACTAACATAGTCTCCCCATAGGTATAACTGTGGAGTTCCACTAATCCCATATGGGATGGCAAGTGCTTCATTTTCAAATGTATTTTCATTATAAAATTCACAAGTAGTATATGGTACTGGTGGATGAATTGAGATATGGTGTATATCATTTGGATGATCTGCAATCTTATCAAAAAGAGGCGGATTCTTCGAAGCGCAGATGCCGCAAACAGTATTCGTGAAATGCTCCAAAAAGACATATCGTTTTGGACTTTGCGCATCCAAATTCGAAAATAGAAAAACGAATAAAAGACTAGATAAAAAGATTCTGTTCATTATTTGGTATTTATGAGAATAGTTTACGGATTGAACCCGTTTATGTTCTGATTGTGTAATTTTCATTAACTTACTACATATTTATTTTAACCGTCAATAATTAAGATTCTAATGTCACTTAGCAGACGTGATTTTGTTCAAAAATTATCCACAATAACTGCGCTATCGGCGCTGATAAATCCCGTCGTAGCTAAAAATTTGAGGGATGCAATCGAGGATACTGCTTTGATGACTGACAAGGAAATTGCGGAGAATGAAAATTTTTGGAGAAAAATCAGAGATACTTTTGGTTTGTCATCAACGATGATTAATCTAAACAACGGTGGAGTGAGTCCACAACCAATTGTTGTTCAAGAAGCCGTTGAAAAATACAACCGATTGAGTAATGAGATTCCATCATACTATATGTGGCGGATTTTGGACAAAGGAAGAGAACCCATTCGGCAAAGATTGGCGAAATTAACAGATTGCTCTGCAGAAGAAATAGCTATAAACAGAAATACATCTGAAGCACTAGAAACCATCATTTTTGGATTGGAACTTAAAAAAGGAGATGAGATAATTCTATCAAAACAAGATTATCCAAATATGATCAATGCATATAAGCAAAGAGCAATGCGGGATGGTATTGTTTTAAAATGGGTTTCATTAGAGTTGCCTCAAAATAACAATGAGGATATTGTTCAGCAATATGAATCTTTGATTACTTCCAAAACGAAATTAGTGCACATAACACACGTAATTAATTGGACAGGTCAGATTTTACCAGCAAAAGAAATTGTAGAAGTAGCTGCTAAGAAAAATATTGAAACGATTGTTGATGCTGCACATAGTTTTGCACACTTTGATTTTAGTATTAAAGATTTAAATTGTGATTACTTAGGTACTAGTTTGCATAAATGGTTATGTGCTCCTTTCGGTACTGGAATGTTGTTTGTGAAAAAAGAGAAAATCAAAAATGTGTATCCATTGTTGGCTAATGATAATCCAAAAAGTAGTAATATCAGAAAATTTGAATCATTAGGAACTCGATCTTTTGCAACCGAACAAGGAATAGACCAGGCAATTACCTTTCATGAAGCTATTGGAATTAAGAAAAAGCAGAAGCGACTGCATCATTTAAAAAATTATTGGGTGAATAAAGTCAAAAATATATCGAATGTCTCCATTAATACGCCTCAAAAAAAGAATCTGAGTTGTGCAATCGCTAATTTCTCTATAAAAAATAGAACACCAATCGAAATATGTAACATCTTACAAAATGACTACGCAATTCATGCAAGCAACACCCGTGCAGAAAACATATCTGGTGTCAGAATAACACCTCACATTTACACAACGAAAAGCGAGTTAGACATTCTTGTCCATGCGATCTCAGAAATTGCAGAAAAATCTTAATCGAATAAAGAGTTTTGATATTTATTTTCTACCTGATTTAGTTTACACAAAAGCACTTTCCTCCAAGAAAAGTTATTCATCATTCAAATAAATTGTTTTATAATATCTAGACGCATGTCACTAAATCCTTACATGTAGTAATATGAATACTAGCAATATCTTTTTGAAACGTCTAATTATTGTTTGATAATAAGACATTACACCATTATTGCATATGTAATTATTTTTGTTGAATATGTTTTTATTAAGTATTTTTAGAAACGATTCCAACTAACCTTACCAGAAACTTACCAAAAACCTTTCTTGTTGTCAGAAATTTTAAAAGATTTTCCAAAGTAGAATAAACCTCATTATTCCTTTTTAAAATGGAAATGAATTTTGAAGGAATAGGCCCTTTTACTTTTAAATAATCCATGAGCTACTTATTAGGAATGATAAGGGTTATGGCTATTTGTATTTAGACAGACTTGACTTTTAAATAATTAATAAAACTTAAAACAGTTGCTATGAGACAAACAATTACCAATGGTTATTGGAAAAATACCCGAAGTCTTTGGAATAATAGAAATATTCTATTTCGAAGCGCGATGGTATTTGCAACTTTATCAATTTGCGGTATCCTTACAAGTTTCAGCTTGCCTAACGATCATCTTGAAAATAACGAGATGAATGAAAGCAACATCCTTGCATGTGAAATCACATGTCCTCCTGACATTACAATCTCGTGTTTAGATTCGGAGGATCCTTTTTTCACAGGATATCCCACAATTTCAGATGATTGTGGTGAGAATTTTAAACCTCATAACGCAAAAAATGCAATTGATGAGTGTACCACGCTCTTAAAAAGAACGTGGCATGCAAAAGATATCAATAGCAATGTTTCTAGTTGTATCCAACAGATATTCATAGTCGATAATGTTGATCCATTCTTCTCAACTTATCCTTCAAATGGAACCGCAAGTTGTGATAGTAATGGCTTCCAGGATTGGTTGGATGCCAATGGAGGTGCAACTGGTAATGATGATTGTACATCTGCTACTTTTTCAAACGAAATACTAAATGTGCAAAATGATTGTGGAGGTGCAGCTGTTTATCAAGTGGAATTCACTATTGAAGATAATTGTGGTAACTCCAGTAGCCAAACACGATCTTTTATTGTAACAGATAATTCTGCTCCGGAAGTTTGTTGCGCTGATGTAAGTTTTCAATTACTAAATGCAAGTGAAGTGGTATCACTTACTGCTGACGATATCTACTGTGGAGATGCTACGGATAATTGCGGAGGTGCAATTGATTTAAGTATTAGTCAAACCACTTTTGATTTTGGTGACGCTGGCAACAATACGGTTACGCTTACTGCATCAGATGGCTGTAACCAAGCTTCATGTAATGCGGTTGTTAGAATAGCGTATTTCGATTTAGCAACTATTATTACACTTGCTCCAGGAGAAGACGATGAGGTTTTTCCAGGTGAAGATGTGACATTTGAGGTAGAAGTTTTCAATCAAGGAAATATTCCAGCTTCAAATATTGAAGTAAAAATTTACATTCCTTCAGGGCTAGTTCCTAATGATCCAAATTGGACCATAATGGGTAATATGGCAACTTACACTTTCACAGGGACAATTAATCCCGGGCAGTCTGCTACCATTGATGCTACATTTACATTAACTCAAATGACACAAGGCCCTATTGAAGTAATTGTGGAAATCACAGATTCAACTGCACCAAACGGTTTTGTAAATACTGACATTGATTCAAATAGCGACTCAAATCCGACTAACGATAATAATGTAAATGACGTAACAAACAACGCAGGTGGTGATGAAGATGATTCTGATTTTGAAATCATTAATGCCGCAGGTGAATTTGATTTGGCACTTAGAAAAACTTTAAATACAGCTCAATCTTCGAATCCTATTCTTCCTGGAAGAACTGTTGTCTTCGATATAGACATTATCAATCAAGGTACAATTGATGCTACAAACATTGAAGTTGTCGACTATCTGCCAGCTGGGATGACATTGACTGACAATAATTGGACACAAAGTGGAAATACAGCAACATATAACCCCAACTTAAGTGTGGCTGCTGGATCCAGTACTACAATTACAATCGAATTTGCAATAGACGATGGGTATGAAGGTCAGTCACAAAACGGTGCTGAAATCTCAAGCGCCACGGCACCAAACGGAACCGTAGTTGATGATATCGATTCCACATTAGATGACTTTAACGGAAACGATACTTCAGTTGACAACGAAATCAATGGCGGAGGAGGTGATGAAGATGATCACGATATTGAAAATATTACTGTCGAAAGATTTGATTTAACAATCATTAAAACAACAAATTTTTCTGGAACTGTTAATGCAGGTGATGATATCACTTTCACTTTCAATTTATTGAATCAAGGAACAGTCACGGCAACCAATATTGATTTAATCGATTATCTACCTTCAGGGTTTACACTAAGTAATGCTGACAACAACGGTTGGACATCAGGAGCAGGTAACACAGTCACTAATTCTATTACAGGTCCAATTTCTGCAGGTTCAACTGCTACGTTGAATATTGTTGTAACTGTCGATCCAGATGCGACAACTGGAAGTTATACAAATGGAGGTGAAATTACTGGTGCTGATGATGAAAATGGTGATCCTGCTGATGATATTGATTCTACTCCTGATACAAATCCCAACAATGATCCTACTATAGATGATGAATTTGGTGGCCCAGGTGATGAAGATGATTCAGATACTGAAACAGTTGATGTTTGTGATATCAAAGCACCAGTTTTCTCTGGAATTCCAAATGATATTACATTAGAATGTAGTGAGAACATACCGAACCCAGCTAATCCTTCTGCAACTGATGATTCAGGAGGGAATGTCGATATCTCTTTCGAACAAACTGATTCACAAGGAAATGGTTGTGATGAACATGAATATGTGATTACAAGAACTTGGACAGCGATTGATGAATGTAATAATGATATTTCGGAATCTCAGACCATTACAATTATTGATACAACTGCTCCTGAATTTAACAATGTTCCTTCAGATGTAATAGTAGAATGTGATGAAGTTCCTGCACCAGCAAATGTAACAGCAATAGATAATTGTGATGAGGTAGAAATTGATTTCACAGAAGTTCGTCAAGATGGACCATGCGTAGATAACTATACATTAATCAGAACTTGGACAGTAGAAGATGATTGTGGTAATGATAACCAAGTGGTTCAATCAATTGTGGTTGAAGATACTACCTCACCAGTTGTTTCAGGATTGCCAGCGGATATTACAGTAGAGTGTGATGCGATTCCAGATGCAGCGGAACCAGGAGTGGATGTAACGGCAACCGACAATTGCGATGATGATGTTACCGTAACATTGACGCAAGAAACACCAGCCGGTCCATGTGAAGAAACATACACCTTAAACAGAATTTATATTGCAACCGATAATTGCGGTAATCAAACAATAGTTACTCAAAAAATAACGGTACAAGATACGACTTCACCAGAGCTAGTTGGTGTACCAGAAAGTGTTGTGGTAGAATGCGATGAAGTTCCAGAGCCAGCAGTAGTAACGGCAACGGATAATTGCGATGATGATTACGAGGTTCAATTTTCAGAAACAAGAATCGATGGCCCATGTGTAGATAATTATACGTTGGTAAGAAGATGGGAAGTTGAAGATGAATGTGGAAACGGAACGTTTGCAATTCAAGAAGTAGTGGTTGAAGATACTACCTCACCAGTTGTTTCAGGATTGCCAGCGGATATTACAGTAGAGTGTGATGCGATTCCAGATGCAGCGGAACCAGGAGTGGATGTAACGGCAACCGACAAT
>CALFWW010000041.1 GCA_937928575.1 uncultured Saprospiraceae bacterium | reverse complement strand
TCTTCGTTAGAAAGCCCTGTCTGCTTGGCGCAGTCAGGCAGGCTCGCCGTAACTAAGGCTATGTCTACGTTTTCTGCCTTGATCTCGAAAAATTTTCCTTCCAAATATATCCGCACTTTTAGACTACAATTTGTATAAAACCTACCATATTGAGAAAATAAGTTTACAAAACCTTAAAGGCTTCGCAAACTAAAAAAAATGTATTTTTGCCGACGGCCAAAACATATATATGGACCTCATTCAGAAACTTCAGGAACAATACATAGCGGAATTCAACAACAACGTCCCAATCGACGAATTTTTGTTGAATATATTGGTCGTTGCCCTACTCGCTTCCTTGCTTCGCGTCTACTACATTCGGTATGGGACTACGATATCGAATCGAATCAAATTTGCCAACAACTTTCTTCCATTAGCTTTAGCGACTTTACTAATCATCATGATTGTAAAATCATCTATTGCATTGTCACTAGGTTTAGTAGGTGCATTATCGATTGTACGATTTCGTGCAGCTATCAAAGATCCAGAAGAATTGACCTATCTATTTTTGGTAATAGGAATTGGTTTAGCAGGAGGTGCCAACCAACCGATTTTAGCAATCGTTGCATTCTTGACTATCTTGGCGATTCTGTTTTTACATAAATTATTTACATCAAAAGAGGTATTTAAAAAAGAAGATCGCTTATTTGTCAATATCAATACCGATGTAGATGACTTCAAAAAAATCTCCAAATTACTAAGTGATATTTTCCCTTATGTCGATTTGAAAAGAATGGACACCCTTGAAAATGGGCTTGATCTATCCTTCATTTGTAAGGCGGAATCGATTGACCAGATAGCAAATGCTAAAGAAGCGATCACAAATTTGTCAAAAAACACCAAATTGTCCATTGTAGACCAACCTGATTTCATCGTTTAACCTTTTGATTTCGTTATATTTGTAGTGTAATTTTCATTCATCAAACTGGTTTAGATGTTCCCGAGAAAATCAATACTATTCCTTTTCCTCTCTATTCTTGTTTTTCAAGTAGAAGCGCAATTGATTGAGCAATTTAGTGATCAAATTGTATATGATGATTTCGATGCACCCGTCGGTATTACTTTTGGTGAAGATGGCAAAGGATATATTCAGGAAAAAAAAGGAATCATCTATGTACTCGACACGGATGGAAATATTTTGGACGAACCATTAATTGACCTTAGTGAAGAAGTAATGGGGACTGGTGATCATGGTCTTTTAGGTTTTGCTTTAGATCCAAATTTTGATGAAAATGGGTATATCTACGTCATGTACACGGTAGATCGATATTGGGAAGATCATCGCAATGATGCCAATTATGATCCGGATTCTACATTGACACAAGTAGCAACCATTGGTCGATTGGCAAGATATACTACTGATTTCAACAATGACAATAACACGGTGCTTCCCGAAACAAGAAAAGTACTGATTGGTCAAACTTATGAAAACGCATTCCCCATTTTATTCACATCGCATGGTATCGGTTGTATTCGTTTTGGAACCGACGGCACCTTGTTAGCATCCTGTGGAGAAGGAAGTAGTTTTTTAGGATATGATGTTGGTAGTTATCCAGAAACCTATTGGGAAGAAGCCATTGAATTGGGGATTATCAAACCAAAAGAAAATATAGGTGCGTTACGTTCTCAAATGATTGATTGTGTTGCAGGAAAAATTTTGAGGCTTGATCCAGCAACAGGAAATGGGGTTCCATCCAACCCATATTACGACGAAAGTGATCCAAGTGCTCCTCGCTCACGCGTATGGACTTTGGGACTGAGAAATCCGTTTAGATTTACGGTTCGACCAGAGAGTGGTAGTACAGATCCATCGGATGGTGATCCAGGGGCACTTTATGTTGGAGATGTTGGTGGAGGTCAATGGGAAGAATTGACGATTGTTACCAAACCTGCTGAAAATTTAGGATGGCCCTTATTTGAAGGACACAATACTAACTGGAATTATTATGGTCAATACACCGACAATGTGGATGCTCCTAATCCCCTTTACGGAATCGGTAGTTGCAATCTTCCTTACATCACTTTTCAAGATTTAATTCGACAGGATCGTGAAAACCCTGATGATGCGCACTTCGGAAATCCTTGCGATTCGGATGAGTCGATTGAGGGATATGGATTGGATTTATTTATGCATAAAAGACCCAATGTAGCTTGGAGCAATGCTTTGTGGAATATGCCAACACGTACTATGGTCCCGACCTATGATAGTACGGGATATGCTGCAGATATTGAAATCTCTACACCTGAATCACCAATTATCGGAAACAGTTTTGATGGGTATTCCAGTATTCCAGGGTTCTTTTATACAGCAGATAATTATCCTCAAGAATTTCATGGCAAATTTTTCCAAGGAGACTATAGTTGGTGGATTCGTGCGATGGAAATTGATGATACGGAAAACATTGTAAGTATTGATTCCTTACATACTTCTGCAAATTATCTAACAAGCCTCGCACTTAATCCTGTTGATGGTTGTGTTTATTATACCAATTTGCAATATCGATTACACAAAATTTGCTACGGTGGAAACCCGCCTCCTATTGCAATTGCAGAAGCAGATCAAATCTATGGTGTCAGTCCTTTGACGGTAAATTTTGACGCATCTGAATCGTATGACCCTTTTGGTGAAGACCTGATTTTTGAATGGAACTTTGGAGATGGTGAAATAGTAACTGGAGTCACCGCCACACATACCTTTACTGCAGCCGCCAACACCCCTACTCCTTTTAACGTCACGTTGACGGTATTGGACTCCATCAATAATTATGCAACCGACGAAATAATAATTTCACTCAACAATACACCTCCGCAAGTGGATATTACTAGTTTTGAAGATGGCGATTATTACACAATTAGTGGGGCAACCTATCTTCCTCTTGAAGCAGAGGTAGTGGACGCAGAACATAGTCTTGATGAATTGACTTTTAAGTGGGAAACTTATTTACATCACAATACTCACTTCCATAAAGAAGACAATCAGACTACTCAAAATGCTTTCACACCTATTGATCCAGCAGGTTGCGGAACAGAAACCTATTGGTATCGAATCGTATTGACGGTTACTGATCCAGCGGGATTAAGTACGGTAATCGAGCAAGAAATATTCCCATACTGTGGCGACCCTATAGTTGAATTCAACAACACACTTACAGGAATTGCAAAAGAAAATGGGAATCAATTGTCATGGCAAACTCAAAACGAAGTCAACCTGAGTCATTTTGAGATTCAACGGTCTGCAGGTTCAAATGCATTTGTCGCAATCGGTCAAGTAGATGCAAATCCAAACAACTATGCATTTTTTGATACCAACCCAATTCAAGGAATCAACTTTTATCGAATAAAAGCGGTCGATGAAAATGGCGCTCCCCACTACTCCAATAAAGTAGATGTATTGTTTCCTGTCCCGCCTGATTTTGAGGTATTCCCCAATCCTGCATCCAATGAAATCAACGTTTTTATAAACAACACCAATAGCACTCAATTAAACTTCGAATTGTTTGCAACGGATGGAAAACTCGTGGCAGATCATACTTGGTTTGTTTTTGACAATAGCACCGTTACTAAGCAATTTGAAATTACTGACAACCTTACAGATGGTCTTTATTTTTATCGATTGATAAATGACGAGACCATTCATGTTGGCAATATCATGATAAAAAGATAGTGCCCTTCTATGCTCATCACCGATAAAAATGCTACTCCAATCAATCCACTGCGAATTGTTAGAAATGGGATTGTTGTTCTTCTATTAGGAGTTCTGCTCTATTCATTTGCTTACCCTGCATTCGTTTTGCGAAAAGATAAAAACGCAGATCCCAATGTGATTCTCTGTGACGCTGAAAAAACTTTTCGTGGAGAATTTATTGCCAACGGAAAAAGATTTTCAGGTGGTGATCATCAAAGAGATAAGTACGCCAATTCAGGAAAATACAGTTGTTATCTTTGGGGAACAAAAGAAACACAATACACACTTAGTCACGACTTGACACAGGTACAAGCAGGAGATATTTATGAATTTAGTGTTTGGTTTTATCAGGACAAAGGACGCTCCCCCGTTTTCATGGCTGCATCCAATGAAGACGCTAATTATTATCGAGGAACTGATAAAATTATAACAACCAACAAACGAGGTTGGTCTCAATTGCTTTTCACCGATACCATCCCTGCTAATTTCAAAGCCGATCAATTAAATGTTTATGTGTACACGACGGGAAGTACGGATACTTATTTCGATGATTTGCAAATCAAAAAAATAATTCCGGATGAAGTAATTACAACTGCTGCTTTTCAACCTAAATCCATTGGCCTGTGGTTGAATGAAAAACAATATGATAAAATAAAACAAAGTCGATTGCGCGCATTGGATCAGGGAATTATCATTACGAATGAAGATTCTTGGGCCAAAGGAAAACTGGAAGATGAAGGACAGAAAAAGGAAGCAGATATTCGATTGAAGGGCGATTGGCTAGATCACTTGAAAGGAAACAAATGGTCTTTCCGAGTCAAGCTAAAAGATCCTCAAACTTTTAACAGACTGGTTACGTTTTCTGTGCATACACCAACAGCGCGGTATCATACATTGGAATGGTTGCTTCATCAATTTTGGGAACGAGAAAATGTATTGACGACTCGTTATGATTTTTTGGACTTGTCGCTAAATGATGAACCACTTGGAATCTATGCTTACGAAGAGCATTTTGAAAAACAATTGGTAGAATCGAAGTCACGTAGAGAAGGTCCGATCCTTAAATTTTCAGAAGATGCTTTATGGAAATTGCGGCTGCATCAAATGGAGACAGAAAACTATTTGAATAATGAAACCATTTCAGATGCAGCGAGAATGAGGAATGCAAAAATCGATGCGTTTAAAGAAAAGAAGACACTAAAATCACCGACCCTTTCCAATCAATATGAAATCGGGAAACAATTGTTATATCAATTCCAAAATGGCACCAAAGAAGCAAGTGAGATTTTTGATGTAAAATTGATGGCCAACTATCTGGCGATTACAGATTTGATGGGTGCTTATCACACTTTGATTTGGCACAACATGCGTTTCTATTACAATCCCATTTCTTCAAAATTGGAACCCATCGGATTTGATGGCTTTGTTGCAAAACCTACTCCGATGCCAAAATTGTTTGCAAAAGAAACGCTAAGAATTGAGGGAGACAAAGATTTAAAAGCATTGCTCCGAATTTTTGAAGATGAAAAAATGGTCCGTGCTTACATGGATGCAATTTTCAGAATTACAGATGAAAAATATTTAAGCAGGTTCATTGAAGAAATGCGCGCCCCTTACAATCAACGCAAAAAATACATTCGTTCTGAGTTTCCAGATTTCGATTATGATATTGATCAAATACTAGATCGAGCAAAATTGGTTCGACAAAATTATTTACCCCTTGCTGATTTTACCCTACAAACAAAATGGGTGACCAATAATAAAACGACTCAAATTGAAATCAAAAATCTGAGTAAACTTCCCATCCTAATTAATGGTTTTGGCAAACAACGTCTACCTAACGATAAGCTTTTAAAACCTAATGAATCTAAATTGTTGACACCTCCAATGGGTGCGAATCAAATATTTTTTGAAGTCCCAGGAATGGACTCGATTTTTTCAAACTCGCTACCTATCAATAAAAAATGGCACAACTTCTCTCCGATCCAAAAGTTAAGTCGATTTAAAACAATGCCTCCTTCTGATCTGTATTTTATAGCCGGAGAAAAAATTGTTTTCAAGAAAGGAACTTTTGAAGTAGTAAAAGATATTATCATTCCTACTGGTCATCAAGTAATTTTTGAACCTGGTTGTAATTTGACTTTCATTGGTAAAACAAAATTTATTAGCCAATCCCCAATTACTATGTTAGGAACGGAGGCAGCACCCATTAATATCAGCTCCAAAGATGGTTTGGCGAATGGTTTTACTATTTTAAAAGCAGGTGGGAAAAGCAAATTAAGCAATGTGCATTTCACGCGTTTCAACACTTTGAATTATGATGGCTGGATGTTGACCGGAGCCGTTACTTTTTATGAGTCGGATGTTGACATCAGCAATAGTTCTTTCAATGATGGAAAATGCGAGGATGGATTGAACATCGTGTATTCCAATTTCAATTTGGAGAATGTCACCCTAGATGGTGCTGCTTCTGATGGTTTCGATGCTGATTTTTGTAAAGGAAATATTATCAACTGTATTTTCAAAAACACAATGAATGATGGGGTCGATGTGTCCGGAAGTAAAGTGTTGATTGAACAAACGATGTTTTCAAATTGTGGTGATAAAGCAGTAAGCGTCGGAGAAGAAAGTAATGCTTATCTGAAAGATGTGACGATTGAAAAAGCGGTGATCGGAGTTGCTTCTAAAGATCTGTCAATTCTAAATATTGAGTCTATTTCTTTAACCAATTGCAATCAAGGATTTACCGCTTATCAGAAAAAACCGGAGTTTGGAAGTAGTATGATTGTGGTGGATGATTATACTGCTGAAGATGTGAAGTATTTGTATAAGCTGGGAGTTGGGTCTAAGTTGCAGTTGGGAAGTAGGTTGATTATTGGGGAGTAACTTTGGGGTTTGAAAGTATTATTTTTTCCAGATGTGAATCTCCAATAGTAGCGCCAAATTCAAAAAGAAAGGCAACATATACAAATAGGTAAATGGTACATAAAAAAACGAGTAGAAAACCACTAAATACATCTTCAAGGCGCAAATCAAGTACAATCGCAGGTTATACTTTTCATTCCGGATAAACCAGTAATATAACAACATAAACACAGCAGCAATGGCACATGCTCCGATATGAATCTTTTTAGCGACTCCTAACTTATCTTCAACAGTGCCTTGTATATTTTCAAAACTATAAATCGCGAAACTTAATCCTTGTGTCAGGTAAAATGGTGTATCTCCTTGTTTTTGCCAATCTTGGTGACTCCATTGTGTAACGGCGGTAGTGTGATAATAAGATAGTCCATCTTGCAATATTGACCAATCTTTACTCATAAATGGAAGGATATAAATTAACAATACACCTACAAGAACCACCAAAGATGATTTAAACACTTTAGCAAAGCCTTGTTCTGCCCATATGATCAACAAATAAATAGGCAACCAAAATGTAAATGCATATCGTGAAAGTAAACACAATAAGATACCGATTCCAACTAAAATGAAATTTTTCCGAAAAATAGTGACGCACAATATCAAGTACAACCCAACTGGCATCAGCTCTACGGTCAGTCCAAAAAAACTCGTTGAATATTTAAAGAAATATTGTAACAATAAAAATGGAAACATTGCTTTTAAAATCATTTCCAAAGTGTGAATGTTTTGTTGAAACAAACGGAAGCAATAGATTGCAATCGCCAGCATAAAAACGTAAAATGCCATCAATCGATAATCGAAATGCAACATTTCAGGGATTGTATATGGCAACCAAAGTAAGGGTAAATAAGTCGGTTTTACCGTCCAGGGAATCCAGTCTGTTGGTGCGAAAGTAAAAGGTTGATACACAAATTCACCAGACAAAAATCGTTGTGTATAAATTTCCAATGACGGAATAATATCCGACTTCGTCATATCTATCGGATGATCGTTAATAATCCATTGAAGATTTTCTTTCAACCAAAAAAATCCAATTAAAAATAAAATGGACATGACTATCATTTCGGAAACTCGACCCGTTCTGAAAACGAAATATAAATTATTGATCGTTTTTTTTCTACCAATCAACCATGCCATCAGACCAGTTCCTAATCCTGCAAATAGATAGATAAACGGTCCTGTTTTCATTCCAAAATATTGGACATGAGAAGATTGTAACATTAGTTCTACAAACAAACAGACAGTCAACAGAAAAACGAAAGTATATTGTTGGATTTTACTAGTCACAAGGTCTTAGGATTTGATTTGATGCGATTCCAAATATCAAGATATATTTTCCAATCTTTATTCACTATTTCACTTTTATTCCATCCGGTAGAGTCCAGTATTTTAGCAAACCATCGGTGCCACTGATAATGTCTCTATCGACCGGAAATATTTTCCCGTCTGCTGTATAACTTTCAGCAATCGCTTTGGCATCACCATTCATATAGTTTTGAGAAAACTGGTCGATATTTTCCAGAATTGCGTTGATGTCTTTTTGTTTTCCTTTGTAGGTTTGCGCGGAAAGAATTGGAATACAAAAAATAAAAAGAAGTAAAGTAGTGGTAAGTGTTTTCATAATAGTTTTTTTGAAGCATAAAATGCTAAATCACTTCAGCTATCACAAAAATACTCCCTCCAACATAAATTAGATCTTTTTTGGTCGCTTTTCTTTTCGCTGCTTTCAACGCATTTTTTACAGAACTGTATGCTTTTCCATTTAGCTTGAATTTTGATGCTGCCAACTTTAAAAGGTCTGCTTTCAAACCTCGTGGAATATCCGCTTTTGCAAAATAATAAATCGCATTTTTCGGAAGCAAAGATAATATCTTTCCAGGTTCCTTATCATTGACCATTCCCAGTACAAAATGAAGTTGTTGATGTGGCAGCTCCTTTAATCGTTTCATGTTGATCTTGAGTCCACCTTCATTGTGTGCGCTGTCCATAATACATAAAGGCTTGGTTGACTCAACATACCATCTTCCTTTGAAATTGGTTAACTGCATTAGATCTTTAAGACCATTTTTGATAGACGTGTTTTTAATGTTGAGTTCCGTGATTTGATTAAGGACTCGGATAGCTTCCAGGGTTGTAATTAAATTGTTTTTTTGGTATGGACCAGAGGCGTTTAGCACTAGGTTTTTCAGGCTTGAGGGGTTCATCCCCTGCCCTCTCAGGGAGGATGCTTGTTTCGTGATTGATGGTGATTTTATTATTTTGAAACTCGAAGAGGTTGGTGTTTCTTTCGTCAAATTCAACTTCCAACTTTTATTCGCGAAAGTTAAATCCGCATTCCTTTTTATAGCAACTGCCTTAAAAACTTTTGCAGGTGCTGCTTGATATTCTCCAATGACAACAGGTGTGTTTTTTTTGATAATACCAGCCTTTTCTTTAGCGATTTTTGGTAAGGTGTTGCCGAGAAAATTAGTGTGATCAAAACTGATATTAGTAATTATTGATAACAATGGTCTTACAATATTAGTAGAATCCAATCTACCACCAAGCCCCGTTTCAATCACTGCAATATCTACTTGTTGTTTTGCAAAATAATCGAAAGCCATGGCGACGGTAATTTCAAAAAAACTAGGTTGAGTAGCTTTGAAATATGGTTTAGTGGTTTCAACAAAATCGACGACCGATTTTTTGGAAATGTATTTCCCATTGATCTTTATTCTTTCCCTAAAATCTCGATAATGTGGCGAAGTATACAATCCTACTTTCAATCCTGATGCTTGGAGTATAGCCGCAATCATGTGAGCAGTTGACCCTTTCCCGTTGGTTCCTGCAATATGAATAGATTGAAATTTTCGGTGTGGATGATCTAAAGCAGCTACCAATTTCTTGATATTTTTCAAGTCTTTTTTGAAGGCTTTTGGGCCTACCCTTTGAAACATCGGGAGTTGCTTAAATAGATAGTGAAGTGTTTCTTTATAGGTCAATTGTAATTCAGATTTATTTTGCTCGGTAAAATTCACCGCCTTGAAATCGAAATACAAATTTAGAATTTTAAAAGAAATTGAACGAGTTTTAGTTCCTAATATCAAAGAGTCTAGAAGTTCAAGAATAAGATTTTACTTCACTTTGAAATCATAAGTAATTGTTCCACATTGTTTATCAGCATCACTTTTTTTGAAGGAATATCTTTTTGCATTTGCAGTAGCCAACTTGATTAACTTAGAATCTGTGGTATTGGAACCAGCTTGTGTATATTTTGCACTTGTCACTTTTCCATTGTCATCTACACAGACTTTGATAACGACTACTCCAGTCGCTTGAGATGAATCATCAATGGCAGGACCACGACCGCCTCTATTACCCAGACCTCCACCAATCACACCAGTCCCTGTACTCAAACCATCTAATTTCCCAGGGTCCGGATCTGAACCATTATTACCTTTGTTGCCAGGCTTTCCTTCATCGCCGCCGCCTCCAAACAAATCGTCAATACTTTTTTTGGCATCTGCTTTTTTCTTGGCCGCAGCTTCTGCAGCTGCTTTTTTTGCTGCCGCTTTAGCCGCTGCTTCTTTTTTCTCAGCAGCTTTTTTTGCTTCCGCTTTTTTCTTAGCATCCGCTTTCTTTTTGGCATCTGCTTTTTTCTTGGCGTCCGCTTTTTTCTTGGCCGCTGCTTTTTCTTCCCGCTCTTTTTTCTTTTTATCTTCCTTTGCTTTTCTCAATTTAATGGCTTCCGGGTCTTCAGTTTCTAAAACTTCAGGTTGTTTTTCAGCTACTGCCTTTTTGGTCACTTCTGGTGTTGGTTCTTCAGGCGCTTCATCTGGTTCGGCTGCTTCTGTTTCTGTTTCTGTTTCTGTTTCAGATTCATATTCGGAAAATTCAGGTTCTAGTTCTTCTGAAGCGGAGGCTAATAGATTTGGATTAGGAGCATTCATTCCCTGATCAGGCACACCCATTGACACCAAAATACCAGGTTGACCAGGAGGAGGATTGGGTAATTTTATGGCAGATAATAGAAGTATCAGAAAAAATATTGCATGCACGATAGCACTTCCAATCGCTCCTTTTCTTTTATTTTCTTCGTCTTGATAATCTAACTCTGAAGTATCCATGGGACTGGTTTTTAGTTGTACATATAAACGGAAAATTAGTTAGATGTGGTTCAGTAAGATATGTGTTTGGATAAAATTTAACCTTTGTTATTTCGGTTCTGAGGCAAGAATCGCATCAATTTGGTTTCGCATCGCAATATCCATAATGGTAACAACTGATTCTACCGGCGAACCTTGATCTGGCTGAATGGTAATCGCACCTTTACTTTTTCCACTACTTCCGAATTTTGAGATCAATCTTGATTCAATTTTAGTGGCAGAAAGTGTTTTGCCATCCATAAAAAACCGACCGGATCTAGTGATCATCACAGAAGTTGGTTCGGTATTAGAAGTTTTACCACTCCATTTTCCTGGCAATTTCAAATTCAAGGCATTCGGAGTCACCAAAGAAGAGGTCAACATAAAAAATATCAGCAACAGAAAGATGATATCTGTTAGTGAACTCATGCTGAATTCTGCACTTACCTTATTTCGTTTTTTCATTCCCATTCTTCTACTCTTTTAAGTTTTGGGAGGTTGTGTTGCGATGATTGCTTTCATCTTCAGGGTCGCAGCGATTGTCATTACTTCTTGGACTTTACTCCATGGCACTCCCTTTTCCGCAATAATCATGATGGTCGCGTTCTCTTTATTTTCTTGTTCTCTTTTTAGAGAATTCACTCGTCCTAATAATTTGGATTGCGTTATTTTCGAACCATTCAAAGACATTCTACCATTTTTTTCTATTTGAACTTGAATGGAAGTTGGCGCAACCGTTTTAGAAGTAGCCGTCGGTATATCGATGTTTACCTGAATCGCAGAAGAGGTCAGCATGAAAAATATCAGCAACAGAAAGATGATATCAGTCAATGAACTCATACTGAATTCTGCACTTACCTTATTTCGTTTTTTCATTCCCATTTGAGATCGAAATTATTTTTTTTTAAACGGTACTAGGTTCTTGTAACAAATCCATGAATTCAACAGTCGATGCTTCCATTTTGAAAATCACTTTTTCTACCATCGCAACTAAAGTGTTATATCCAACAAACGCAACGATACCAACTAGCAATCCAAATGCCGTTGTCAAAAGTGCTTGATAAATACCACCTGCTAATACTTGTGGACCAACATTATCTGCAGTAGCCATTTCAAAAAATGCGAGGATCATCCCTGTTACCGTTCCAAAGAATCCGATCATTGGAGCAGCACCAGCTATCGTTGCCAATTTTGATAAATTCTTTTCAAGTCGGAAAATTTCAAGGTTACCAACGTTTTCAATAGCAGCATCAATGTCACGCAGAGGTTTTCCAATACGCATCAATCCTTTTTCAACCATTCTTGCAACTGGTGAATCGGTAGTTTGACATAATGCTTTGGCAGCAGCAATATTTCCTGCTCCCACATTTGCACGAATATTATTCATGAAATTTTCATCAATTTTCGCAGCTTTTTTGATCGTAAACCATCTTTCAATAAAAATGTAAAGCGCTAAAAATGATAAAGTGAAAAGTATCACTAATATCGCCATCCCAATGGGACCACTTTCCATAATTACAGATAAAGGACTTTGACTTAATTCCTCTGCATCAACATCGGATTGGAATAAAAAAATGAAGTTCAGCATAATTGAAATGTAATGTGAAGTTTGTCTCGTTTGTTAAAAAGTATAGGTAAACCATGTAATACTACAATTGTCAAATATATTTGCAAAATCACTTCGGATAACGACGTTAGAAATACTCGCAATAACACAGCTATCTGCCTTGTTCTCCAAACCGACTTCCTCAAATCTATCTCGACATATTAATTATTAGATGGTCTAAACGGCATAATTTTATCAAAAATTATAAATCCGTCGTCAAATCTACTGATTTTCCCCCATTTTATGTGACAAATATATTTAATGTAACGTACAAGTAGTAATTTGCTTGAAACTTAAATATCAAAGTGTGGTACAACGTTTTATACTAAGATGTATCCTTCATAAGTTATATTTGTTATATCTTCAAGCGAATTTTCGCTAAAATTCTAGAAGGGTGTGTCAATTCTTTTATAAAATTTGAAAGAATACACATACTATCACATTTATTAATTTCAATTTAATACTACAATAATGTCAACACTTACAAGTCAGCCAGCCACTGCAGATGGTGCTTCTACCTCAAAAAAAGCAAATAGGAGCATCAAAAAAGTTGCGGTCTTAGGATCAGGTGTTATGGGAACAGCTATTGCATGTCATTTCGCCAATATTGGTTTGGATGTGGTCATGCTGGATATCGTTCCTTTTGACCTGACCGATGAGGAGAAAAAAAATAAAAAAGCCAGAAACAGAATTGTGGATGGTTCTTTAAAAGCAGCGCTAAAAGCAAAACCTGCTCCGCTTTACGACAAAAAGTTTATTTCAAGAATTGCAACTGGAAATTTCGATGACAATTTCGATATGATTAGTGATTGTGATTGGATCATTGAAGTGGTGATTGAAAGACTAGATATCAAGATGCAGGTTTTCGAAAAAGTTGAAAAATTCAGAAAACAAGGATCTTTGGTTACTTCCAATACTTCTGGAATTCCGATTCACATGATGATGGAAGGTAGAAGTGACGATTTCAAGAAAAATTTCTGTGGTACTCACTTTTTCAACCCACCAAGATATCTTCGTTTATTAGAAATTATTCCGACTAAAGAAACTTCTCAAGAGGTCGTTGATTTTTTCATGAGCTATGGAGAACAATATCTTGGAAAACAAACAGTACTTTGTAAAGATACCCCTGCTTTTATTGCCAACCGCGTTGGCGTTTATGCAATGGCTAAAATCTATCAATTGACTGCCGAATTAGGTTTGGATATTGTGACGGTTGATAAATTAACTGGACCAGCAATCGGACGTCCAAATACTGGAACTTTCCGACTGGGTGATTTGGTTGGTCATGATACTGCTGCAAAAGTAATTACTGGAATCAAAGATAATTGTCCAGATGATGAACAAGCAAGTGCTTTTGAAATTCCAAAATACTTCCAATTTTTATTGGATAACAAATTTCTAGGAAATAAAACCAAGAAAGGATTTTTCGAAAAAACGAAAGAAAGAGATGAGCGTGGGAAACCTGTTATATTAGCCCTAAATCTTGATACTTTAGAATATGCTCCTTCTCAGCGGCCAAAGTTGGCTAGTTTGGATGCAGTCAAAAAGATGGAAGACTTGCCTAGAAAAGTGCGTACATTGTTTGAAGCTGAAGATAAAGGTGGGGAATTAATTCGTCAATCTTTATTAGGTCTTTTCAGCTACGTCTCCAATCGTATTCCTGAAATTTCTGACACAACATTTGCAATTGATGATGCCGTTCGTGCTGGATTTGGTTGGGATGTCGGCCCATTTGAATATTGGGATATCATTGGAGTGAAAGAAGGAATTGAAAAAGCGGGTGCAGCTGGTTATAAAATTGCAGATTGGGTAGTTGAAATGGCGAAAGCAGGTCACACCTCTTTCTACAAAACGGAAGGTGGTGTTCGCAAATACTACTGCAAAGAATCTAAATCTTACAAGCCAGTACCAGGAACTGAAAATTATATAATCCTAGATTCTTTTAGAGAAAATAAACCAGTCAATAAGACATCAGAAACTATCCTTCATGATATCGGTGACGGAGTGCTTTGTTTAGAATTCACGAGTAAGATGAACTCTATTGGTGAAGGCGTTTTACAAGGTATTAATCAAGCGATTGATATTGCGGAAACACAAGGTTGGAAAGGATTGGTTATTGGAAATAATGATAAGAATTTTACAGTAGGTGCCAACTTAATGATGATTGCCATGTTGGCTTATCAACAAGAATTTGACGAGTTGAATTTGGCGGTAGATATGTTTCAAAAGACAACCATGAGATGTCGCTATTCAAGTATCCCTGTTGTCTGTGCAACACAAGGTTATACCTTCGGTGGTGGCTGCGAAACCCTTATGCATTGTGACGCAGCAGTCTGTGCAGCAGAGAGTTACATTGGTCTAGTAGAAGTTGGAGTTGGATTGATTCCAGGTGGTGGTGGAACTAAAGAATTCGCTGTCAGAGCTTCTGATAAGTTCTTTGAAGGAGATGTCCAAATGCCAACATTGATTGAAAAATTCAAAACGATTGCAATGGCTTCGGTAGCTACTTCTGCTTATGAGGGTTATAAATTCGACTATTTACAAGAAGGACGTGATCGCGTTGTTGTAAATACCATGAGAAATATTGCAGAAGCTAAGAAAGAAGTACTTCACTTAACAGATGGGTATCAACAACCGCTTGAAAGAAAAGATATTCACGTGTTAGGTCGTGCTGGTTTGTCTACATTATATGTGGCAGCACATAGTTTGAAATTAGGAAATTATGCATCAGACCATGATATCAAAATTGCAAACAAAGTTGCATGGGTACTTTGTGGTGGTGACTTAACCGGCCCACAGCAAGTTTCCGAGCGTTACTTGTTAGATTTGGAACGTGAAGCTTTCTTGTCACTTTGTGGTGAGAAGAAAACCATGGAACGAATTCAGCATATGTTGGAGAAGAATAAACCGTTGAGGAATTAGGAGGTAGTACTAAGTATTTAGTAAAAAGTACTAAGTACTTAGCACGAAGTATCCCTGTCTGCCGACAGGCTAAAAAAGGAAGAGGTACGGCGTGAGGACGCGAGCTCACTAAAGGCTCCCCTCCTTTTTACAAGTAGGGGTCGGGGGTGGATCCTAAAACAACAATAAAAATTAATTTAAATAATTAAAACAAGAGATTAGTATTAGACATTTTACTTTCTCGTTGTACTAATAATAAAAATATGGAAGCTTATATCGTAAAAGCATATCGCTCAGCAGCAGCAAAAGCAAAGCGCGGCGGATTCAGACACTACAGATCAGATGATTTAGCAGTGGATGTAATCGAACACTTAATTGACAAGACACCAGGCGTCTCTAAAGAAATGGTAGATGACGTTATTGTTGGTTGTGCCAATCCAGAAGGAGAACAAGGTCTGCAAATTGGACGTATGATCTCTGTTAGAGCATTGGGAAAATCAGTACCTGGAATGACAGTTAATCGTTATTGTGGATCAGGATTGGAAACGATCTCTATTGCAGTAGCAAAAATCCGTGCTGGCATGGGAGAAGTGTATATTGCCGGTGGAACAGAAAGCATGAGCAACATTCCAATGACGGGCTATAAATTAGCTCCGAATTATAATGTCGCTAAGGACACACCAGATTATGTTGTCGGAATGGGATTAACAGCTGAAGCGGTTTCTCAAAAATTCAACATTACCCGGCAAGCACAAGATGAGTTTTCTTACAATTCTCACATGAAAGCCATTAATGCAATTGACAAAGGATATTTCAAAGATCAAATTGTGCCTATCAAAGTAAAAGAAGTTTGGGTAGAAGATGAAAAGAGAAAAGAAAGAGAATTTGTGGTTGATACAGATGAAGGGATCAGAAGAACAACCACTGTAGAAGGTTTGGCAAAATTACGTCCTGTATTTGATGCGAAAGGAAGTGTAACTGCTGGAAACTCTTCTCAAACATCTGATGGAGCTGCCTTCGTCATGGTCGTAAGTGAACGCCTTGTTAAAGAACTTAACCTCACTCCTATCGCTCGCCTGGCATCTTGCTCTGTAGCTGGTGTCGAACCACTTTATATGGGTATGGGGCCTTGTGCTGCGATTCCAAAAGCATTGAAGCAAGCAGGTAAAAAATTAAATGATATTGACTTAATCGAGTTGAATGAAGCATTTGCCGCACAGGCATTAGCTGTAATTGGTGAAGCCGGATTGAATCCTGAAATCGTCAACGTCAATGGTGGTGCAATTGCTTTAGGTCACCCACTTGGTTGTACTGGAGCAAAATTATCCACTCAACTCTTTGAAGAATTGCGTCGTCAAAATAAGAAATACGGAATGGTCACCGCTTGTATTGGTGGTGGTCAAGGAATTGCGGGTGTATATGAATTGTTGAATTAAAACTCATTTCAAATAATACTCAAAAGCCTCGTCGTTTTAAAACGGCGAGGCTTTTTTAGTCCTCCTTCTCAACTTGTGAAATTTGCTCGATCTCTGTTCAACTAACAGGTAGACTCAAATAGTTTTCGAAATCTATTAGGTCTGTTAGGTGCTGCCCGATCTTTTTAACAATCGACGCGTCGTGTGGTTAATGTTACAACTCAATAACATTATTATCTGAAGCCAAAAAGCAACTAGTCGATTTAATTCAATAAGCATTGTTATTATGAAATGAATTTTGAAAATTAGGCTTTAATTCTTATTTTTAGTTTCAATGAAAAAAGCTGAAGAACAATACAAACCAACAAAAAAGCTAGAACTACCCAATCTGGAAAACGAATTACCCAAAGTATTTCAAAAAATAAATTGTCCTTCTTGTCAATCAGAAGTAAATGCTGATAATTTGAATTTAGAAAAAAGTGTTGCAAAGTGTGGTGGTTGCAATGCCGTTTTTTCAATTGAAGAAGAACTCAAGCATGTCAAAAAGAATATTGAAGTAAAGCAGGAATTTTTTCGACCGGAAGGAATTGATTTGTTTTTCTACAAAGATGATTTAAATATTACGGTGCAGCAGGCGATGACTGCATTGGATGCAATTGGACTATTTTCACTACCCCTTTTTTCATTTCTTACAACTGCAATTTATCTCAAAAAAGCACCATTCCCATTTTGGGTTCCTGTTTTGTTTGCTTTGGGGTCCATTTATTTTATTTATAAAGCTTTCAATTACTCCAAATATAAAACTTACATAGACATCAATAGCAATCAAATGTCTATTCGCTCTCAACCGAAAAATTTCAAAAAAGACAAAACCATTCCAACCATCGATATTGATCAGTTGTATATCAAACATCATGTAGCTGAAGGGAGCAATTATGCTACTATTTTTATGATTATCAATAAACCTTCTGGTCAGATTCATGAAAAATTGGTCACGGTCAAAAACTTATCTAAAGCAAAATATTTGGAGCAAGAAATTGAACGATATTTGCATATCAAGGATAGAAAAGTGTTGGAATCTAATGTGTAGGATTGTTTAACAAACTTGATATACTAGGCATGCGATTATAATGTTGGAAAATCAACTACTACAAATACTAAACAATGACTGAAGAAAACTTTTGGACCTTAATGACTGAAACCAATCTCGCAAGTGGTGGTGACCCCACAGATCAACAAGAACTTTTAGCTAAAAAATTGCAGGAACTGCCTCCACGAGAAATTATCGATTTCGACAACTACTTTGCCACATTAATGAGTAACGCATATACCTGGGAATTATGGGGAGCAGCCTACATGATCAATGGTGGATGCTCTGATGATTGCTTCTCAGATTTCAGGGGTTGGCTAATTGGTCAAGGTAGAGAAGTTTATGAAAAAGCATTGTTGAATCCCGACAGTCTTTCAGAACATGAACATCTTGAACCAGATATGGAAATGGAAGGATATAGTTACCTCGCATTCACCGCTTATGAAAACAAAACTGGTCAAGAAATGCCTGCCAACGCTGTCGCTCATCCAGCTGATCCAAAAGGAGACGAATGGGAAGAAGCGGAACTAGAAAAGCTTTTCCCCAATTTAGCTGTCAAATTCGATTTTTGATTTTAACCTTCACATTTTTTAATTAATATAACAATATGAATACATCATCACCACTAATGATCTTAATAGCTGGTCCCTATCGTTCTGGTACAAATGACGATCCTGCATTGATCCAAAAAAATGTAGATGACATGAACAACACGGCTTTGGAAATTTACAAAATGGGACACTTGCCTGTTTTAGGAGAATGGTTTGCGCTCCCATTAATCGAAACAGCAGGCTCCAAAGAAATGGGTGATGAAATTTGGAATAAATTATTTCATCCAGTTGCCATTCGATTGATCAGCAAATGTGATATTGTATTCCGCATTGGCGGTCCTTCTAGCGGTGCGGATGAAATGGTGAGAATTGGTGAACAAAAAAGAAAACGGATTATTTATAATGTTGAAGATATTAAGTAGTTATACTTTTATTTACATCAGAAAAAAATCACACTACAAATGCCAAAGTGCTGTAAAAAGAAATGCTGCAAGAAATATAAAAAGAAGAAGAAAAAGGCTTGTAAGAAATGTCCTAAGTTTTGCCTAAAATGTATCCAATAAATAAACCAACTGTTTACTTAACAATATGTTTTCTTTTATAAGGAGTTATAACTTTTCACCACTTGCTCCTCCTTTCGGTGCTTCCAACCCAGCAAATGAAGTCCGCTTAATTGCTGCATTAATTTCCACCAAATCAATCTGTACTTTTTTCCCTTCAATAATTAAAGAAGAAGCACGTTCATTGATGGCATTGAATAACCAAACTGCAATCAATT
>CALFWW010000040.1 GCA_937928575.1 uncultured Saprospiraceae bacterium | reverse complement strand
ATTTCCTCCTTGCATAGAACCTTTTCCACGAGCACGACCAATTGCATCAATCTCATCGATGAACACAATACAAGGTGCTTTTTCACGCGCTTGCTTAAATAAATCTCTAACTCTAGATGCACCAACTCCAACAAACATTTCCACGAAGTCAGAACCAGAGATAGAAAAGAAAGGCACACCTGCTTCACCTGCAACAGCTTTTGCTAACAATGTTTTCCCTGTTCCAGGAGGGCCAACCAAAAGAACACCTTTTGGAATTTTACCACCGAGAGAAGTATATTTCTTAGGACTTTTCAAGAAGTCCACGACTTCCATTACTTCTTCCTTCGCTTCATTCAATCCAGCAACATCAGCAAACGTCACCGTTACTTTAGTTCCTTTATCAAATAAAGTTGCTTTGGATTTTCCGATGTTGAAAATTTGCGCACCCGGTCCACCAGCTCCACCGCTTACACGTCTCATGATGAATACCCAAATACCCACAATTAATAAAATCGGGAGCACCCAACTTAATAGAGGGCCAAGCCAATTTTGTCTTGTTTCGTATTTGAATTCCACCCGATCTTCTGGAGCTAAATCTTTGTTGAGGTTTTCCAATTTTTCATCGAAGCGATCTAAAGAACCGACTTCGAAAGTATAATTGGGTCTGTTGAATTTATTTTCAGCAGCCTCTTTATGCTTATCGAGACTCAATCGATCTTCTTTGATATAGACGTGAGCCAACTCTTTGTTAACCACTTCTAGACTCTTGACATCTCCATCCAACGCATACTCTTTAAACTTTTCCCAGTTTATTGATTTTGTTGTGCCTTGGGTTAATGTGTAAAAATTTAAACCTAAAAGAAATAAAGCAAGGATGCCATAAATCCAGTAAGTGTTGAATTTTCCTGAGTTGTTATTTTTATCTTTCTTCTTTCGTTCCATTAATTCAATTAAAGTAATTGGTACTGATAGGTAAACGTTTTAAGTACATGGAAAAGTTTTAGAAATTCGACATAATCCATGTTTATGTCTATATACAGTTATAAATTATCGTATTCTGTAAAAAGTGCATCGCTCCAAAGGTCCTCTAATTCGTAATATTTTCTGGTTTCTCGATAAAAAACATGAACAACTACGTCAAAATAATCTACTAAAACCCAAAGTGACGTTTGAGTTCCTTCTACATGTGATGGAATCATGCCTAATTCTTTCTTAATTTTTTCGTAAACTCCGTCCGCTAATGCTTTTACTTGTGTGTTGGAATCACCTTCGCAGATGATGAAAAAGTCAGTTGGAGCGTCATCCAAGTGTCTTAAATCTAATTTTATAATATTTTTTCCCTTCTTATCCTGTAAACCATCGACGACTAAATCACAGAATGCTTCGATTGAAATGTCTTTTTGTTGTGCTCCCTTTTGTGAATTCAAATTGCGTTTTTGTTAGTTTTGTAAAATATTAGAAATCAGATCAATTGATGGTTTTTCGAACAAATAAAGATACAAAATAAAATTTTTTGAGTACTAATGCCATTCTCAAATTTCAGAACAATATTTTCCTTCATTTTCCAGCATTGGAATCAACCAATCTCTACGCTTTAAATATAATATCAAAAAGCAATCCAACGGAAGGAACTGCCATATCTACCTATAATCAGCTTAATGGGCGCGGTCAAATTGGCAGCAAATGGGAAAGTCAGCCAAATAAGAACATTTCTTTAAGTATAATTCTTTATCCAACCTTTTTGAAGGCAAGAGCTGGTTTTCAATTAAACCAGGCAATTTCAGTGGCTGTCTGGGAATTTATCAGCACTTATATAGATTCTGGTGTCAAGATCAAATGGCCCAATGACATTTATATAAACGATCTTAAAGTTGCTGGATTATTGATTCAAAATTCAATTCAAGGTCAACAGTTACTGTCTAGTGTTGTTGGTATTGGTATAAACATCAATCAAGCTTATTTTTCAACATCAATTCCAAATCCAACTTCTTTGATAAACGAAACGCAAAAGACTTTTGATTTGGATGAATTGTCGGGTCAATTATTTGATCAGGTTGAGCGCAATTATTTTTTATTGAAATCAGGACAATTGAAGATTATTCAGAAGAAATATTTGAACGCTTTATATCGGTTGAATACTCCGACTCAATTTACCAAAAGTGATGGTCATTCATTTGAAGGAATTATCCGTTCCACCACTGAAGAAGGGAAAATTAGAATTGAAGATGAATATGGAACCATGCAAACATTTAATTTAAAAGAGGTAGCATATAACAAATAATGGACGTACAAATCATAACGATAGGGGATGAAATCTTAATCGGTCAAATCATTGACACCAATTCAGCATGGATTGGTCAATTACTCAACAAACACGGCTTTCGTATCAGCAAAATTGTAACGGTAGGAGATGGAGAAAAAGAAATTTTTGATGCCATAGAAAACAGTATGAATGAAAGTGACTTGGTATTGATGACCGGAGGATTGGGACCTACAAAAGATGACATCACCAAGAAAGTAATTGCTAATTATTTCGGGGTTGAAATGAAATTTTCTGATGAAACTTGGGAGAAAATTCAGAAATTTTTCAAACACATCGGTCGTACTACAACCCCTGCACATCGGGAACAATGTTACATGCCTTCCAATGTTCATTTGCTTTATAACAAAATGGGCACTGCTCCAGGAATGTGGTTTGATAAAAACAATAAAGTACTGATATCGATGCCCGGTGTCCCATATGAGATGAAGTACCTAATGGAGCATCATGTACTCCCAAAAATCAAGGAATTTTTTTCAACCACTCCAATTGCGCATCGCACCATTCGAACCGCTGGCATGGGTGAATCTAGAATTGCGGAAAGAGTTGAAAAGATTGAATCCAATTTACCAGATTTCATAAAACTGGCTTTCCTTCCCAATCTAGGTCATGTTAGATTAAGATTGACAGGAATGCATGAAAGTGAGACGAAATTGAATCAAATTCTCGATAAAAAAGTAAAAGAATTAGAAGCTGAAATTTCCGATATCGTATACGCAATTGAGGATATTAGTCTGGAAGAAGTGGTGGGCATAAAGTTAGTTGAAAAGGAGATGACGGTAAGCACAGCAGAAAGTTGTACTGGTGGATTTATTTCCCATCGATTGACGAGCATTTCTGGTTCATCCGCCTACTTTAATGGAAGTGTGATTGCCTATTCAAATGCGGTCAAAATAAACCAATTAGGTGTCAGCGAAAAAACGCTCGAACAACATGGGGCAGTCAGTGAAGCAACCGTCAAAGAAATGGTGCAAGGAAGTCTAAAGCTTTTGAATACAGACTTTGCCATTGCAACCAGTGGAATTGCTGGTCCAACAGGTGGGACACCAAATAAACCGGTAGGTACCATCTGGATTGCAGTTGGAAATAAGGAAGAAATAAAAACGTTGAAATTACAATTAGGAAAGCATCGTTTGAAGAACATAGAATACACCTCAAATATGGCTCTTAATCTCTTATATAAATTTTTAATAGATAAGAAAAACCCTTAATTTTATGGGTGTAAAACTTCGGATAAATTTGAATCTAATTTTTGTCTATGTTTTACACAATCAAAAACAACAACAATGGCTCAAGTCGAATTGATCATGCCTAAGATGGGCGAAAGTATTATCGAAGCAACTATCCTTAAATGGGTAAAGAATGTCGGTGATACCATAGAACTAGATGAAACGATTTTGGAGATCGCAACCGATAAAGTAGATTCCGAAATTCCTTCCCCAGTAGCAGGCACATTAGCAAAGATTTTATTTCAAGAGAATGATGTTGTTGAAGTCGGAAAAGTCATTGCAATTATTGCAACAGAAGGTGAGTCTGTAGATACTGTGCCAACTCCATCCGTAGTCGAAGCACCAGCTAGCAACGGCAATGGTCAGAAAGAAGTACCAGCTACTACTGCCGTTTCATCTCCAGCTCCTCAACCGACAACATCAATGGCTTCGAGTTCTTCAGGTGCTGGAAAATTTTATTCACCTCTCGTGAAAAATATTGCAAAGCAAGAGAATATCAGTTTAGTAGAATTAGATGCATTGACGGGTACAGGTAAAGATGGGAGATTTACTAAAAAAGATATGTTGGCTTTCGTATCCAATAGGCAAAGTAAAGGAGGAAGTGTTCATCAAGCGGCAACTTCTAACAAACAAAGCACGAAAAGTGCACCACCAACTCCTAATGGAACGCATGCTGTCTCCGGTTCTGGAAATGTAGAGATCGTAGAAATGGATCGCATGAGAAAAATGATTGCGGACCATATGGTGATGTCCAAACATACCTCACCTCATGTCACATCATTTATAGAAGTCGATGTCACTGGAATTGTGAATTGGAGAAACAGTGTGAAAGGAGAATTCCAACAAAAATATGGACAGAAAATTACGTTTACTCCAATATTTATGGAAGCAGTTACCAAAGCAATTCGTGATTTCCCGATGGTAAATGTATCTGTAGATGGCAATAAAATCATTGTCAAAAAAGATATCAATATTGGAATGGCAACAGCTTTACCTTCCGGCAATTTAATTGTGCCTGTCATCAAAAATGCAGACACCATGAATATGCTCGGATTGACCAAAAGTGTCAATGATTTAGCGGGTAGAGCCAGATCAAATAAATTAAAACCTGATGAAATTCAGGGTGGCACATTCACATTAACGAATGTTGGAACGTTTGGTAATGTGATGGGCACTCCGATCATCAACCAACCTCAAGTAGCAATTCTTGCTGTCGGTGCAATTCGCAAAAAACCAGCAGTAATTGAGACAGAACACGGAGACTTAATTGGAATACGCCAGATGATGTTTATGTCTCTATCTTATGACCATAGAGTAGTCGATGGATTTTTGGGAGGTTCTTTCCTTCGAAGAATTGGCGATTATTTAGAGGCATTCGACACGAAGCAATCGATCTAATTCGATTGTGTACAATTTTTTTAACTAATGATTAGTTGAAATTGTATCCTATTGTGTATACACGTCGGACTTTGCGATACATCAAACAATGGAGACAAGTTTTCTTTGAATCGAAATCTAAACCAAAAACACTTACGCAAATCCTGACGCACAAATAAAATAATGATGAACTTCAGACTAACACTCTTGGCCCTAATTTTCATTGTATCTAGTGGAGTAGTCTCGGCTCAGAAAAATGCAAAAGCAATTCGTGCAGCGGGAGAACAATGTTATGATCACCAACAGTATCGAGAAGCATTGCGGTTTTTATCCAAGTACCAAAAAATGAAACCAGGCGATAAAGACGTCGCAATGATGATTGGTGTCAGCAATCTTTATTCAAATAATATTTCTGGAGCCAAAAAGTATTTCAACCATTTGGTTCAAAATAGCAAGAAAGCAGATCCTATTGCGTATTATTATTTAGCCAAATCCTATCACATGGATCATGACTTCCATGAAGCCATTCGATATTATAAAGAATTTCTAAAAACAACCAAGTCCGATCATGAGCAGCGAGGCATGGTCAAAGATGACATCAAGAGATGCGCAAATGGGATGCGCTTAAAAGTAGGAGAGAAGATTGCATTTGTCGAAAATATGGGTGAAAAAATCAATACTCCTGACGAAGAATATGGGATGGTACTGTCTCCAAATTTTGAAGATCGAATGTATTTTTCATCTCGTCGTCCAGGAAATATGGGTGGAAAAAAAACATTAGAAGGAAAGTTAGATGAACGACTCGGAAGTTACGCAGCAGATATTTTTTCCTCCAGAATTGTCAATGGTGAATGGACGGTTGTAGAACCAATGAGTGCTTTCATCAATACAAGTGATAATGATGAAGTCCTTGATTTTTCTAATAAAGGTCAAGTGATGTTTATGTTTCAAAGTCCTGATCTTTTTAGCGGACATGTGTACGTCGATACCTTCTCCAACGATGGAATAAAAAGACCCCCATCCTATTTTGAAGGACCATTAAAAGCGCACAAGGGAAGTGTCAGTATGGATGTCTTTGCGGATTCTATAATGATTTTTTCCAGTCGACAAAAAGGTGGTTTTGGAGGAAGTGATTTGTATGTTTCTAAATATTCTAACAATAGGTGGTCATTGCCGAGAAATCTTGGACCTGGAATTAATACGCCTTATGATGAAATCACTCCATTTTTAGCAAAAGATGGTCGAACATTATATTACAGTTCCAATAGTACCGCTTCAGTAGGTGGTTACGATATCTTTAAATCGAAGTATGATGCAGGTGGTGCGCGTTGGTTGTTAGGAGTTAATGTTGGGATACCTATTAATTCAGCGGGAGATGAAACTCATTTTTGTTTAGCAAAAGATGCAATGCGTGGATATTTGTCTTCTTCGAATAAAGATAGCTATGGGAAACGGGATATTTTCATTGCCTATTTTACGACTGCTCAAAATGAACAATTGGCAGCAGCCACCAAAAATTCTGTTTTTTACAACAGTTATTTTGCAAATAATTTAGCATCCGTTTCTGCAAATGGAAATACCTCTACTGGGAGTTCATTCAATGATCCAACGATGACTTCTGAAGTCACAGCCTACAAAGTGACACCACTTTACTATAATGATGACAATGATGTTTTAAATATGATCAATTCGAAGTCATTGAATCGACTAGGGAGAATATTGTTGGATAATCCTGGTATCACTGTAGAATTAAACTGCCATTCTAACAGAACTAATACAACCAATTTTGATTTGTATTTCTCAATAAAAAGAGCAGAACAAGTTGCTGATTATTTAGTCAAAAACGGTGTTACTTCCAATCGGATATTGATAAAAGGATTGGGGCCGAATTATCCAGTAGCCAAAGAATCCATCAATGGAAATCCGAATAATCGTGGAAAGGAATTCAATCGCCGTATTGACATAAAATTGCACAATGCAGAAACTTCAATGGTCAACGTTTCTTATGAGTTGCCGAATGTACCTTTTGACATGGCTGAAAATTATCTAAAGGGATACAACAACTATGTCGAAGGCTTATCCTACAAAGTACAAATGGCATCGCTCAAACAAATGTATACAAGTGAACTTTTCACATCCTACAATGATCCAATGATTGAGAAAACTGCCAGCGAGCGAAATTACGCTTATACGGTTGGGTTGTTTAAGAATTTTTTCAAAGCAGATCAATTGAAAAAGCAATTAGAATCCAATGGAATCACAGAAGCGTTTGTGGTGCCGTACATTAATGGCAAACGTGCTACTCCATTAGAAATTTCTTCTTTAGCGACTAAGTACACAGATTTGTACAACTACTTATCCTATCTGTCGAGAGATAAATAATAGTTTTTATAGTTTTCGCTTTTTAGCATTGGAAACGATTGAAAATATCTCATATTAGCGTTCCAATATAAAACATACTATGAATCCAAAGATTGAATTCTTTAAGGAAAGTATCAAAAATTTGAAGACCGTCGGAACCGTCACCCGTAGTTCCAAATTTGTCTGCAAAGAAATGATCAGCCATGTTGATTTTTCCACAGCTAAAACGATTGTAGAAATTGGCGCTGGTGATGGTGTCATCACGCATCATATTTTGGATGCACTCCAGGGAGATACACAACTGGTTTCATTTGAAGTGAATGAATACTTCTGCAAAATTCTTGAGCAGATAGAGCATCCTAATTTTAATTTGGTACAAGACTCTGCTGAAAAAATTGAGGAATATTTGACGAAGTTAAATCTTGGAAAAGCAGACTATATTGTTTCTGCCGTTCCTTTCGTTGCCTTCCCAGATGATTTAGCATTGAGGATTGTTGAAACTTGTGCTGCGCAATTAAAACCAGGTGGTCTTTTTATCCAATTGCATTATTCCCTTTTGACCAAGAAATTATACGAAGGTGTTTTTGGAAATGTAGATGTGAATTTTGTGGCGATTAATTTGCCTCCTGCGTTTGTGTTGGTTAGTGAGAAAAAGTGAGCTCGTTTTTTTAACACATAGACCTTAATGTGAGGAGTTTTATAACACAAAGAGCACGTTTTTTTGCCACAAAGACCACAGAGAAACATAGAACCACATAGACCGCCCATTTCTTAAATTTAGATGAGTATTAGTAGGGTTTAAATGAAATTGCCTAATACGCTGAAATAGAGTGTATTAGGCAATTTTTTGTTATCGAAAATTCCCCGAAACAGGCTAAAAAGCCTAAATTTCGGGGACATAAAAATTTTCGTTAATCAAATAAACCAAATAAGATTTGGAAAACCAACTTTTCTCTGTAAATGATGGCAGATCTATTGAATGGAAAATTTTCAAACAACATCGACTTGGAAAGCTTCATTCGGCAATACCTTTTGATAAATATGAAGCTGCAATACCTTACAAACGATCAAGGACTGGGCCCGAGCCATGGTTTGATCTTCAAGGTGGCATTGCGCTTCAAATTCTTAAAGCCTATTATAATGGGATAAGTGATGCTAAATTGATCGAACAATTAAATTATAATCCGATGCTGCAACTATTTTGTGGTATTAGAATACCGCTTGGACAGCACATCAAAGACGCTGGAGTGGTAAGTCGTTGGCGAATGAGAATAGGAGAATTTTTAAAAGATGAAAAAATACTTCGATTGCTTCAATTGTGTAATGTGTCAGCATGGAAAGATGATTTGGAGGATACAAAAATAAATCTTGCAGATGCAACTTGCTATGAAAGTCATGTCCGCTATCCTACGGACGTAAAACTATTGTGGGATTGTGTAACATATTTGCATAAACAAATGAAAATTATTTGCAAATATGCATGTATTAAAATGCCTCGATCCAAGTTTAACGATCAAAAGAAAAAACAACTTTCCTTTCAAAAAAGTCGGAAGAGAAGTTATAAAATGCGACAAGCAAGAAAAAGAAGTTTACTTCATTTATTGAAAAAATTCCTCGATGACCTTCCTCGAATAATATCAGCAATGATGATAAAAGAGTCTCAATCTCTATTAAAATGTTCAATATCAAATAATTTTTTCACTCGGATAGGTACGATAAAGAAAGTTTACAAACAACAGCAGTTCCATTTTAATAATCCAGATTCTAAGATAAAAGATCGAATAGTGTCACTCGCTAAACCATATTTAAGACCTATTGTTCGAGGAAAAGAAACCAAACGTGTTGAATTTGGGATTAAGGTTCATGAAATGCAAATTGGAGGAATAAATTTTATTGAGCATTGGGATTTTAATGCTTTTCACGAAGGCATTAGAATGAAAAAAACAATTTGGCTACATCATTTTTTATTCAAAAGTAAAGTGCTATTTTTTGGAGGCGATCAACTTTATGCCAATAATGTTAATCGCAAATATTGTTCAAAGCATACCATACAAACCTGCTTTGCGCCGAAAGGCAGATCTCCTATAGACCTGGCAATTAAAACTCAAAAAAGACAGGTAAGACAAGCACTTGGTAAAGAAAGAGCTACTCGGCTGGAAGGTAGTTTTGGGAATAAAAAAAATCATTATTCATTAGAAACAATAAAAGCGAGAACACTTGCGACAGAATTAGCCTGGGTGTTTTTTGGGAACCTAACAGCTAATGCTGTAGCTATTATAAAAAAACGAGAACCTCCCTCTAAAAAAGCTGCTTAGTAAACTCACATATTAATGGTTTTATCTTTTGAATGGACTAGTTCCAAACACAACCTTAATCTTTAGTTTTAAAAGAAAGTGAAATATAACTATATGTACACGAAAAAAAATTAAAACTTTGCCAAATAAAATTTGGATTCGTGCCTTTGATTGTTAATTACAGAAATAGCC
>CALFWW010000039.1 GCA_937928575.1 uncultured Saprospiraceae bacterium | reverse complement strand
ATTAGTTTTGGCATGAAGTGAAGATAGGGAAATTTGTGAATACACTGTATCTGTGCTTTCTGTGTGAGAAAATTCACGATAAAAACGTCCTCCTTTAATGTCCTTAAATATCTTTTATGGTAAAAAAATAACGTCCTCCATTTATATTTCCTTTGTGCCTGGTTGCTGGCATAGGCAGGTTAAATTTACGATTAAAATGAATTGAGCTTTGTGCTATTAATGGACAGGATGTGTTTATTATTTTTTGGGACTTTTTAACAGACAGGATGTCCGTTCTACTCTATCATCCCCTTCAACTTCATCATCTCTTCAACTGTATTAGCATTCATCAATTTTTCGGGCGTATCGATCTTCAGCATTTCAATATCCGAATTAATCAACACCTTTCTTGGGCATGCATAACCTTGAGACAACCAATGTAATAAAACAGGATAAGCACGTGGTTCCCAAATCGTAATGAGAGGCTCCGGAAATTTTGTTTCAGGATTGTAAAAACAGGTAGCGATTTTGTTGGAATTGCGATGTTGGATTAAATAGTTGATTAGGTCAGCATCAATCAAAGGAGCATCAATCGGGACGGTCAAAAAAGCAGTATTTGGACTATTTCGGAATGCGGTGAGCAAGCCTCCAAATGGCCCCAAACCAATGAATAAATCGGCTTGTGTTTCGTAACTTGTGTTGATATTTTGGTCAGCACGCGTCGATAGAATCGTTTCCGTACAGACCCCATTCAGCAAATCCGCCATATAAGCCCGTTGATCTACCCCATGATACTGAATGGCTCCTTTATCCTCCCCCATTCGCTGGCTTTTTCCACCTGCAAAAACGAGTCCTTTTAATGGTGGGATGGAATCGTTAATTAATTGTTGGATTAAGGATGTGATTTTTTCTATTTCCGAAATATTACAAATTGGAATGCTGTCAATATTAGGTAAATGCGTTTTTAAATAATCAAATACTTCTGTTACTCCCTCATCTTTTATGATCAGCTTTACTTCATTGACTCTCTCTAATTTTCTTTCTAAAGATTCCCGCTTCTTTTCGTTCAGGATGAGGATTTGACTGGCGGTTTGGTAATGATTGCCATTAACGAATATGGCAGTACAATTATTTAAAACGGCTTGATTGACTACTCGGTTATTGGTGTCCGTATCAAAACGATGAAAATTTTGCTTATCGGTATAACTAGAGGTAAACACTTTATCGGCTTCCTCATCCGGATGATGATCGGCATCCACATATCCGATTTTAAAATCAGAAAGATGAGCAGCAATATCCGTACAGAGATCTTGAATGACTCCACAAGGCGCACCCAAAAATCCTAATTCCAACCGATGAATAGCTCCACCATTTGGTTTGACTAGTTTTGCGTGTTTACTGTGTTTGATATTCTCTTTAGGCTCTTTCAAAATCGCTTTTCCCTCCTGTTTTCTTGATTAATTTTATTTCTTTGATGGTGATGTCATGAGAAAATCCTTTGCACATGTCATAGATCGTCAGTGCTGCTACAGATGCACCCGTTAGTGCTTCCATTTCAACTCCGGTTTTTCCGTAAACACTCGCCATACAATCGATGACAATCTCTTTTGCCTTATTGATATAAATTTTTACTTCACAATTATTCAATCCCAGTGGATGACAAAGTGGAATTAAATCACTGGTTTTTTTGGCGCCCATAATACCTGCCAAAATCGCGGTTTGAAATACAGGACCTTTTTTGGTTTGAATATCTTCGTTTTCAAACTGCTCGATAATTTCTGAGGTCAAACCTATAATCGCTTGGGCAATTGCAATTCGTTTCGTTTCTTTCTTCTCGTTGACATCCACCATTTTTGGATTCCCGGAAGGTGTTAAATGGGTAAATTTTTTCTTCATCTGTAATTGCATTTTACTCTTAAAAATAAGGATAAAAAAGAACTCCAATAAGTTAGAATGAAAATTCCTTTATTTTTTCAAAAATTAGGGGTCTTGACGTGCTCTTTTAGCTTTGACATTCTATCGTCAATTTAAAAGTAAAACTTGTGGACCTGTATTCCCACAAATCTACCTAGCACTACTTGTTATACAGATTGTATTCTAAAATCGCGCTGGCTTGTACTACAAAAGGGCTTGCAAATTATATGGAGGAAAAATTTATTGAGATTAAGGCGAAAAACGTAATCATAGCCTTAGTTACCGCGCTGGCTTGCATTGCAAAAGTACATGACTTTATTTTCAACGCAGATATCGATAAATTTTTCCCATAGATAACCGCCATTTGGGGTTCAATCTGTATTAGTACCATTTGTTCATTCAGTTGTAAAACAACGGAAATTGTTTCTGAATGTCTGATTTCAAATTTAGCAGGTGATATCGATAATTATAACAGTGATAATACGTATGTAGTTGTTGTCAATTTTGAAGAACAGGTGGCGGTGATTGCGAAATTTTTGATCTTGTGACTGTCATGGGGCAATGTACTTCTATGGAAACTTATGCACTAACAATTAATTTCGAAGTCATCAATCCTGGTAATGATTATTTTGAAGTATCTGTCAGAAATAACGTAATCTTGGGATATTATACAAATTGTAGTCTAAAAGTGCGGATATATTTGGAAGGAAAATTTTTCGAGATCAAGGCAGAAAACGTAGACATAGCCTTAGTTACGGCGAGCCTGCCTGACTGCGCCAAGCAGACAGGGCTTTCTAACGAAGATAT
>CALFWW010000038.1 GCA_937928575.1 uncultured Saprospiraceae bacterium | reverse complement strand
CAGTACTTTTGCGATTCATTTTAAATACAACAAAAATTTGAAATGAATAGTAGATGTTATTTAAAAATAGAATAATTTCAAAAACCAAATGAACGAACTGATTGACTACATAAAAAGTGGAATGGATATTTCTGATGAAATTGAGCAAAAGCTATCGGAGATTATTGTAGAAAAAAAAGTAGTCAAAGGTGAAGTTATTCTGAATGAAAATTCAATTCGGAAACAACATATTTTCGTGGCCAGCGGTTGTTTGCGATCTTTTTATAAATCAAAAAATGGGAAGGAGCACACGCTTCAATTTGCGGTTAAAAATTGGTGGATCGGTGATTACACGACCATTTATACGGACCAAAAATCTAAAGTGACGATTGAAAGTTTATCCCATTCCAAAATTTTGATGATCGATCAAACGAACATCGAAAAGCTTTACATAGAATTCCCTCAGTTCGAAGCATTCCAACGAAAGAATTTTGAAAAACGAATTGCTACCCTTCAAAATAGAATCCTCCATTTATTAACCCTCACCGCTGCAGAAAAGTATACTCAATTCATCAATGATTATGCAGTATTTGAAAAAGTAATCCCCAACTATCAAATAGCTTCCTATCTCGGCATCACTCCAGAGAGCCTTAGTAGAATCAGAAAAGAAAGAGCAACAAGCTAACTAACTTCTTACCATAGATCAATTTTTATCTCGTTGATGCGATCTACATTTGTATTTCATAAATAAAAAAATACAATGAGTTTTTTAGATCAATTAAAACAACGATATGCTACTAAAGCTATGAATGGCAAAGTAGTGCCTCAAGAAAAAATAGATAATATTTTAGAGGCTATCCGATTGGCGCCAACTTCAAGTGGATTGCAGCCTTTTGAAGTATTTGTAATCACCAACGAAACGGTGAAAAAGCAGATTAGAGAAATTGCCTGGAATCAATCACCTGTAACAGATTGCTCGCATTTATTTGTGTTTGCTGCGTGGGATCATTATACCGCGGATCGTATCAATCACATGTTCGACTTGACCAACGAAATCAGAGGATTTAAAAATGAAGGTTGGGAAAATTATCGACAGCAACTACTCAATTCTTATCCACAAAAAGACAAGGAAATCAACTTCCAACACGCTGCACGCCAAACTTATATCGCTTTTATGGCTGCCATTACTCAAGCTGCCTCTGAAGGCGTTGATAGTACACCAATGGAAGGTTTCGATCCGAATGCATTAGATGAGATTTTGAAGCTAAGGGAAAAAGGTTTGCGAAGCACACTCTTACTGCCAGTTGGATACAGAGATGCTGAAAAGGATTGGTTGGTGAATTTAGTCAAGGTCAGAAAACCGATGGACGAATTAGTCACTTTTATTTAAAAACAGATAAAGCTTAAAAAATCATGATGAAAAAAATATTAATTGGATTGGTCATCTTTATAGTAGTGGCATTTGTAGCTTTTTACTTCAGCTCAAAACCGACCATTAATGATGAGGGAGCCTATATTCCTTCTCCATTTGCATTGAAATTGGCGACATCTCCAACAACGGATTATGACAATACCACTTTTAAAAATCCATATACTGGAAATAAAAAAGTGTTGATGGTTTGTACGGAAGAAAGAAACATGACGATGGCAAATGGTGAAAAGTTTTCTACTGGTAATCATCCTGTTGAAATGTTACTTCCAGTATTACATTTACGAAAAGCGGGTTTCGAAGTAGATGTTGCCACACCAACAGGGAAATCTGTCAAAGTTGAAATGTGGGCAATGCCAGAAGAGGATAAACATATCCAATCGATTTATTCAGAATTTAAAAATAAATTTGAAAATCCGATGAGCCTGAAGGATTATGTTCAAAATTCAATGAGCGATAGTACAGATTATATCGCTGTTATGATTCCAGGAGGACACGGTGCCATGCTGGGTTTACCTGAGAATCAGGATTTGAATAAATTGATTCATTGGTCGCATGAGAAGGATATGCACATGTTGGCGATTTGCCATGGACCGGCTGCATTGTTGGCTGCAAGTTTGGGGGGAGACAAAGAATCTTATATCTACAATGGGTACAAAATCGCGTCTTTCCCTGATGCGGTAGATGCACAAGGACCGATGATTGGATATACGCCAGGTAAAATGCCTTGGATTTATGGCGAGCGTTTAAACAAATTGGGTGTTACCATAATCAATGAAGCGGCAGATAATACTTGTCATGTCGATAGAAAATTAATTACTGGAGCAAGTCCTCAAGCTGCTAATAAATTCGGAAAATTAGCTGCGAATGCGTTGCTTAAGGAAGTGAATAAATAGGACGCATTAGTTATAGAATTTATATAAAAATAGCGATTTGATTAGGTTCAAATCGCTATTCTTTTGAAACTGTATTGTTATAATAATGAAAACCAAATCAAATGATCAACATTAAGTTTGCACCATTTCTAATTTTATTAGGAATATTGATGACAACTATTCCTGCTTATGGTCAAAGTAAAAAAGACACGTTAACTTATAAAATGGATTGGAGTCTTTCAGGAAGAAGAATTTCAGGCACGTTTAGTCAATCTGTCATTGGTGGTGGATTTAATTTAGATTTATTGTACAATAATTGGCATCTGGAAAACAAAACTACTTACCGATACAACAAGACAAATACAAGATTGATAGAAGACAATTGGTATGATTTAGCGACACTCAAATATTATCCTAATGGCAAGAAGCTACTTTATCCTGGCGTATTTTATCATTTTGATAATAGTTTGATCTATCGTGTAAAACGTAGACATCAATATGGAATTGGACTCGGATCTGAATTGGATAAAGGATCAATGAGATTATCCATCTTGGCAGCCATAGCAAATGAAAATTCAACTTTTAATGGCTTTGAGTTTATCAATAGTGACCGAGATTTTGCCAATCGTAAAAATGGCTTGTTTTTATTGAGAATAAATAATGGATATACGCTTGCCAAAAAGAAAGTCAATTTTTCCTATCAAGTATTTTATTTTCAGTCGCTCAAAGAAAGTGCGGATCAAGATATTTGGTTGAGTGGAAAAGTTGGTTTTAATATCATTAAAGGATTGTCGTTACATGTTGTCTATGACTATCGTTTTGAAAATGTACGGTTGGAAACCTTATCGGATTACAATGATATTGTGCTTTTTGGTTTTAATTGGCGATTGCAAAATGGAAAGTAATTAATACAAATTGTAGTCTATAATTACGGTTCTCTTTGAGAAAAATTTCCCGATATCCTCGTTAGAAAGCCCTGTCTGCTTGGCGCAGTCAGGCAGGCTCGCCGTGACTAAGGCTATGTCTACGTTTTCTGCCTTGATCTCGAAAAATTTTCCTTCCAAATATATCCGCACTTTTAGACTATAATTTGTATAATACAAATTGTATAAGGTACAAAACACAAGCTTAAAAAAATAAAAAAGCCGACCAAGAAACTTGGTCGGCTTTTTTATAACAAGGTGTTATCTTATTCGTCCATTTTGATACGAGGACGTCTTGGTCTTTTTCTGATAGAAGCAGGTGTATCATCATTTGAATAATTATTGCTTCTTGAATTTCTATTATTATAACTTCCACGATCATTGTTACGATTGCGGTCATTTCTATCACGGCCATTGTTAGACTTTGGTTTCGGTTGAGACTCTCTAACTTGTAAAGTACGACCTTCAAACTCACTTCCTTCTAAGGCAGCAATAGCGGCTCTACCTTCATCGTCATTGGCCATTTCGACAAAACCATATCCTTTAGATTGATTAGTAACTTTGTCCCAAATGATTTTAGTAGAACTTACTTTGCCATACTGAGAGAATAATTTTTCTAAACTTTCAGCTGTTGTGTCGTAATTTAAGCTAGCGACAAATAGATTCATAATAGGGCAGATTTTTAAATTTTATATTAATGTAGTTTTTCCGATTTGCTTCAAAAGCATAAGCTAATGCTTGCTTCAGTTATTTCAAACGTTACTTTATAGACGAATGTTCCATCAAAAAAGGCACATTTATATAAATATTTTTTGATACGATCGAAATGTACACGAATTCAATCAAAAGTGAGCAATTTTGAGGTTGATTTAAATATACCTTAAACATATTAAAATATTCTCAATACATATACATTATTAGAGTATTTAATAAACTGATCGCTAATAAATTACATATTTATGTTTTTATCGACACAAATATACAGACTTCTGCCGAGCTTAGATAAGTTTGTAAGTTAAATGAGGGAAAGCATCTTTTGAGACTAATTTTTAATTAAATTAGAAGCGCAGAAAAAATTGAAAGATTTTACGATTTTGGTCAAATTAAGATGAATTTTCGGTAAAATTTCATCTTTTCCACAAGTCGAAATTGCTTATTTTGTGCCCCTATGTGAAGAGATTTTGGTAGAATCAATTCGTAAATAAAACAGCTAAACATGCCATTGACGACCAATCAATTGAGATTATTGGCCTTGACGAGAAGGAGGCATATCACCGATTTTATCAGTTGGATCATTTTTTTTCTATTGACGGTAGGGTTCATTGCTATTTTTCTGTGGAATCGATACGAATTAGGAATTCCACCTCACACTTGTTCTGATTTACTTTCCTACATGGTATGTTTCAATCCGAATACTAGTGCATGTAATTGTTCTAATGATTCCATCTTATGGGTCAATGCTTTTGGTGTGGTTGTTAGAGATAGTTTGTTTTACACCTTGTTTATGTTGCTCCCGGTATATTTAAATATTCTGTTTCTCAAAAGAAAAATTTTAGATACAGATTTTCAAAAAGTATTTCGATATGGTTTGTATTTGCTTTCAGCGATCGTGGTTGCTTTTGCTTTTGCAGGTATATTGTTTTATTTATTTAGATTCACTCCAATCCAACATTATATCAAAACTAAAATTCCATTCCCAATCAATGCGGTTACCATTTTTGGTGCCTGTCTGATTTCAACCGGAATGATGTACTCCAGAGTACTGGATAAACAAAAGACAGAGCTATCGAGAATGCGTTCTCAAACAAAACAAATGCGGGAACGTCTTAAAAAAATGCAATTGTCTTTTGCAAAAAACCACATCAAGGTTGGATCCAAAAATAATTTTAAAATAATCGCATTGGAGGATATCGTCTATTTCGAAGGGGATGGAAATGAACCTATCATTCACACCAAAACCACTGATTATTATGGGTCTTTTCGATTAAAAGATTATGAAAATTTGCTCCCCAATTCTGGATTTATCAGGGTGCATCGTCGTTTCATTATCGCAAAGGATAAAGTGATTGCCAGAAAAGGAAGTGAAATTATTCTGAGAGGGAATGGCGAAAACATACCCATTCCAATAGGAGATACTTATAAATCAATGGTCGATAATGATGAATATCTGGGATTTAACACGGTGGACATTAAGAAGAAAAAGAAGGTGGCTAAGGTGAAGGACACATAGTCTAACGTGAGCACGTGAATGTTGTGCTATGTGTAACGCGAGAACGTAATCATCATGTTAAATGTTTCAGATAAAAATCTCAAAACAAGAGCTTTGTGGGTCTATGTTTCTTTGTGCCCTATGTGTTAAAAATGCGTGCTATGTGTTAGAAAAACATGCGCTATCTGTTATACAAAATCCACATCAACCGTATAAGGATAAGTCATCAAATATTTAATCGCTCTTCTGATATCAAAACCTTCATAAACCACATTATATAACATCATCGTGATGGGCGTGTGCAGTTTGTAAGATTTAGATAGTTGTTTCATCATCAAGATAGTACGCACACCTTCTGCCAATTCAGGCATTGTTTCCTTTATCTGGTCGAGTGTTTCCCCTTTTGCCAAGCGCATCCCAAAAGTATAATTCCTACTTTTTTCACTAGTTGCAGTTGCTACCAAATCACCAATACCTGCGGTACCTAAAAATGCCTTGCTATCTGCACCCATTGCTTTGCCGATGTAGACCATTTCTCCCAGACCTCTCGTGATCAACATAGCTTGGATATTTTTTCCCAAACCAAGTCCACCTAACAATCCTGACCCGACGGCAATCGCATTCTTCAAAGCACCTGCCAATTCCGCACCCAAAATATCATGAGACCCAAAGACATGAAATTGTTCGCTGTCCAACACTCGTCGGCCAGCATTAACGACTTCTGTAAAACGCGAAGCAATCACGGTCGCAGAAGGTTGACCGGCTAAAATTTCTACAGCTAAGTTAGGTCCAGAAAGACAACCAGTCCTTAAAACCACCGACTCTTGCGAAATAATTTCACTCATCGTATGTATATTTTGGCGAGCGATATTTGAATCGATCAATTCTTCTTCCGTCAATCCAGTAATATCAAATCCCTTTGTACCGTGGATAATGATATGAGATGGTTTTAGATAAGGTCCAATCCGTTGCATGGTGGTTCTGAATGCTGTTGAAGGCACAACTATAAAAATCAGGTTGCAATTTTTGGCAACAGCTTCCATGTCGTTGGTGGCCATGATATTTTCAGCAATATCGACATTGATGTGCCGATGCGTTGTATTTATTTTGTCAACAGTTTCTGGACTTCTGCTGTACATTAATACATCATCATTCAAGGCAATCAGGTTGGCGAGGGCAGTTCCAAAACTACCAGAACCTATGATTCCTGTGAGATGATTTTTATCGGTTATATTTTCAGACATTTAATTATTTCTTTAAAGCATCCGCTATGATGGTATCTAAATCCTCAAAAATGGAAAATGACCCACCAGATTCTGAATGGATAATAATACCACTTTTATCGGTGATGAAGGTAGTAGGAAAAGATCGAATTTCTAATTGATTGACCAATGCTTTTTGATTAGTAAAAATGGTATAATTAAAAGGATGTTTTTCTAAAAAAGGAAGTACCTTTTCCGCATCATCAAAAGTGATGGCTAGAAATTGAACAGGTGCATTTATGTACTTTTCCTTTAATTTATTCAAGTCCGGAATCTCAGTAATACAAGGAGCACAAGATGTAAACCAAAAATTAAATACCGTTATTTTATCAATTAAATTTTCGGACTTAAAATTATTTTCGTTGATATCCTGAATATTTAAATCAGTAATTTTTCGGTTAATTAACTGATCCGTGTTTTTCTGCAAAGAGGCTTGAAATTCTTTTATCGATGAATAGGTAGTGTAATTGTTATCAAGCGAAAGCGTAGGAGTGATCGCTTCAAATTTTGACATCTTATAATGCACCTCCCCAAAAGGCAATGGCAAAGTATATTCCAACGCAAAACCTTCAACCTCTAAATAAGGGCAATAATTGACCTTTAATTCTTTGGTAATAAAAGCGGTCATTTCTCCACCTGCCATTGGTGCTGTCATTTTCTGACATTTAAATGCTCCAATGGTTTTGTATTCGTCATGAAAAACTGGATCACCGATTTCAGGTCGCATACTTTCATCTTCCAAAACACGAAATTTATTATCCAGAAAGTTTAGATAATTCCATGTATTGTTTTTTTGAAAATCGATCAGTTGATATTCAAAACCAGAACCCTTATCGTTTTTGGTAAATTTTAATAAATCCTGATTGAATTCAATAACAGCTTCTGTACCGAATTTTTCTTTGACGACTTCATTGTCGGTATCGATCTCAATCGTGTAAGTGACTTTCCCCGTATCATAAGTAGTTACGGGTAATTTTTTAGTCGCATTGCAGCTGATCAACGTTATGATGAAAGTGAATAAAAATGTTTGAGTAATTCGCATGGCCAAAGATAATCAATCTAAACTTTCGACTGAATAAGGTTAAATAAAGATTAATGATAAACCCGATTTAAGTTTCAGACGTTTTAAATAAATATCTTTATAGTCTTTATAAATTGTACGATACGCATTAAAATGAACCAATTACTATCCTATCTTTTTACGCTTGTTTTTTCCATTTCATTTACTACCGAGTCCATTATTCAACCGGATCAACCGACCTCTGGACCTGGTAGTAATAATTATGTCCACACCGAAATAAATATTTACGATCATAGTGCTTCTCAAAAAGGGTATTGGATGTACACACCGAAAGAAGTTACGGACGAACCGATGAATGTGATTGTTTTTATGCACGGTTATGGTGCGATGAATCCGATGATTTATGGTGGTTGGATTAAGCATCTGGTCAAGCAAAATAATGTGGTTATTTTTCCAAGATATCAACGGGGAATTTTATCAACCCATCCTGATGACTTTGCTGGCAATGCAGCGATTGCAATTAAGGATGCAAAAAATGAGTTAAAAAATGATTTATCAATTAATGCAAATTGGGATAACTTTTCTCTTGTTGGTCATTCTTATGGGGGAGTGATTATTTCAAATTTGGCAGTTAATTATAGCGACTTTGATATTCCAAAACCTAAAGCGGTTATGTTATGTTCTCCGGGCACGGGTCCATTAAAAGGAGGTAGATTAGAATCCTATGAAAAAATGGATTCGGATATTAAATTAATTGTCATGGTAAGTGATGATGATTATGTGGTTGGAGATAGTTTTGGTAAATTAGTTTTCAATAGTGCACAAAATGTTATAAATAGAAATTTTATTCGTCAACACAAAGATAGTCATGGCACGCCTCGTATTGGTGCGGATCACAATCAGTCATACGCTGTTGACAAAGAGTTGGATTCTGGTTATCGAAACGTGACTACCAAACGAGCATTGAGGATTTCGAAAATAGATGCAATTGATTATAATGGTTATTGGAAATTATTTGATGCCCTTCAGCATTGTGCATTTAATGATACGTACTGTAATTTTGCCTTCGGAAATACACCTGAACAAAGCTCATTGGGTAATTGGAGTGATGGTACACCAATCCATAAACTAGAAATTTCTCTTCCTTAAATCCATTATCTACTGAAAATCTTAGAGTTAGCAGTAGCTGACACACATTGCTCACATTTTTAAGATGTAATGCTATGAAAGCTTGATGATTATTCACATCTTTGCCATACTAAATAACTAAGAGGATTCGCATTTTTAAAACCATGAACACGTTCTAAATGCGAAAAATTCTAAATGTTGTACGAAAAAACCAACGGAAACAATTCACTTCTTGATGAGCTAAAATCATTCTGCCTTGCATTGATTTTGGTGACCAGTTTATTTTATATAGGATTGAATAGCTTTCATTTTAATCACAGCGTAAGTTCATTTACGACTGTCGCTAAAGTAGATTCAAAATTCAATTCCGTATTAAATGAAATTAATACGGAAACAGAAATATGCAGAGATTTAATTGTAAGCAATAATCTCGATAAAAAGATAAAACTACTTCCAACAATAAACACACAAATACCCGTTGCTAAGTCTATCAAAAGACTTACAAAACAGATGAAGATTAAAGATCCGGTAAGTATTAAGTCCCCCACCGGACTTTCTTCTTCATTAAAACCTGTAAAATCTCCAACAAAGAAAAAACAAACACCTGCGCCAATTACAATGGAGCCAATACTCGGTGTTTCAAAACCTTATACTTTAAGTAAGGCGATTTCAAAAGAAAGTGCTTTTAAAAATATTTCAAACCCAACTTCAAACCCAACTTCAGATACAGATACAAAACTTGCAGGAGCGCGTAACCCTGCAGGAACGATATGTAATTTACATGACCACATTCCAACCGATCAAACTAAAAAGTTAATGGCCTCACATGAAGTTGAGTTAACTAAATCACACACTGGAAATAATTAATTCAGAGAAAGTATGAGTAGCAGCATGAATGAGGAAAGTACTTTAGGGCGCAGGAAATAGGAAAAAATACTTATGCCATAATACTATTAAATTAGTTTGAGGAGAGGTCTTTAATTAGGCTTCTCTTTTTTTTATGGCTTGTTTACTTTATTTAAAAATAAATTTAGAGGTTTAAAAAACAACCTAAGAAGGTACCCGTAACTTCCTTAGTTCTTTCAAATAATGTTTCAGTCCAGCTACTGCTGCTAATTCAGCAACCGTTTTCTCATCAGCTTGTATCAATTCTGGAGAGAAATAATTTTTCACAAAATGGGTATTGTAGTTGCCCGATTTAAAAGCATCGTGATTGCATACAAATCTCCCAAATGGGATAGTCGTTTCTAACCCAGTGATCTTTGATGCGGCTAATACTTCACTCATCTTTTCAATGGCCGCTGCTCTGTTTTCTCCGTAGACTGCCAACTTTGCCAACATCGGATCGTAATAAATCGGAATATCCATATTGGATTCATAACCACTGTCCAATCGAATATCCCGACCAGTTGGGAAAGTGTAATCTCCAATCTTGCCGATACTTGGAAGGAAATTATTGGTGGGATCTTCCGCGTAAATTCTTAACTCAATCGCATGACCTTTTATTGTTAAATCTGATTGTTGGATGGATAACTTTTCGTTTCTTGCCACTCGTATTTGTTGTTCGACTAAGTCAACTCCGGTAATCATTTCAGTCACTGGATGTTCCACTTGCAATCGGGTATTCATCTCCAAAAAGTAATGATTCATTTGATCATCTAACAAGAACTCTACAGTTCCTGCTCCGCTGTATTGACAAGACATTGCTACCTTGACCGCGTCTTCTCCCATTTGTCGTCTTTTTTCAGGAGTCAGGATAGCGGAAGGAGCTTCTTCCACTACTTTTTGATGTCGTCTTTGAATACTGCACTCTCTTTCAAACAAATGAATTACGTTCCCATGATTGTCTGCCAATACCTGAATTTCAATATGTCTTGGTGAGCTTACGTATTTTTCAATGAAAACTGAACCATCTCCGAAAGCAGACTTTGCTTCACTAATTGCCCGTTCCATTTGTTCTTTTAGTTCATCAGATTTATTGACAATTCGCATTCCTTTTCCACCACCACCAGCAGACGCTTTTATCAAAATAGGGTAGCCAATTCCATCTGCAATTTTTTTCGCTTCATCCACATCTTCAATGGCTTGATCGATTCCCTCGACCATTGGAATATTGTATTTTTTGACGGCTTCTTTGGCATCTAATTTACTCCCCATAATTCGCATGGCATGTGGAGATGGGCCGATGAAAGTGATTCCGTTTTTTTTCACCAATTCTGTAAAAGTGGCATTTTCGCTCAGAAAACCATATCCGGGATGTATGGCATCCGCTCCAGTAGATTTTACCGCATTAATTATTTTTTCATGAACCAAGTACGACTCTGAAGACGGTGCATTTCCAATAAAAACAGCCTCATCTGCATAGCGAACATGTGGTGAGTTTCGATCTGCTTCCGAATAAACAGCAACTGTTTCAATTCCCATTTTTCTTGCTGTTTTCATCACTCTAATAGCGATTTCTCCTCTGTTGGCAACTAGTATTTTTTTCATGCTTGTGTCGATAAAATTTTCTTAAGAAGAGCTCAAAAATAACGATTTTATATGATTGAAACCTACATTTGTTGTTTACAAAATCAAGGGAAAGGTATTTACTGTCTAATACAAATTGTAGTCTAAAAGTGCGGAAATCTTTCTCAAAGATAACCGTAATTATAGACTACAATTTGTATAATCGTTTTGTCAGGGTTTTTATTGATATAATTCTATTGAATTGTATAATTTTGAGGCCTATTAATTAAATTGAAAGAAATTGAAACGAATTGGACTGCTCTCAGATACGCACAGTTATTTAGATCCACATGTGTTCAAGCATTTTGAAGAATGTGATGAAGTGTGGCATGCTGGTGATGTCGGCAATCATATTGTCGCGAATAAATTAGAAGATTTTAAACCGTTGCGAATGGTTTATGGAAACATTGATCATGGATCTATTAGAAATAACTATGAGCTAGATCTCCGATTTGATTGTGAAGGCTTAGATGTCTTTATCACACACATTGGTGGATATCCTGGAAGATACAATAAACGAGTGACCAAAATTTTTCAAGAAAATCCTCCGGGTCTATTTATATGTGGTCATTCTCACATCCTCAAAGTGATGAATGATAAGCAATATAATTTCTTACACATGAATCCTGGAGCTTGTGGTCATCATGGAATCCACAACATGCGCACGTTGCTACGTTTTTCTGTTGGCGACGGGAAGGTTTCTAAATTGGAAGTGATCGAGTTGGGTAAGCGTGGGAAGATTGAAGAGGAGGAGTAGGACAAAGGGATGCTCCACACCACATAAACGGATACTTCATTTCGCAAACGGATATTTCATTTCACAAACGGATACTCCATTTGTTGGAGTTTATATCGTCCCTTTGAGACTTTGAGTGACCACAAAGTCCCAAAGAGACGATATAACCACTAGCTAATGGAGCATCCATTAGCTAAATAATATCATCAAATTCCTCCTCATTATTCACCGCCAAAAACCGACCAGTAGCTTGTAACTTTGATTGATTCATTTGTTGCAACATTTGCATGACCTCGTTTAACCATTTTGGGTCCACCATTTTCTGGATGTCTTTAAAGGAATTTATTTCACTGCCTGCTCGTATTTTGAACGTTTGTTCTAACAAGCCATTTTCAAATTTAATGGAGAACTTCTCGTCCATTTTGAAAACAGTTATTTTTAAGATAGGATGATCGATAGTGCCGACAATTCTCATAGTAGTAAATTTATAGATCGGGATTTATGCTTTTGGTCAATAAGGAGTAAACCTTTTTAAATCTGGGAAATTGCTGAAGGTATTTCATTTGTTTTTTTATCGTCTTTTTATCCCCTCGAATAGCAGGACCTGTTTGTGCTTTTTTTGGTTGGATGGTTTGCACTTTATCGGCGGTCTCTTCAATGAGAGGTTTCAAAATATCGAAAGGTAGATTATTTGTTGTGCACAATTCATCCCCGATTTGATAAAGGTGATTGGCGAAGTTGCATACAAATACGGCGGCTACATGAAGCATCGCACGTTTCTCATCATCGACTTCGTGGATGTTGGGACTGATTTTTTTCGCAACTTGTTTTAATTTTCTAACAATACTTTTGTCTGCGCCATCAATGCAAATTGGTAGCTTTTTAAAATCAACAGGTTTGTTAATTGAGAAAGTTTGTAACGGATAAAAACTGCCATATTTTTCAAAATAAGGAGCAAGTATTGAAGTGGGAATACTTCCGGAAGTATGGGTGACGATTCCTTTGTTGATACCAATTTTTTGCAATGATTTGGCGACGATTTCGATGGCATCATCTTTTACGGCAATGATGTAGATATCTGCATCAGTTTCCAGCTTGGATATAGAAGTGGTGTACGCACAACCTATTTTATCAGAAAGTGTTTTGGCTTTTGCTTTTTTACGACTGAAGACTTGCACCACTGGAATTCCATTTTTAGAAAAGGCAATACCCAAATGATACCCAACATTCCCAGCACCAATTAAGATGATTTTAGGCAGTCGCATGTTTTGTTTTTAAACGATGAAACATAGCCATAGTCAACCCAATCATCATCATGATCGCACCGAGCCAAAAGAAATTAATACCAGGAAATTCAATGGCTTGTAAGACAATAAAGTTGGCTTGTGGTACATCTTTGGCGAATTTGACAGGTATATTAGAATTCTCTTTTTCGTCTTTGGCAATCATCAATTGTATCGTTCCTTTTGTAGGGTCAATGTTGGCAAATCTAAAATGTAAACCAATTTCTTCTACCTCATCTTTCAAATTGAATGGCTGATTTCCACGAATCAAGAAAACAGGTTCTGCACGTTTTGGAGCAGGATCATTGGCGGCGATTATATTTAAGATTGCACTGACTGCTAAATCTCCTTCTTTTGCTTCATAATTTTCATGCTCCGGTTGTCTATTGAAACGCTGAAAGTGAATTTGATGACCTCGAAACTCAAAACGCTCTCCTTCTTTCAACTGAAATTCTTGGTACTTTAAATTGTCTTCAGCGACCAAAACCCGATCAATAATTTCTTCAGGAACTTTCACTTTCAATCCTAGATCACTGATCATTACTGGATAGTTAAACAACATCATTCCTCTCAAAACCAACATTGGTTCCGCAATCCATTCTTTGTTTTCTTCTTTAGAAGTTACTTTTACTTTGACACCAATTGGTAAATCATCTCCTTGTGGACGATAATCGACATGACTAGGTTTCCGATTGACATTGATTAGTTCGTAGATAAATTCTTCATCTTCTGCTTTTCCACCAATCGCAATTTCTTTCAAGTTGTATTTTAGACTATCTTCTTTTTGCTTCCGGTACGCTTGATCAATATCAGAACGGGGTAGGGATGAGACGTGCGTAAAAATATCTTTGTGCAAGTATCTTTTAGTAGAAGGGTTGTAGGCTGCTATTTCCGTCCCTTGCTTATTAAACAATACATTTGGATATAGATTAAATTCTTCTTCAATTTCACCTTGCTCATTTCTCTTTTTATAATTTACTTCAAAATGACGAGTTACATTTTCAAAACTATCTCGGACATACGTCACTTCATATCCATTCATGAACATGGGCCGGTTTTTAATCAACAACACATTTTTCATGTAGTCCTCTTCCGTAAACCCTTCGATCAATCCTTTTTGGGCAAATGGGTTGGTTGAAATAAATTTCTTGTTTAATCCTGAAGCCAATGTTCCAATAATCATTAAACCAAAACCCATATGGGAGACCGCTGATCCAGCCATTTTTAAATTACCCTTGATGTAAAAAATCAGGTAATCCAAATTACTGATAACAGCAAATACACTTGTAAACAATAAAATCTTATACTGCCATGCTTGCACATTAATCCATTGAGCTGCCAAAATTGACAACAACGCAGACACGGCTAAGGAGCCAGCCATATGTTTCACAAATTTGGATTGATTGCCTTTCCAATTGAATTCTCGCCAGCGCAAAAATTGAGCGACTCCAGCAAGAATTCCAATAAACATTCCAATCCACATCTGATACTTATTGTAGTGTTCAATTGGATCGAGTGGAGAGGTGATATTCAAATCCTTTCCAAATAATTCAGCCGTTTTTTGAAAGACAGGAATAGAAGTGGTAAACGTAATCAGTAGCGCTGAGAAAAATAAGACCAGTGAACCAATAAACATCCAAAATTCTTTAGAGGCACCACTTTCTTCTTTTTTAAGAACAGGAATTGTTCTTGCACTTGTTACATACAATCCAAGTCCCAAGGAGCTAAACAACGTTATGAAAAATAATAACTGTGCCTCCAGCCCCATTTCCGTAAAGGCGTGCACAGAGGTATCTCCTAAAATCCCACTTCGGGTAAGTGTTGTTGAATAAACGAGTAATAAAAAAGTCAGGAGATAAAATATATATGTTGACTTGATTGAATAGCCCGTAGATCTTGCAACTAAATTGGTGTGAATACCAGCTACCAAAACAATCCAAGGTACGAGCGATGAGTTCTCAACAGGATCCCAGGCCCAATAACCACCAAAGGTCAAAGCTTCATATGCCCACGCACCTCCCATTAATATTCCCGTTCCTAAAATAGCACCGGCAAAAAGTGCCCAAGGGGTGACTGCATGTAAAAATTCTTTGTGCCTTCTTGTCCACAATCCAGCTATGGCATAACAAAAGGGTATCGCACCTGCCGCAAATCCTAAAAATAAAACCGGCGGATGAATCGTCATCCAATAATTTTGAAGCAAAGGATTCAATCCAGTTCCTTTGATCAGTGATACATAATCTGCATTATTGAAAATTGGAACATTCATGACATCGCGCAAAAGAAGGGTAGGACTACTACCTAGCTTGAAAGGTTCGCCATCTCCAAAATAAAAATACAGACCTAATATCATGGTAGAAATGACCGCTTGTATCAACGACAAGGTGGACATCACTGGTGCTTCCCATGATTTTGCAGTTTTCATTAAAATCAATCCTAGGAACACATGCCAAAACATCCATAACAAGAAACTTCCTTCTTGTCCTTCCCAAAATGCAGAGAAAATATATCGCATGGGCAGGTCCTCGCTTACATGCGCCCAAGCATATTGGTACTCGAAGTATTGGTTGATCATCACATAAAAGATAACCCCAATGACCGACCAAACACTGATTGCATGAATAATAAAGGAAGTTCTGCCTATATTTCTCCAACTCTTGTAGGTATCGTTGTCTCGATTTTGAGTGGCAAAGAAATAGGCAATAGTAGCCAACAAGCTAATTACAAAACTTAAAACAGTAAAAAAATGTCCAAGTTTTCCGGGTAAGAGATGTTCACCAATGTATTCCATTGAGTTGGTTAGGGAGTTGTAGGTTTAGTTTACTTGTGCGGTTGTAACCGTTTTTATCTGAATTTCCTCATCCTTATATTTTGAAGGACACTTCATCAACATTTCAGAGGCGATAAATTCTTCCCCTTTCATCTGTCCAGTCAAAACAATGGATTCTGAACGCTCGAAATCTTGTGGTTTAGCTGCCAAAAGAATCACTTTTTTCTCATCACCAGATGGGTCTTTTAGATAGAAGCTAAAATAATTAGGGTCAATTTCAGGGTCATAAGTGATCTCTTTATCCTTTGAAAGTTGACCATTGATTTTTACTTTTCCTTGGATTTCCATCGCCTCTTTGAAAGTAGCATAACTACCCATATCATCAGCAGCCATTGTCAATAGACCAATTGCCAAACCGATCATTATTATTGCGATGATGTGTATCTTTTTCATATCGAGAAATTCAGTTTTGAGCGCATATGCTCACTTACATAATACTAAACGCTAAAATACATCATATGGGTTTAGAATAAGAGCATTTTAATATAAAAGAGACGTAATTGAATATGAAATTATTTTACACTAATATGATTATTCTTTAATATAATACAGTATTTTTAAGGTATAAATCAAACCATGTCTTCAACATCCATCATATATTTGCAAAATGCGGAAATCTCCATTCATGATATGGCGGTACTGCGGAATGTGAATTTCTCATTGGAAATGGGTTCATTTGCGTATTTGATTGGGAAAACGGGTTCTGGGAAAACCACATTTTTAAAGACCTTATATGCAGATCGACCATTGAAAGTCGGAACTGGTATTGTTGCTGACTTTGATTTGACTAAAATGCATTATAAAAATGTGCACCTATTAAGGCGAAAAATCGGAATGGTCTTTCAAGATTTTAATTTGCTTTCAGATCGAAATGTCGAAGAGAATCTTAAATTTGTTTTGAAAGCAACCGGTTGGAAAGACAAGTTTCTAATTGATTCAAGAATAGATGAAGTGTTGGATCAAGTTGGAATGGCCAATACAGGTCATAAAATGCCTCACGAACTTTCGGGTGGCGAACAACAAAAAATAGTCATTGCAAGAGCTTTAATCAATTACCCTGTTTTGATCCTTGCAGACGAACCTACTGGTAATTTGGACCCAGAAACTTCATTCGAAATTTTAAATCTATTAATGTCCACTTCTCAAAAGAATAATGTCGCAATTCTGATGGCAACCCATGATCATCGTTTGATCGCTTCCCATCCTGCTCGAATTATGGAGTGTAAACATGGCCAATTGCTCGATACTCATCACCTCCCTAACTTGGCAAAATCGATATAAACAACCATATCCTGTAGATAAGATACCGTATTTTAGGATTCTGTGTGGTACTATTAATTGAAGGTAATAGGTACTATAAGTTATAACGGCTTTGCAGCCACAATTTGTGATCGTAAATGTATTTCGTAAGGTAATTATTAACAAATTTTTGATTGATCTCTGGTGTTAATAGCAAATTTTTAATTGACAACTACCTTACTTGTTTATTTTCTAATAAGATGATGACGTAAATTTAATGCCTCATGTAAACAGTCTGTTGAAAAAATATTATTAAAAATTAATTTAGCGATTTGCGTTTTTAAACCCAACCGTTTGTGTTTTGTTGTCGTTATGTTAGTGGAAGATCGATTGAAAATATATCAACTTTAATATTGCCAATTCTTTGGTTGTCCAGAATTTCAGCGCAACCTCAAAAAAATTAAAACTTTAACATTTGTTAATCGAGCATTTTGGTGCTCATTTCACTAACTGTAGAAGCTAGTTAGGCTGATATTTTATAGTGTTCACTCAATCTGAATAGCAAAATAAAATTTTGTCATTAAGCGACATTTGAAATAAAATTACAATAAGAGGTTTGAAACTATCGTTTACCAAATAATGTCAGGTATTAAGCAATTAAGATATATAACGAAATTTTAACACTAATTGGAGAGACATTCGCGTTATTTGCGTGTCAGTATGATAACAAAACTTAGTTTTCAATATTAATTGATGAACACTTATTTAAACACTTAAAAAGAATTAAAGAACAATAAATATATCCGTTATGAAAAACTTACTAGTCGCATTATTTGCAATCATGAGCTTCTCTTTATCTGCACAAGGATTCCGATCTATCGGAGTAGAAGCTAGTGGAATTGTTGTGGAGCAAATCTCTTCATCAGGAGTTAATGGAACAAATCATTCTTTCGGATTAAACCTAGAATTTGAAGCGTGTGATTTGTTATCATTTGTCTTAGGGGCAAAGTACAATAAATATGGAAGTCATATTCATTACACGATTCCTCCAAACAACGATGAATCTCCAGTTGGGGAGATGATTCAGAAGTCTCAGTACAAGATTAATTCTTTTGCAATTCCTTTGACCGCTAAGATCAATACTAAATATTTTAGTTTTCAATTTGGTGCACAAGGTGACATGATGATTTACCAGTCACCAGAAGTTTATTTCTTGCCATTACCAAGGGAAGATTTGGATTTTGAAAACTATGCACAAAGTGATTTGAGAAAATTCAATGTTTCAGCAATTGCTGGTATACAATTTAAAAGAATGTTTGGTGATAACATCGAAATGTTTGCTCGTCCGTCAGCTCAATACTTCTTCAAGCCTTTCTATACCAATGGAGGATTCAAAGATGTAAACATGGCTTACAGTTTTACGGTTGGTGCAAATTATTTATTAGGTGTACATCACAACTAAAGATAAAATCTCTCTCAAGATTGTAAGGCTCTTTCGTTCATTCGGGAGGGCTTTATTTTTTTAGCACCAAAGGTACCAATAGCACTAAAATGGACAACGCCAGTTAATAATCCATCCGAATAGCATAAAGCACCAAAGGTGCGAAAGCACTCTACACTCTACACTCAAGCTCCTATCCAAAATTTTCAAATAAAACCCCGATCATCATCTGAACACAAAGCCACTCTACACTCTACACTCAAACTCTTCAACATAATTTTCAAATAAAAAAACCCCGGTCATCATTTGAACACAAATCCACTCTACACTCTTCACTCCAGCTCTTTCCAAAATTTCCAAATAAATCCCAAAAGCATCATCTGAACACAAAGCCACTCTACACTCATCACTCAAACTCTTCAACATAATTTTCAAATAAAAAACCCGGTCATCATTTGAACACAAATCCACTCTACACTCATCACTCCAGCTCTTTCCAAAATTTCCAAATAAAAATCCCAAAAGCATCATCTGAACACAAATCCACTCTACACTCATCACTCCACACTATTTTCCAATCAACCCCAGAGCCTTATCAACATCAATAACTGGCAGCTTACAAACCTTATTCTGACAAACATAAATCATCGTCTCCCCATCCTGTAATTTCGACTTCAACAATTCTAAAGTTCCCTCATTTTCACCACCTAGAAAAATAGCATGTGGCGTGTAGTGTTTCAGTAGCTCCTTTCTTTTGGCGGCAGCATCCGGTCCGATAACTACCACTTCATATGGTGGGTTGACCAAATCGAGATATAGTTTGCACCAATTAGAATAAAAATTAGGTTGAGGATTTAAAGTAATGGTTTCAGCCATGTTGTGCATCATTTGTGCGGCCAATTCGGTGTACTCCTTGTTATATAAATACAAACCTAATAAGTGGAGTACTTCAGCCATCGTGGAATTAGAACCAGGAATCACATTGTCACCCAACTCCATTTTACGCGCAATGAGTGCAGGGTCCAAATCAGAAGTGTAATGAAACATTTTGGATTTTTCATCAAAGAAATGTTCCATGGTGTATTTAGTGAGCTCATCAGCTTTATAGAGCCATTGTTCGTCAAAAGTAGTTTGATATAGTGCAATAAATGCCTGAATTGTCAAAGCGTAATCATCTAAAAAAGCATTGATGACGGACTTGTTGTTTTTATAATTTCGATTCAGTCGAGCGCCATCAACTTGCATTTTTGTTGTTATAAAATTGGCGTTTTTTATGGCTGTCTCTAAATAATTATCATTTCCCAATGCATTATAAGCATCGACATATCCTTTCAACATGAGTGCATTCCAAGCTGTCAGTACCTTGTCATCCAAGCCAGGAGGGATGCGTTTGGATCTCGCTTCCATTATTTTGGATTTCCCATCTTCAAGTATTTTTTCTAATTCAGTGATCGTAATGTTATGTTTTTTAGCAACTTTCTCTTTGGTTTGTTTTCGGTAAAGAATATTTGAATGTTCCCAATTACCTCCAGGAATTACTTCGTAGTAATCGCCAAAAATTCTGGCCTTCATTTTATCTCCTAATATTTCTTGAATTTCCTCCTTTGTCCAGATATAATATTTGCCTTCGACACCTTCACTGTCAGCATCCAATGAAGAATAAAATCCTCCTTCTTCGGAAGTCATATCATTTTTGACCCATTCCAGCGTTTCTTCAACAACTTGTTTGTACAATGGATTTTTCGTCAACTTATAAGCATCTGCGTACAAACTAACCAGTTGCCCATTGTCGTACATCATTTTTTCGAAGTGAGGTACTTTCCAATTTCCGTCCGTAGAATACCGTGCAAATCCACCGCCCATGTGATCGTAAATTCCTCCCCAAGCCATGTTGTCTAAAGTTACCGTTGTTGCATCCAGTGCCTTTTGATTGCCAGAAAGTTGATGGTAGCTCATTAAAAACTCATAATTATTAGGCATTGGAAACTTAGGAGGGCTTTTTCTTCCTCCTTTTTTAAAGTCAATATTGGACAGGAAATTATCAGCCACCACATCTAAATTTTCTCTCGTAAAGTTTTTATCACTCGTCAAAAATGAAGTAAGGGTTCCATTTGTTTGTATGTTGTTTGTTAGACCTTCTGCATATTCCTCTAATTGTTCTGGTTTTTTTTCATAATCTTTGATGAAATATTCCATTATTTCCAACCAACTTTTTTTAGGAAAATAAGTGCCGGCCCAAAATGGTCTCCCATCGGGTAGGGCAAATGCATTGAGCGGCCAACCACAACTTTTACCGGAAGCGAGATGGCAAGCAGTCATATATACATCATCAATGTCTGGTCGTTCCTCCCGATCAATTTTAATACACACAAAATTTTCATTCATCACTTGAGCCACCAAAGAATCTTCAAATGATTCGTGTTCCATCACATGGCACCAATGACAGGCGGCATATCCAATGGAAATAATCATCATTTTATTTTCCTTTTTAGCCTTTGCCAGTGCTTCCTCTCCCCATGGATACCAGTCTACTGGATTGTACTTGTGCTGAAGTAAATAAGGACTACTCTCATTAGCTAAGTGGTTTACTTTCTCTTGAGCACTGCAGGATAAAAAGTTTAATAATAGTAGCGTAAGAAGTAGTTTGAAAATCTGCATAGTATAAAATTTTACATAAAAGTAATAAAAGCTGAAACAGGGAATCAATTGGTAAATTTTTATGTTTAGTTAGTATGATGAATAGCTGACTTTCAGGTATTTATTATTGCACATTAAACTTGTGTTAATTCTAAAAAAAGACTAAAATCTGAAATAAGAATTGGTTTTTTATTGTAAATGACCATTTATATTTCTTGATTTAGGTAAATAAATGCATAAATTACTGTACAAATAATCCTTACATTATGAAATGGCGTAGACTTAACGGAAATAAGATTGAATTGCCAATCAAAGATGCAGTTGAACAAACTATTATCGACGAAACTGCTCAAGGACACAAATTGAAAGTCTGTATTGGTACGGACTCTCAAGTACGTGGAAAAGTGGTTGAATTTGCTACAGTAATCGTTTTTCTAAGAGAGAAAAAAGGTGGGTTCATGTTTATTCACAACTTCAAAAGTGAAATTAAAATGAGCTTACGAGAGCGTATGATCAAGGAAGTTGGGCATTCAATCGAAATTGCGTATGCACTTTGTGATTTATTGGATGCCTATGATATTGCACTTGAGGTGCATGCGGATATCAATACGGATCCACATTTCCAATCCAACACAGCCTTGAAAGAAGCAATGGGATATATCTTAGGAATGGGCTTTGTTTTTAAAGCGAAGCCTGATGCTTTTGCTAGTTCGAGTTGTGCAGACAAGGTCGTTTAATCTTTTATTCATGATAAAACACAAATATATTGTTAGAAGAAGATGAAATCCTTGACTTTGAAGCGGAGGAAAAAGAATATGAATTAGCCAAGCTCAACCAAAGAGGTTTCAATCGATTGGTTGATATGATTCTTATTGGAATCGCTTTTTCAGTTGTAACAGGCATTTTTCCTGAAATAAACTCAGATTTTAGATTACGGTTAGATCGAATTTCATTGGATCTAACCGATTTCTTTTTGGAGGCGATACAAATGTTGGTTTACTATGCTGCATTTGAATATCTTTTTGGTCAGTCTCCTGGTAAACTATTGACGCGCACAAAAGTTTTGACAAAAGAAGGAGCCCCGCCAACTTTAGGCAAAATTATCATCAGATCACTTTGTAGGAGTATCCCTTTCAATTTTGTTTCGGTATTGACCAATCAAAATGCAGTTGGCTGGCATGATATGATCTCAGGAACTCGAGTTGTTCAACTTTAATTACTTTCATTTTCATTCTTTTTCTTATTTTTCGTCAATAAAAACCAACACCAACTAAAATGATAGAAGAAGACGATTTAATATTAGATTTTGAAGAATCAGACCAACCGCTAGATATTGCAACAAAAGGTCAACGATTTGCTAATTATATAATTGATCAAATTGCTACTTCCATTCTTGGAGGTTTATTGCTTGTGCCGGTTATATTTAATCTTGGAATCGCAGAGGATGATTCTGGATTCAGATTTTTGAGCTATTTCGTTGGTTTTATTATTGGATTGATTTACTACAGTTTATTAGAGTTCCTGACAGGGAAGTCGATTGGTAAGATGATTACAAAAACAAAAGTGGTAACGGAATCAGGCGATAAACCTACATTTTTGAATATATTAGGAAGAACTTTGTGTCGCTTCATTCCTTTCGAGCCTTTGTCTTTTTTATTTGGAGATGATGATAAAGGATGGCACGATACGATTTCAAAAACAATGGTTGTTGCGGATGTTTAGAAAATGTAATTAGGCACGTTGTAAGTAGGCACGTTTTATAAAACGTGCC
>CALFWW010000037.1 GCA_937928575.1 uncultured Saprospiraceae bacterium | reverse complement strand
TGATCGTTTTCAACAGCTATAGATGTAGATGCAGAAGCTTCACAAGTGTTAGCATCTGTTACCGTAACAGTAACTTCACCATCATCCTCTAAAGTAATATCAATCTGAGCGCCTGTTCCTTGAGAAACACCAGCAACAAACCATTCGTATGTACTTGTAGGATCAGCATTTTCTACAGTAAATGTAGCAGCATCACCAGGACATACAGATAAAGGTCCAGTAATTATTGGTGCATCCGGAGTTGGATTAATAGTAAACATACCAGCAACTCTATCACTAAGACAAGGGTTACAAGCACATTCTGCGTAGAAAGTATAAGTACCTGAAATGTTTCCATTGACAGCACCACTTGCAATTGGATCAAAATCTTCACCATTTCCAACAAGTGTACCACCGATTTCATCACTGTACCAATTTACTTCGCATCCTTCATCACAAGCTGTAGCGCTAAGCGTTGCAGTTGTTGTACCTGCGCATGCTGCTGCACCAGTAACGGTAGGTGCAGTTGCTGTTAATGGTTCCAAATCAAATGAAACCGTAGTCGTACATGTAGGATTATCTGCAAATCTAATAGTAGAAGTATGGGCTCCTCCACAAAGACCTGTAAATATATTACTAGGTCCGAAAGGTCCACCATCCATGCTATATTCAAGACCAGCTGTTGGAGGTCCAGCAACGATACTTACAGCTCCATCACAGTTGTTGTCACAACCTGGAAAAATATCATCAGCTACTAAACCATTTTCATCAACACCTAATACAACAAATGCTGGAAACGTAGCTGCAGTGTTAACTACAATCCCTTCAACAACATCAGAGCATACTGTGTTAGCAGAAACAACTGGCAACATATCAACTGTACCACAAGCAGCAGCATCCGTAGACCATACATTAGGTCCTACAGTTCTGATACCCCATTGTACAATATTTGTTGTGCTTGCAGAAATATTCATTGAAGCCATATAAACACCAGCTCCAGCCAAAGGCACAACTGTTGTGTTTACAGTAGCGAATCCATTTGCAGGATCTAACTCACTAATGAATAAAAATGACTCGTGACCACAACTAGAAGAATTTCCTGTAACTTCGATACTTGCCTCAAGTGTTTGACCAGCAAAAGCTGCACTACCTGATTCATTGTAAAGATTTGCTTCCATTGTCTTATTACCTGGTGCACCTGGTCCACCACCACCTTGATACCAGAATGGATCTGGATCATCGATTTGGTTAGGTGCAGTAGAGAAAGAACCATCGCCATTATCGAAAGCCACTAAATCTCCAACTCCCCATCCACTTCCAAAAACATATCCACCACCATTTGCAGGCAATTCGAATACATTCATGAAGCCGATAGTCGAAGCAAAATCAAGTGTAACTTCAATAGGACCTACTCCAGCATTAGGATCAAAGTTTGTTACTTCAACACTATAAGTACCACCAGATAAACCAGTAAATACAGTTGAGTTGTCTCCAATTGTTGTACTGATTGGCGCACCCGTAGCAGTTGCACCACTATATAAATTAATTACATAAGGTGGAATTCCGCTGAAAGCGCCTACTGTGATAGTACCATCATTTGCTCCTTGGCAAGACTCATCAGTAGCACCATCAAAGTCAATGCTGATAGCAGGCTGACATTGAGCGAAAACATCTATACTTCCAGCCAACATGAAACATGCAGCTAGTATTCCGAGAACCATTGCTCTCATCTTCTGAGGGCTTATGAGCCCTACCGTTTTAATCATTGTTGTGTAAAAACCATCACTCGAACTTGTGATGTTTTTTGCACTATTATAAAATCTTTCCATGGGTTTGAATGATTTATATTTTTATTTAAATATTTCAAAATCTATAAAATTTGGTGGTCTTGTCCCGACCCCGAGTAACTCGGGATCGGGATCAGACCGCCTTTTAAGCGACTGACACTTAAAAGAGATTAGTCAATTAAGATCATCTTCTTCGTAGCCGTATCAGTAGGTGTATCAAGTTGGTAGTATAGAACACCAGCTCCTTCGAACTGACCTCCATATAACTTCACTTCATTGTATCCTTGAACGAAGTCTCCTTCGATTCTCTTCAAAATCTTTCCTGATACATCCATAATGCTAAGTGTAGCAGGAGTTGCAGTAGGCAATGTGAAACCGATTAAAGTTTCTCCCTTGAAAGGGTTCGGACTGTTTTGCAACAATTCGAATGATGCGCTAGTGATAACTCCATTTTCAGTATTGATTCCTAAGTCAACATCAAGCAATTGTGCATCACCATTGTATGCTTCTGCTTTAGTTACCTCAGATGAGATACTGATTACGTCACTCAACTTAAGATCAGAAATAGCTTTAAATTCAATGCTGAATAATACTTCAGAAGACTCAACAGAAACTGTTTTTGCATTGTGCCAGCTAGTTGTGATGATACCATCGTTCAACATTGCTAATCCAAAGTTATCAGTTGTCAATCCTTTTAATGTACCAGGAATAATTTCAACCATATCCATTGCTTCTGTATCGAAGTCTAAAGTGAATTGGTATCCTAATACGTTTTCGAAGTTGTCAGCAGTAAAGTCTACAGTAAATGCTTCACCTCTTGAGATGCTCATCTCGTTTGCAACCAAAGTAAGGTTACCATCGATGTTTCTTGTTGCGCTTCCTAATACCATGTTAGGAGTAGCACTTCCATTTACATCACCGATTTTCACACCTACAAAGTCAGCATCCATTTCATCCTGAGACATGTTATTGATATTAATAACTTCAGGGAATGCAGGGTAAGTAGTGTCAAAAGGATTTGCAGGGTTACCAAAAGAGTGGTCCATGTCTACAAATCTCCATGATGTATTTGGAGCAAGATCCGAGTCAATATTCAAGATTAATCTTTGAAGTTTAACAAGGTCAAGCGTTGTTACAGTGTTTGATTTATTCGCATCAGCAGCGATAATCTTGTAAGGAGAATCCAAAGTTTGAACTCCTAAGATGTGCTGGCTAATTAATACTAAGTCAAATGTAGTTACACCGTTTAGGAAGTCAACATCCTTTTCAGGAGTTACAACATAGTTACCACCTGGTGCAGCAGCATTCAAGAAGTTGAATAAACCATTAGTTCCAGTAGTAAAGATGCTAGAGCTCATTCCACTAACGTCAACGTTAACGTCTTGAACCATATCTGTATCTTCTGTTTCGATGTGTCCAGCGATGTTCAACATCTCAGGACCTCCATCTAAGCAATCGTCGTTACCAGGGATAATGTTGATTCCTGTCAAGCAGAAGTCATAGTTCCCAGCTTCATCGAATAAGTAGATGTGAACTTCATTACCACCAATCTCACCGTCCGCACATGTGAATGTAACTGCAGAAGGAAGATCATCAGCTGTTAAGTCAGCTGGAAGTGGTGTAGGATCATTAGCTTTTCTAATTCTCCATTGTAAGTTTTCGTACAATGTACAGTTATCACATGAACTACCTGATTCGAAGTCAGAAGCCCACATTTCTAATGAACCTGATTCATCCATAGTAACAGAGTTCAATGCAACACAAATCGGAGTCGGTGCTTTCACATCGATGATATCGAAAGTGTACATGCAAGAACTTGTATTACCGCAAGCATCTTCAGCTGTATATCTAATTCTGTGCTTACCTTCTGGGTATTCACCATCAGCAAGACCTTCGCCAGTAATATCAGCGTTGAAGTTTACACCATCCCAGAAAGCATCAATTTCGTAAGTGAAAGTGATTTCACCACCGCAAGCATCTTCTGCTTCGACTGGCAATGAAATAGTACCACTACATCCGTCACCTGTAGCACAACCTGCGCTATTCGCTTCAGCAGTAACATCATCACCACAAGTAATTACTGGAGGAGTGTCGTCATTTACATTGATTACCTGAACATGTGTCCAAACACCTTGGCAAGATCCAGAGTTAGGATCGTACTGGCACCAGTCATAAACTGACCAAGTTCTCAATATAGTGTAGCAGTTGTTAGGATCATTGTAGTGGAACTTGTCTTCGTATCCTTGTAACAAGTTGTGACAATCATCATCTTCACCAGAATAAGTAGGTCTATCTGTAAAAGCAGGATCCGTACTTTCGGCACCACCTTCAGAAGCACAATTGATATTCTTATCACTTGGCCAGATTAATCTATCTACATCACCAACTACGCCATTGACGAAGCTTGGACTTGTAATATTGTTCTCAAACAAATCACATGATACAACACCATCTAAGAAGAACTGATCTGGTGTCTTAGAAACATTGATTCTTTGTACACAACTATGTGAAGCACAAGTCGTCAAGTCTGTAATTGTATAAGTTCTGTAGATATCACCTTCACCACATCCATCAACTGATCCAGTTTCAGAGAGTGTAATTTCGTGATTATTACAGTTGTCAATGATAGGTCCGTTGTAGTAACCGATTAATGTTCCGTCCATGAAAACTTCAGGACCATCTTCTGGATTATCAGATACGTTGTCGATTACAGTGTAATCATCCATACATTCTAAGAATTTGTCCGGAGGACAAATAATAGCAGGAGCTTGCTTGTCTTGTACTTCAACATTGATCATACATTCATTCCAAAGAATTCCAGCATTTTCATTGTCTTCGTAGCTTAACAATCCAGCATCACCAGCCTGGTAAACTCTCATTCTTACTTGAGTAACTCCATTAACATTAGCAGGACATGCATCATCGTATTGAAGATCAGCACAATCGAAATCAACACATTCGCTGAATTCAGCCAATGGATCATCCATACGCTTCACTCTAATAATCACATCATCACAGTTGTCAAATGAACCGTCATCGAAAGTTTCCCAACAGATGGTAGCCGTTCCATCATTTCCTAATACCGCTACTGTATTTTCATCACAGATTGGGTTAGGAGCAGATTGATCTTCAATTGTAATAATAGAAGTACAAGTAGAAGTATTTCCACAATTATCAGTTACAGAGTACACAATTTCGTGGTCACCTGTACCAACTAATCTGATTTGGTCACCCATTTGAGCTTCAAATGGTTTTCCATTAGTAACATCTACTAGGATACGGTCTCCATTACTATCAGTAGGTAATTGAGAACCTTGGAATGAGGAAGAACCGTTGTTATCAAACAATGTGTAAGGAGCTCCATCTACAGTTACAGAAATTGTAAATCCTTGTAAGTCTACAGCTTCATCTCCATTTACGTACCATACTCTATCGTTGTCGACATCTCCATTTTGAGAGTTGTTACCAGTAGCAGGATCTCTAGGGAAACCATTGTTATCAATTGTTTCTGAAATACCTGAGCATAGATCTACGTATGAAATAGAAGGAATTGTAACAATTGCCTCGCATTCGAAAGGATTAGCAGCATAAACTTGCTGAGTTGCGCAAGTAATCTCAGGTCCAGTTGTATCAGTAACGAAGATAATCTGTGCACCTTGAACATAAGTTTCTTCAGCACCTGCTTCAACAGCACACCAGTCAAGAACCGTCCATTCACGCAATACTTTGTAGCTTGCACCACACTGTTCCAATACTTGGTCAGTCCATGTAAGATTAATGTTACATAATCCATCATTAAGTGGACTCTCTACACCAGTTACAGGATTTACGTGTACTGGATATCCGCCAATAACATCAGGATGAGCTTGATCTAAACCAGATCCATCACATTCTACATCGTCCAAATTAGGGAATACTACATCCGCAAGATCAGGATTCGTGAAGTTGATTGTTTGCGTACAAGTTTCAACGTTTCCACAAGCATCCGTAACTGTAAATGTTCTTAAAATACTTAGTGCACAACTTGTACCAACTGAAGCATCGCTATATGTAACTGTCCAGTTAGAACAATTATCGCTAACAGTTGGATTACCAGTTGATAAATCAGTTACACCATCTACCCAAGGAGTTTCGTCAGGTGTAAAGATGTCATCAAATTCAGTACACAACAATGTAGTTTCAGCAGATTGGAAAACAGTTCCTCCATTTTCACTAGTAATTGCCCAATCATATTCTCCAAAATCACCAGGAGAGAATGTTGAAGTAACTAGGACATATGTACCTGAAGAAAGTAAAGTTGTCATGATTAAAGGATCAAGATTACCAGCACCATCATCGTCGTAAGCCACAAGGTTTACACAAGGTGAATTTGGATTAAATGAACCTTCATAAATTGCAGCAGTACCATCCCCTACGAAATTTGCAGTAAAAGTATATACATCTTCTGCATCAACTTGGAATTCAAATGCGTCATAGCTTACTCCTTGACCAACACCTGATAGAACACAGTCTGTTCCACCGATAAGGAAAATCCTGTTGTATGTTGGATCATCAGCAGTTAATTCACCAGTTAATGTAGTGAATTCAGTCACATCAACAAGTGAAGGACAAGTAATAGAAGGAGGTGTTTTGTCTTCTAACAATAAGTCACCGCTACATCTATTTCCACTACATAAGTGCTCTACTGTAATTGTAAAATTTTGTGAGCAAGACTCTGCATCTGGATCTAAGTCCAAAGTCAAAGTTGTAGAACCAGTACCTTCAGCAGCGTTGTAAACAACCTCACCAGTACTGTTATTTGTAATCATTGCTACTTGGTAGCTTGATTCATCATAAAGTGCATTCTTTAAAGTAGTAAATGGTGTTACTTCATAAGCACAATCTTCTCCCACAGATACATTCGCACTTGGGTTACAGAACATTGCGTTGTCAACTTCTTGAGTAACTACAAGAGATGAAGTACTCATACAACCATCTGCATCTGTCGCACTAATTGCGATTGTGTTAGTGATTGTAGCACCATCAAAAGTAATGTCTACAGAAGTTCCTGTTCCAACATCAACACCATTTAAAGTCCAAGTGTACATGTTACCATCATCAGTAATAGAGAATGTAGCAGTTTCACCAGCACACAAAGCAGTAGGGCCTGTGATTTCTGGAGCAGCTAACTCTTCAAGGATCGTAATGGTAGCAGGAATTCTTTCACTGAAACATCCTAAGCACTCGCATTGAGCGTAGAAAGTGTAAGTACCAGGAATCGAAGGATTTACTAATCCTGCAGCAACTGGGTCAAAGGTTTCGTCAACACCATCCGTATCAAATGAAGTTACATTAGAACCGAATACAGGTGAGTTCCACCATGTTACACCAGCACCTGCTGAACCCGGAGGCGCACAAAGTACTTCTTCAACTGTACAAGGAGTACAAGGTGTATATTCGTCGTAGAAAAATTCTACAGACACATCTAAATCAGCAGTACCTTGAGATGAACCAACAGCACCATCTTGGAAAGAATTATCAACTACTGTAATTAAAACAGGATAGTTGTTCAAATTGTAAGTTGAAAATCCACCAGCGCAGTCACCAACACTAGCTTGACCTAATAGGTCGCAATTTTCACCTACATTACTAGCACAAGTTTCATTTCCAACAGCACTATAATCAGCTGCGTTATTAAACGCACCTCCAAAAGCAATACCTGTAGCAGCCGATGACCACGTACCAGTATTTGGACCATTGGTACCACCGTCAAGTGAGAACCAAGTTGTTCCACCATCCCATGATATTAGTATGAGCCATTCATCAAAAGTTCCAAATGTAGGATCATCAACATTTGTACCTGAAGCACTATTAATAGTAATATTAGCATCAACAACAATGTTGTTAGCAGGAACTGTTGGGTTAATTGCAATAAGAGATCCTGCAGTCCATTCAGCAGGTGTTGTTGCAAAAAAGAAGTCACCTGAGAAAGTTTCGTTGACTACTTCTGATCCATCTATTACACCATCCGGTGCAACATCTACAGCACCCACGTTTGACACGATAGATGAAGTACAATCAACTGCAGAACAATCAGCAGTTAAAGCAGTACTTACATCACCTGGATTATCCAAGCATACTGCAACAGATGTAGTTGTAGGAGCTGGGATAGGATCTCCAGCTAAAACCTCAGCAATTCCTAATTCAGATACACAATCGATAGCGTTTTGATTTCTAACGCTAACAGCATACACACCTGGTTCTAGATTACTGAAGGTATTGTTTGTCTGCCAAGGGCTACCACCGAATCCATCATTAATAGAGTATTCAGGTACGTAACCAGCTCCTGGCGTCGTATTAATTGTAATTTGACCGTCTGCAGCATCACCACAAGATTCGTTAATGATATCGAAACTATCAAACATATTATCAGCAGCACTTAAGATTTCGAATTGTACAACTGATCTACAAGTAGAATTTAGATCATCAAAAATCGGTGCACCAGCAGCATCAACAAATGTTGCGTAGTAAACACCAGCAGCAAGACCTGTGAATTGATATGGATCAGAAGTTAATGTACTGATTGAAACCAAAGTCATCAATCCTGGATCAGAGAATAAACCGAAAGTAAAAGGACCGTTGTTTGGTGCAGTACCATCATGTCCATCTACAAATGCACTTCCATCAGCTTCACCAGTACAGGATTCATTTACAACAGCATCAAGGTCAATCTGAGGATTCTCGGAAACCGTTACTGAAGTTGTTGCAGAAGGTCCTTCTGTAACTCCACAAGTACAGGTGGATGTGAAAGTGTATACACCAGGTAAAGTGACATCTACTGGTGCAGTGAATGTTGAACCAGAGCCTACGGCTACACCTGCTCCGTCATACCAAGTAACAACAGCTGTGTTATCTGGGTTAGGACAAGGGTCATCACACGATGCTGTAAAGTCCAGTAAAGTTGCATCAGCACTTCCTGCGCAAATTGCTACTGAACTAGAAGAAACAACAGGAGGTGTGACCTGAGCAAAAATGCTACTCGGTAAACCCAATGTCAGCAAAAGCACAGCAAAGGATAACCATTGCAGCATTTTTCCTGGCGAACTCAACATCTCACTATTATTATAATTTGAGTCGTTCATGGTTAATTTTTTTATAAGATTAAATTTTGTATTCTTTTTCATGCTTAAGAATTTTAAGACTTTTTCCATTCCCGATGCTGATGGTTTTACAGCATCGGGAGTGTTGGAAAAAATTTTATTCTATTAAAATCATTTTCTTCGTCGCGGTATCGGTAGCTGTATCTAATTGATAGTACAATACTCCCGCACCTTGTAATTCTTGCTTGTTAAGCTTTACTTCGTTGTATCCGCGTACGAAATCTCCTTGGATTGATTTGATCAATTTTCCAGAGACGTCCATGATTTGCAGTGTAGCGCTTTGTGCTTTCGGTAAGTTGAAACCAACAATAGTTTCTACTTTGAAAGGGTTTGGTGTGTTCTGTAGCAATTCGAATGCAGGTCCAGAAGTAACCGTTCCATTTTCTGTGTTGAAAGCAATTGCAACGTCAAATAAATCAAGATCAGATGAGTAAGCTTCTGCCTTCACTGCTTTAGAAGTAGCAGACAGTAAGTCACTTAATAGACCGTTTGATTTAGCGTTGAAAGTCAAGCTGAATAATACAGCGTTGTCTTCCATTGTCGTTGCTTTAGCACTATTCCAGCTAGTCGTAATGATACCTTCATTAAGCATTGAGAATCCAAAATTGGCATCAGTCAAGTCATTTAATTCACCAGCTTCGATGTTCACAAATTCAAGTGTATTGTTATCAAACTCGATTGAGTATTGGTAACCAAGTAATTCTGTGAAATCAGTAGCTGTGAAATCAATTGTATATTCATTTCCTTCGACAAGCTTGATATCATCTGCGTTGAAGATTAAAGTTCCGTTCGTATTTCTAGCTTGGCTTCCAATTAATTGGTTAGGCAAAGCAGAACCGTTTACATCACCGATCTTAACACCGACAAAGTCAGTAGCTAGCTCATCGCTAGTAAGATTATTGTAAGCAATAACCTCAGGGAATGTAGTAGCAAATGGGTTTGTTGGATTAGGGAATACAAAATCCATATCCACAAATCTCCATGAAGTATTAGGAGCGAAATCTTGATCAATGTTCAAGATGACAGATCTAATTTTAACAAGATCAAGTGTTGTTACTGTACCTGACAAGTTTGCATCTGCAGCGATAATCTTGTAAGGAGAATCCAAAGTTTGAACTCCTAGGATATGCTGTGAAATCAATACTAGGTCATAAGTAGTAACACCATTCAGTGGGTTGATATCCTTCTCAGGAGTTACAACATAATTTCCACCTGCAGGAACACCAAAGAATGAGAATAAACCATTGTTACTTGTAGTGAATGGGTTGGTACTTGTAGAAGAAACATCTACATCCACCATTTCAACCATGTCGTGATCTTCTGTTTCAACAACACCTTCGATGTCTAACATTTCAGGTCCGTCGAAACAAGGGTGATCTGTATCGTTAGGATTGATTGGAGTGAATACAATCTGCGTGATGCAGAAGTCCCAGTTTCCAGCTTCATCCATTAACCAAACTTGTACGTCCATTGGTGCACCGAAAGAGATAATCTCAGAAGTACAATCAAAAGTTACGCTAGTAGCATTCGCTCCCGGAGGAGTTGTTCTATCCGTACCTTTGTTGATTCTCCATTCTAAGTTATCGTAAGCAGTACAGTTATCACAAGAAGAACCAGATTCGAAATCAGTAGCCCAAATTTCTAATGCACCTGTTGAAGGCATTACAGTAGAAGTCAATACTAAGCAAACAGGAGTTGGTGCTTTGTTATCAACGATTTTGAATTCGAATTCACAAACCGCAACGTTTCCACAACCATCTTCAGCTTCGTATCTGATATTGTGTGTACCAATCGGGTAAACACCACTTGCGTCATTTCCTTCTCCAATTTGATCAACTAATCCATCAGCATTAGCATCTAAGAACCATCTGTAAACGATTGCATCGTTTCCACAGAAATCCGTTGCATTTACTGAAAGGTCAGCGAATCCTGAACATCCAACTTGATCAACTTCTACACAGTTAGGTGCAGTTACGTCGAATACTCTATCAGCACATTCATCAAATGTAGGAGCAGTACTATCGATTACAGTAATTTCACGTGTTGCAGACCAGAATCCACCATCATCAGGATTATTCGGATCGTATTTGCAATCGTCAAAGATTTTCCATTCACGTACTACCTTGTAGCAAGCATTTGGTAAATCATATACATAGTGGTCATTTACAGCTAAGTAAAGTTCAGCACAGTCATCTTCAAGACCTTCAACTAAGTCTTGCACATCAGGCATGATAGCCAACAATGCATCTACATCTTGCTCAGCAGTTCCTGAGTTACAATCGTAAGTTGCGTTAGAAGGCCAGTTGATTGCATCATCTTCATGAATAACAACCACACCATCGATTACTTCGTTTACACCTGCAGAGCCATCTGGAGATGGGTTCCAACAGTGGAAATCATTTTCTATTCTGATTTGCTCAGTACAGTTATCAATTTCTACATTCGAAGCATTATACAATCTCCAACGTCTGAATACTCTACCAGTACCACCACAACCAATTTGTGCATTATCAGAAATTGTTAAGTATAATCCGTTAGGGCAGTTATCAGTGACTGAGAAGATAGAACTAGATCTGTAACCTAATACAGTCTCGCTAGAAATATCTGAGCAGGTCGTGCAGAATACTGGAACACCAGCAGCAGGATCAGCAGATAAGTTAGGGAAACTAGTTCCTCCTAAATCATTAATATCGTCGTAAGAATCAACACATTGGATAAATCTTGTTTGGCAAGAAATCTCCGCATCGATCTTATCTTGTACCGCTACCTGAATCATACATTCGCTGTATCTACTAGTAGGATCAACATCCGGGTATTGTGTAGCAGCATCTTGTGCAACAGCAAACTCGTCTGGGTATAGGTCATATACTCTCATACGTACGAGTACTGTAGATTCAGCATCACTGCAACCAAATTCAACGCAATTGCTGAAATCATCAGCAGAATCCATACGCTTCACTTTAATTACGATATCATCTTCACAGTTGTCGTAAGAACCATCATCGAAAGTTGGGTAGCAGATAACAGCCAATCCATTATCGAAGTCACTTAATGAAACTGTAGTGTTAGCATCGCAAATAGCTACTGGGCCAAATACATCAACTAAATTCAATGTAACATCACAAGAAGAGAAGTTACCACAAGCATCAACTGCTAAGTAAGTTAAAGTAAGGCCTTCTTCAGGGATGTAAACTTCATCTCCAATGTTTAAGCCGTTAGCAGTAACTGTAACAGGATTTGCACATTCTTCAAAGATTTCTACTGGTGGAATTCCGTAGAATCCATCACAGCTACCAGCAGCGGCAGGAACATCAACAGTTCCACCACAGTTTAGAATAACTGGAGCAGTAGTATCTAGTAATTTGATTACTTGAATATCAGTAGCTTGCACAGCAGTACACCAGTCAGTCACTGTCCAAGTACGGATAATTTTGACTGTGTTACCACATAAGTTTTCAACGTATTGATCTTCGTAAGAAGCTACGTAGAAGCAAGTCTTTTCAGTAAGGTCTTCACCTTCAAGTACTGGGTAATCTTCATCCAACCCATCATCTTCGTCATCAAGATCAGAAACTAAACCATCTAAGTCAGCTGGATCCGTTCCACCAACAGTACCGCATTCAACAGTAATGTCATCTGGGAATTCGATATCAGCAAGAGAAGGTCTTGTGATAAATACGATTTGATCGCAAGTTTCTCCAACGTTTCCATTACAATCTGTGATAGACCAAGTACGAAGTAAAAATTCATTTCCACAAGCTGAGTTGTCAACAATATCTTCAGTAACAACTGCGGAGATATTGCTGATTACAGCAGTACTAGCAGGTTCCCAAGAATCTTCTGAGAAGATACCGATTGTTAGAACATCATCTGCAGCTAGAGTTGCACAGAAATTTCCTGATTCAGCTAAAGCAACATCAGGAGTCGCGAAAACCTCAACACCATTTTGATTGATATAGAAGTTCTCCCAGATTCCGTCTTCATCGTTGTACAACCAATCAAAACAAATTTCCATTGCAAAAGGCGCAGTATAGTTAGCACCGACTATTTGGTCAGTAGCTGTTGGTTGGAAGCTAGAAGATGTGATATTCATTGTAGTTGACGTAAAGTCAATAACTCCGGCAACATCTAAGTCAAGTGCCCATCTATCAGCTGCAAGAACTCCAGAGAATCCAGTAGCAACTACTGAACCTGCAGGAATAGTATTACTGTCAGAGTAGTCATAAAAATCTGGGCTGTTCAAATCGCAACAGTTATCTCTACCTGTTGGATAATCATCTGGCCAGACTGGTCTGTTGTCAGCAGTACAACCTAATTGCTCTGTTGGAGGGCAATCAAGTGTTGGTGCAATCTTATCTTCAGCAAACATTGAAGTCCAGCAACGAGTGCCACTACAAAGATGCTCAATCATTACTTCATAAGACTGACCGGATTCGAATACGATCGCATCCGTATCACTTTCTAATACATCTTCTCCATCTGCGTTGATCGCTGAAATTACAGCATAGCTGTCAGCACCATAAGCAGGATTGATTAAGAAAATTAGAGGGTTTAAATTAGCACCACAATCATCACCTAGAGAAACATTTAGACCTCCTTTACATGATAATGAAGTTTCGGTTTCAGCAATTACAGAAACAGTAGATGTCGTAGAACATCCGTCAGGACCTCCTAAAAATTCTGTAACAGAAACAGTAAAAGGACCATCTGTTGTTGCACCGAAAGAAATAGTTACAACATCATCAGTACCTGAAGTAATCACATTTCCTTCACCGCTAACGGTCCACACAAATGTACTTCCTTCTTGTCCACCGACAGCAGTAAAAGTACCACTACCACAAACGCTAGTAGGACCTTCTATTGTTACAGCAGGAGGATTGTCAACAATTTCTAAGCACACCTCAACTAAGTCACTTTCGCAACCAAGTTCATCGTAGCATCCAGCTAAGAAACAAGTTGTACCTGGGATGTTAGGATTAACAACACCAGTAGCAATTGGATCAAACGGTGAACTAGTACCAACCAATTCTCCAGCTTGAGTGTAGAAGTTTGCTAACGAAGCTAACATTACTTCTTCAAAATCAATTGTAATACTTACATCTTCAATAGTACCAATATCTCCACCAGCAAAATCAGCAGCACATAGCGTCCATTGTCCATTTAAATCTTCCCCATCAAAAGCAGATAGCAAATCAGAAGATTGGAAAGTTCCACTAATTGCAGGTGCATTGTTACAAATACCTGTTAAATCTGCATAAGTACTTGTCGCCTCATCATCGAAAGCAAGATCAAGATCATCACCTGCACAAGCAAGATTTGGTCCGAATAAAGTAACTGTTGTACCACTCGGACTTGTTAATTGGACATCCAAGTCACTTACCCAAGTATGGTTGATTGTAAAAGATACATTTACATCAGTAATCATCCCTGCCTCAGCAATGTCCAAAGTAACACATGCATCAAAAGCATCCGTGTTATCTGGAATAGCTACTCCATTAGCAGTTGATGCCGCAGAAGCTGTACCCGCGTTCGTTACCGAACCATTTGTACATCCTGCAACAAGACCTTCTCCAGCAGGAATTCCTTCACCAACACAAATCATGTAACCAGTAACAAGCGGTGAACTAAGTTCTTCAGGTCCAGTAACTTCTAAGTCAGCAGAAACGATACAAGAAGTATTGTTAGCATCTCTAGCAAATACGGTGTAGGTACCAGAAGTTAATCCGGTAAAAGTCATCGTAGAAGAAGTTGCACCTACAGTACCAGGATACCATGTATTTTCTGAACTGATTGCAAATTCAATATTTAATCCACCTGGATTGTCAGCAGTAATTGTTACTGTAGCAGTTTCATCACCAAAACAAGTTTCAGGAGTGAAAGCAGTAGTTACTGTAAATGCTTCTGGCTCAACAAGGGTAACTGTACCCATATCTGAACAACCGTTTGCATCCGTTACTGTAACATTATAATCACCAGCTTGTAAACCTTCAAAAGTTGTTAAAGGATCGCTAGTCATTAAACCAGCACCAGCCGTAATATCCGGGTCAAAAGTATACGTATAAGGAGCAGCACCACCGTGCGCACTCACAGCAAAACTTCCATCAGGTCCGCTTAATGCGCTGTTACATGATGGGTTTGTAATATTATCTAAGTCTAAACTAATTGCAGAGTTGATAACGATCATCAATTGTGATCTCATACTTGTACATTCTCCGCATTCGCATTGAGCGTATAAGAATTTCATTCCTGCAACACTTGCATCAATAACACCAGATGCATCAAAAGGAGAACCTGAACCTAACGCAACAGAACCTGTTCCGGTTTGTTGTGCGGCGTGATCCCACCATGTAATCATTGCGTCTGTTCCATCTTCACATCCAGCACAAGTAGCTTCTAAAGCAGTAAGTGCTCCATCAGGGTCACCTTCACAGATTGTGATGTTCGCCACAGTAGGTGCTTCGATGAAAGGACATTCTGGCTCACAGATTCCAGGAACCGTAGTAACAGTTGCAGAAGCAGGACTTGCAGTTGTACCATCTTCGTCGCAAAGACATCTAGCAGAAACGCTAATAGAAGTAGTTTGATTATAAGTCGGTACAGTTGAACTCCAAGTAGCTCCACCATCCGTAGAGTACTCAGCTGTAGAACCAGCAGGGCAAGTTGTAGCAGCGATAGAACCACCGCTTAAAGTTCCAGTTCCGCCACCGCCAGTAGGGCAAGTAACAGTTGGAGCAGCGTAAGTTGAAGCACCTGCAACGGTAGCTTCTTGATCAACAAGTGCTCCGCCATTTTGGCTATCTCCATCATATAAGAATGCAGTATCTCCACCAGAATTCCAAAGTGGGCAATTAGCTCTATCAGAAGCAATTCCAATAGCACTTCCCATTGTTCCAGTAGCAGGACTTGCAATATCTCCAGTAGTGTATCCACTATATATAGTGACACATTCACCAGGTAATAAAGTACCTGAAGTAATATTGATTGAAGTTTCAGGGCTTCCATCATTAGAAGCTTCATCTTCCACTTCCCAACCAGTAAGGTCGATTCCAGCACCAGTTTCACAACCAGTACATTCAGCAGTTGCACAAATTTCGATGAATTCACCAGCAGTTGTACAACTTCCATCACCTGTTCCATCAGAAGATGCAATGTAAACTACAGATGCAGGAGCAGTAGAACAATCAACTGTTCCTCCCATCATACAAGTACTTTCAGTAACTGCAGGAGCTGCAGGAGCAGTAGTTAAATCACCTGCAATTGCACATGCTGCAGCATCGCAAGCAACATTTGTAATACAAACTTCAGTAGAAATAGCGTAACAAAATGGAGAAATAGAGCACAAAGGATCTCCACCAAGTGCAGATAAATCAACCGTACCTCCAGCACCATTTGCAATCAAAAGTTCGATACCTGCGATGTCAAGAGAAGCACCAGGTGCTGCTGCTTGAACTAATGCAAATAAAGCTGTTAGATTTTCTTGTGGTAAAGTAGCAAGTACACATCCAGTAATTTCACCAGAAAGCACCATAAATTCTTCTGAATTATGGTTGATTGCAGCAATACAAGCCGTACCACCGACTCCGGCTGCTTGAGCATTTGCAGCATTTTCAGCATCTAATAAATTTAAGTGGACACTCACAATATTTCCACCCGGTCCATCAGTAACAATGTATTCAGTAATAAAAGGAGCAGTTGTATTTTCAGTACTTCCTGCTGAAGGCATGAAAGTGAAAGGAGTAGCAAAGCCATCTCCACTTGCATCACCAGGACAGTCACCAGCATCAACTTCGAATTCTGGAGTATCCGCTTCACATGTTGGTGGAGTTACCACACAACCAGCACAAGCAGCAGAAGTAGCAGTCAAAGTAGAACAGCCAAGCGGATCTACAAAAGTTGCTGTAAAGTCAGCATTTAAAACATCACCGTCAGCAACACACATTTGTGTTTGCGTATCACAAACAGTTCCATCTTCAGCAACTAAATCAACTTGTAAAGTACCACAAGCTGCAGCATCCGCCGTAACATCAACCGCAGTTAAAACTGGGTATTGTGTAAAAGTTACCACCTCTGAAGTACACTCAGGATCGTTGACTGCAGAAATAAATGTTCCATCAGCAGTGAATTCATTGATTGAAGTAACTACTTCAAAGCTATATATCAATGCAGTACAACCAAAGTTGTCAGGAATCCCAATTGTAATTGGGTCACATGCACTTACACCAAAAGTAGCAGATTCATATACTGTACCAAGGTAGGTACCTGTAGCGTCTGGTACGTAAATATCAAAACCGATTATTGTAAAAGTTCCATCAGCATTAATAATTTCAGGTGCAGCCATGCAGGTAATCGGTGCTAAAACAGCCTGTGTACCACCTGCAACATTACAAGCTTCTGAATCTGCAAAATCAACTGTACCATTACAGACAGCAGGTGCAACCACTCCATCTGTAGTAGCACAAATATTGAATTCTCCGAAAGCATTGTTTCCAAATTCCCAAACACGAATATATAATATATCTCCTGGGGTTTGTCCAGTCAATGTAATCATTGAAAATAATCCATCAGCAGAATCATCATCATCACATTCAATTTCAGTAAGTGCTCCACAAGTTCCAGAATAGATTGACATTCCAGAATCTGTAAAACCTCCAGCGTTTCCTAAATCAACAGTAAGTGTATCTCCTGTTGCAGGAACTGTAACTGTAAACCATACATCACCACCTGCGTAAGAAGCACAAGAAGGTGCAGGTAGTTCGCCAGAATCTGTAGCACTAACGTTTGTTCCAACAGAGAATGTACAAACGTTTTCTCCGCCAACAGTTAGTGGAATAGCACCTGCGCAAAGATCATTTGCTGGGGCAGCTGGAGGAGGATCTGCAGAATTCACTGCTAAACAAAAAGTACCTTCAGTACCATTCCATCCAGAAACTTGAATGAAGTAGGTATCACCAGCAGTAACCTCTGCACCAGTGATGACAGAGTTAAAATTCACAACAGTACCTCCATCTTGATCACAAGCTATTTCAGCGCCACCACAGCCATCAAAGATAGCCACCTCAGTATCATTACTTGTTCCACCTGTAAAATCCGTGGTAACATCAACAAAACCAGAAGCTGGAGCAACGAAAGAAAACCAGACACCGTTGGAACCTCCAGCAAAGCAGGAACCTACTTCAGTGTCAGGTGTCGCATCAATGTTGTCACCGTTGGTAACACCATCAGCACAATCACCTGCATCGACTGTAATTGGAAAATTTACAGCTGCAGCGCAGGCATCATTTGCTGGTTGAGCAAACGCATCCTGTACGTTGCATAATAACATGCATATTGTCAGTATTCCGAAGACCGTTGTCTTCGCTATATTCGGGCTCTGCAACCCGCCCTCATTGACCTTCCGCGAATAACCGCTGGTCGGTAAGGAATTTAAAAAATTAAGTAATTTATTTTTCATGGTATAAATTTTTCTTATAACTTTTTGATTCAAATAAACAAGCACTAATTGCTTGATTGTATTCGTTTACCATTCTTTTCAGTAGCAACCATTTTTCTTTTTGCTTCGATTGCTTTTCTCTCAAAATCAGTCGCAGATGGACTCATTTTCATGTATACATTTGTAGTGTTGCGAACCTTCATAATATTCTTAGTAGGTGTTGCATTCGTAACTGAAGTAGATTTGATATTTGTAATTTCCTGCTTTTCAATTTTCACATCTGTTTGATTTGTGCTCTGAGCACTAGAGGTAAAACTAAAAGCCAACAAAAAGACTAATATTCCTAATCCAGACTTCATGTAAAATTTTATATTCTTCATGGATTTAAAATTTTTGTTAATTATCGAGTTAAAATATTTAGTAGTCATTTCAATGTTTTTTGAATTCGTCAATGTTCATGTGGTTGATATTATCTCCCTAGTAAATTATTTTCTTTTTTTCTTCTGTAAGTCAACTCCCTATTTACCGGGGTTATCAAATTCATTTTTTGCATCGTGTATTGAAATCATCGGAGTTATATCTTTTTCGGATTTAGTTATGGCACTTGCCAACTGATGGTAGTTACCATCTCCGATGTTCTCGATGACTTTAAGTCTGTTCTCTATTGTTGTAATGGTTCAGGGTGTATTTCCAACTTTATGGAATAAATACTTTTCGCTTTTACTAAAATGTAAGTGTTCAATTCGTTTGTGATGTCTTTAATTACCTACTTCTATTCATGCCAATTGACCGCAGCGCCAGAGGTGCATGCGATCGCATTTGAATAATAGAAAATGAGTCAATTAATATTTCATCACTGTACTATATATATCTTAAGGAACTGCATGAGTAACTATTTACTGAATACAATTCCATCACTAAAAAATTTTTGTTTAAGTCTCTAAAGAATTTCAAACAAGTGACATTGACAACATCCTGATTCCGTGTTAAACACGAAAAGTACATTACAGCACGGGTGCTGAATGAACAAATCAGAATCTTCAATTTTATCATTGATTAAATTTTAAAGCATTAAACAGGTATATATTATATGTTGCCATTATTACAAACCAAATCCCTTGGACAATGCAGGCACTATCAAGGGTCATCGGGAAAGCTTAACCAGATTGGAAGAGGCACAATCTATGAGGAAGATTTTGCAGAAAAACATCGGTTCCGCTAAACGCAGAATGAATCCAAACCGGATTCTAAAAAATGAATTAATACTAAAATGTAAATCAACCGCAATAATGCTCATCCAAGCAAGGACAGCTATAGGCATAGAAGAATGGGTAAGTCAAATCGAAATGCGGCAATTGGGAAAAAGCTAAAAAATCGGAATTGAAATGTGAGATAGGAGTTGAACAAATTTTAATTAATTGATTGTAAACTAAGAGAATGTTCTATCCAGGGACTTCCCGTTATATCTTTATGCGTCAATGTTCAGTTTATTTCATAGGCAAATTAAATTCTTGTTTTTATTTTAAAAAATATATTCGTAATGCAAGAGATATCTCTGCAGTACATGCTGTTTTTATTAAACTAAATTGAGATTCGTTGGCACTTATGCCAAAACAAACGGTGGGTCCTTGGGTAGGGATAAAAAATAAATCGACGTTGGGAACAGTCGTAAATCACCTTTCGGTAGTATCAAAGGTACAATTTATATGTAGTTCTCTAATACCCCGAAAATGGTATTTTTAATTTTTCTTAAAAACGATTTAAACACTATAATATGTATAAAATATTGATAATCAATCTTTTAATACCATTTAAATTGATTGAAAATTTTCAAGAAAAACGAGAATAAATTTTAGGAAAATTGGTAATGTGTCCAAATTACACTTTCCAATTTGACTCTCACATACTACTAATTGTCTATTTGAAGATAAACAAATCCTAATAGATAAAAAAGAGACAGTGAAAAATCACTGCCTCTTGACAAAAAAATAATTGGAATAAATGTAGTCTATCTTTGGCATACCAAAATCGGTATGAATTTATCGGTTGATTTGAACATATCCAGAATGGCGCTTCCCTCTTCCTGAGACAAATACGTAAAAATAAGTTCCATCAGGAAGGCCTTCTCCTTGCCATGTTCCGTCCCAATCATTTTGGTATCCGATGCTATAATGCACTTGCTCACCCCAACGATTAAAGACTCGAAGTCGGTTATCCGGATATCGTTCCAATCCAATAATGGTGAAAGTTTCATTGATTCCGTCTCCATTAGGAGAAAAACCAGTGTAGAAAACCAAGTCCTCGCATAGTACAAAAACTTGCACTTGCGCTGTATCGCATCCAGAGGTATTGCAAATCACATATGAAAATTCATCTGGATAAGAATCATTACAGTAGCCCTCATTTGGTGTGTACTCAAAGCCATTTCCAACCCAATCAACAGATCCGTTTTGAGGAGGAAGGAGTACATAAATTGAATCCAAATCGGTACCAACTGTATCGTTTTGGACAACATCAATGATAATTGGTGTATTTAATTCGGTGGAATCTACGTCATTGGTCAATACAGGATCAGTCACCAAATTTTGTTCAACTGCAATGTAGATGAAAGTTGTATCGCAGTATCCCATATCATCACAAAGTACGACACAGGCACTATCCAAACCAATACTTATTCCATTTGTAACAATACAATTTTGTCCACCAATAATTGTAAACTCCACGTTCACTCCTACCCCATCATCACAATAATTAGTGATTGAATTAACATTCCCAGGTAACTCCATTGTATCCAGACAAATGGTATCAATTTCAGCGATAAAGAGGGTGTCCAAATAGATATCTGGGCTGATACAATTGATAAACGCATTCACAGTATCAGAACAACCAGTAGTATTTTCGGTAAAAATTAACTCATGATTTCCAGTATTTAAATACAGTTTGGTACCATTTGGAATATTGTAGTTGGTAGGTACCAATTCGAACTGAAACTGTATATTCAAGTCGGTAATAATTAGATTTGTATATGTATTGTTGATATTTCCTCCATAAATTATTTCGCCGGCTGCATCATGGGTCCATCCTGAGATTGAATCCCAAATTGACATTGAATCTGCAAGTGCTTCGAAGGAGTTTGCGGTTCCTGTAAATAACACTCCATTTACAGACCAGGCATCGACTTGATATGGACCATTTCCTCCTGAGGTACTTTTAACAGAATAAGCAATTACTTCTTGGAAATCGCAATTACCAATTGAGCCGGAATAGATCTCTTCGTTATTTGTTATCACAAAATCATTTAACAATTCATTTCCGAATCCATCAATACAGATCTCCATCGGCATATCACAAGAAGCACTCATTATGTTAATTTGTTCTTGCCCAATAAAATCTTGACAATCATTCGTAACTATTGTCACTAAACAAACAGGTTGACATACTCCTAAGTCGTTGCAAATCAGTAAGCAAGCAGTATCCTGACCCAATGCAAGCCCATCATAGTAGACGCAAAAATTACTTTGATCGATTGTAAAATCCACTTCATTCCCTGAATTATCTGGACAAGTATTTACGACACTTGTGGTAGTACCTGGAAGATTTAAATTTGACACACAATAAAAATTACTACCTCCCAATTCTACTGTTGTAAACACGTACAAAGTATCTATTTGATCAGGGCAACTTACATTCACTGTTACCATTTCTTCACAACCTGTAGCCGTTTCTGTAAATGTGAGTAAATGCGTACCGACATCAAGTATCAGACCAGCATCACTTGTTGTTGTCCCAGCAAATGGTGTCATCACTCCATTTTGATTTGTAGTAACTTCGGTCCATGCCAAATCCCCGTAATTCGAAGCAATATTTCCTCCTATTATCAATTGATTATTTGCATCCAACATCCAGTTTCCATTGACATCTAATTCATTTAGTAAATCAACTAAATCCTCAATAGAATTAAATGCACCAGTAAATATATTGCCATCAACTTCCCAACTATTTAAATTGAAAGATATTCCTGTACTTGGTAAATTTCCGTAACCATAAATAGTTATTGGCTCTTCTTCGCAAGCTGCAAATTGATCTGCATATACCACCCCATTATCTAACAACGTATAACCTTGCAGCTGCAACCCAGCTATTCCTGTGCAGAAGACCGCTGTTGTATCACAATTGTCAAGTTCAATATCATATGGGCCATTAAATATTGGCAAACAATTTTCGATATTAACAATAATGGTATCTGTACAACAATCTCCATTTGGAGAAATAGTAACAATATGTTCCCCTTCGCCATTGATGACCATTTCACTATTAAATGGTGTTTCTAATGAGTTGGTTTGCATTGTAGAACCTAAGCTAGTATTTACATGCGTTACTTGCATATTTGAATAATTCTGAACGGTTCCATCCATAGTACTAATTGTAAAAGTAGAAGGATTATTCATCCAGGTAGCAAATGGATCCCATGCATTCATTGAATCAGCCAATTCATCCATTGTCAGAATTGTTGCGGTATGCATTACACCATTGATCACCCATGAGTCTATCGTGTAAGGCCCATCACTTCCTAAACCGGTCAATACCGCGTAAGTGTAGTAAACCAAAGTATCATCATTACATCCTGTAAACGAATCGAAAAGGATTCCATCCAATGTCACAGTGTAGTTGGGCATCTCAGCTGGAACGATTGGAATACAAAGCTCCGCTTGTCCATCATTTGAACTGACAAATTCCTCTGGATAAATATCTGGGCAAGTACAATCTTTCACAACTGTAGAACTAATTTCAGTAAAACATCCATTCGTATCTGTAATTGTAATGTTGTAAATACCTGAAGCCAGATTTGTTGCTTCATTAGTAGATGAAATATTTCCTGACCAACTATAATTGTACGGAGCCGATCCTCCATTCACATCAATCGTAATACCTCCATTTTCATCGCAGCAATTTGCTGGTGATGTGGTAGCCGTTGCCGTCAATGCCGGACAAGGTGAAGATTCGTATACATACAATGTGTCTACACAACAGGTGGCTTCATCTTGGATTATGAAGATATGATCTCCACCTGGTGTTCCAGCCGTAATTGCAGTACTAGAAGAATAAGTCGTTGTATTGGTCTGCAAAGTAGCAGTTATATTGGTTCCAATATGTCTGATCAAGATATCTGCGTAGGTATCATTGATATCCCCGCCAATAATACTAAAAGTTGCTGGATTGTGTATCCAATCACCGGTAGGATCCCAGACATTCATACTATCAGTTAAGTCATTCATATCTTGAACCAATCCACTGAATACTTGCCCATTTGCACATGACCAAGACTCTACAAAGTAAGGTCCATTATTCCCCATTCCATTTATTAAAGCATAAGAATAAAGAATGATGGTATCTACATCACATGCAAATAAACTGTTGGTATATGGGACACCATTTTGCCAAATATTATAATTTGAAATACTATCGTATGGTAATGGTAAACACCCAGTATAAACGGTAGCTGAATCAACATAAACTACGTCATCACTCAATAATTCACAATCGCAATCATTCCCTACTTCTGTTGTAACAACTTGTGTACATCCTGTTGCATCTGTAACGGTTATGGTATAAAAACCAAAGTCTAATTTTATAGCTACATTCGAAGTAGATGCTAGCGGACTCCATGTATATGTGAATGGCCCTGTACCGCCAATTGGCGTCACTTCGATATCTCCATCTCTCTCACAACAATGTGTAGGGTTTGTCACAACATCTAGTGTAAAGCCTGGATTGACCGTCACTTCAACTTGATCAGTAGAACTACAACCACCAGTATTCGAAGCGGTAACGGTATAGATCGTCGTCGTTGATGGCGTTGCAATCGGGTTGGCAATACTTGGATCACTCAATCCTGTTGTTGGTGTCCAAACATAACTCGTTCCACCAGTTGCGGTCAACTGAACTGGACTATTTTCACAAGTTGCGACGTCGTTTCCTGCATTTGCAATTGTATTTGGATGCACGGTCACTAGTACGGAATCTACTGATTCACAGTTGTTTGCATTCGTTATGGTTACTGCATACAAAGTAGTGATTGACGGAGTCGCCATTGGATTTGGACTTGAATAATTATCCAATCCTGGTTCTGCACTCCATTGATAAGTAACACCACCTGACGCGTTCAACTGCACAGACTCACCAACACAAATATCCTCATCAGGACCTGCAGCTGCATTGTTATTATCTACTTCAATTGTGACCGCTGCAATTGATTCACAACCGTTTAAGTCAGTCACCAGTACACTATAAGTTGTCGTTGACATTGGACTTGCTATTGGATTACCAATCGCAGGATTATCGAGCCCTATTGTAGGTGTCCATTGGTAGTTTGCACCGCCAGTAGCCGTTAATTGAACAGTTTCTCCACCGCAAATAATAGTATCTGACGAGATTGTTATTAATGGTCCATCTGTTAAAAATACACCAACAGAATCCGCATTACTACATCCGTTTTCTGTAACGATTAAAGAAATGTATTTTGTACCTGTTGCCCCACCCCATGTTGCTGTAATATCATTTCCTGCCGGCTGTGTCGCAGTTGCATCACTTGAACTCAATAGTGTTCCGTCTTGCAAATCCCAGTTAAGAATTGCAGTTGGTCCTGCATTTCCGACATATGAAATTGATAAATTATTACCAGAGCAAAATGGTGGATTAATTACAAAATTTGTCTGCGGTGCTGGCTGAACGGTAACGGTTACATCATGTTGTGTAATACATCCATCTGGACTTGTAATTGAAACAGTGTAAGTAGTTGTTGTCGTTGGTTTTGCTATTGGAGTTGCGATATTCGGATCACTTAAGCCGACTGTTGGTGACCAACTATATGCTAGACCACCAGCAGCAGATAACATCGTACTATCGCCTTCACAAATCAGGATATCTGAACTGACCGTACCTGCAGTAAAACTTAAAGTAACAATCGTAGTCGCTTCATCTGTACATCCTGAAGCATCTGTTACGGTCACTGTATAGAAAGTAGAAGCTGCTGGGCTTGCCATCGGGTTTGCAATGTTAGGATTACTTAAGCCATCAATTGGACTCCAGGAATAAATAGTACCGCCACTCGCTGTTAATTGAGTGGAATCACCAGGACAAACCGTGACATTTGGTCCTGCCACCGCATTTATATCACCGACATTTACTTGAACGGTATCACTCACGACACATCCTGACTCAGTAATGGTCAGCACCACATTTTTGATACCACCTGTACCCCATTGCACTTCAATATCACTTCCCGCAGGACTTGTCGCCGTTGGTGGACTTTGAGAGATATAAATACCCCCATCAATGTCCCAACTGAGGAATGAGTTTACAGAAGCCCCTCCTCCGTAGGATATATTAATGATATCACCCACACAAGCCGGTGTCTCTACATCAAATGCTGCTGTTAAACCTTCATTTTTGAAAATATAAAAAGTATCATTAACCATGCATCCTGCGTCTGTCGTCATTTCGACATAGAAGATACTTGGGAAGGACCCCATTGTGGCATCGAAATTTAAGCTATTATCAGTAACACCATCATTGCTAAATCCGCCGTTTCCAGTTATTGAATAATTTTGAATGGTATCGCTTATGACAACTGTTACATTTGCCGATAAATCGTCATTACAAAGTGTTATATCAGGAATTGGTTGTAATAAGTAACCATCATGAATGTATACTGTTATAAAATCAGTTGCTGTACATCCAATCGCATCGGTGACGGTAACGGTATAGGTCGTTGTGACTAAAGGTGAAGCAATTGGAGACGCTGTATTTGCTCCTGACAAACTTGAAGCTGGAGACCAATTATAACTTACTCCTCCCGTCGCATTTAAAGTTATTTTTTTGCCAATACAAAGATCTACATCAGGACCGGCATCTGCATTGGGAGCTGGATTTACGAAGACAGTTACTTCTTCTGTTAGCTCACAATTATTTGTATCTGTAATGGTCACTGTGTAGGTAGTCGTAGTGGTTGGCGAAGCATTCGGTGTACTACTGTTTGGATTATCTAAACCAATTGCAGGACTCCACAAATAAGTAGTTCCACCTGTTGCAAATAAACCGACCGACTCTCCTTCACAAATGGTTTGATCTTCGATGATTGAAGTATTTGTAAAATGAAGTGTAACGACAGTCGAAACTTCCGCAAAACAACCCTGATCATCTGTCACGGTAACTGTATAAAAAGTAGAAGTTGCTGGACTTGCCATCGGATTTGCAATGTTAGGATTGCTTAATCCATCTGATGGATTCCATTGGTAAGAGACTCCCCCTGATGCTACTAATTGAATAGCATCGCCTGGACATATCGTTGAATTTGGTGTAACGGAAGCCATGACATCGCCTACCACTATGTTCATGGTATCAGCAATGGTACAACCTGCCTCTTGAATTGTGAGGATAACTTGTTTCGTGCCACCTGTTGCCCAATTGACAACAATATCACTACCTGCTGGATCCGTTGCTGTTGCTGGACTTTGAGAAACATAAGCACCTCCATCAATATCCCAAGTCAAGAATGAATTGACTGTTGCCCCTCCTGCATAATTGATATTGATATTTTCACCAACGCAAACTGGTGAAGCCACTGTGAAGTTGGCCGTTAAATTTTGATTTTTATTGAGCACAAAAGTATCTCTGACAATACATCCTCCATCCGTTATCATTTCAATATAAAAATCACTAGGATAGGCAACCAATATTGCATCGAAACTTAAGAAATTGAAGTTTGTAATATCGTTGTTATAGTTTCCTGTTCCAGCAATCGTATAACTTTGAATTGTATCGCTAATTGCCACTGTTACATTTGCAGTGGTCACATCATCACATAAAGTAATATCTTGTATAGGTTGTAGCAGATAGCCATCTTGTATAAATACAGTCACATCATCGGTAGCAGTACAACCCAGTGCATCTGTCACGGTCACTGTATAGGTCGTTGTGACACTTGGTGATGCAATCGGAGAAGCCGTGTTTGCACCTGACAAACTAGCTGCGGGTGACCAACTATAGCTTACACCGCCCGATGCATTCAAAGTAAGCTTTTCACCAATACAAAGATCTGTATCGAGACCCGCATAAGCTGCTGGTGCCGGATTGACAAAAACGGTTACTGTTTCGTTGCTCGAACAATTATTATCATCCGTAACAATGACATCGTAGGTAGTGGTTACAGTGGGGGATGCGATTGGATTACTGATAGTAGGATCGTTTAATCCAGTTGCAGGACTCCATTGATAATTGGTCCCTCCTGTTGCGAATAATTCTACCGACTCCCCTTCACAAATGGTTTGATCGGCAATCACAGTACTACCCATAAACAATATAGTTACAACAGTAGATATTTCATCAGAACATCCTTGCGCATCTGAAACTGTAACTGAGTAAAATGTTGAGGAAGTCGGGCTTGCAATTGGGTTTGCGATATTTGGATCACTTAGACCTGTAACCGGACTCCATTGATAAGTCACTCCACCTGTCGCCACTAATTGAATTGAATCACCCATACAAATATCTGAATTCGGAGTAACATTCGCTGTAACATCCCCAACTTCAATCATCACAGTATCCAGTACAGTACAACCAAATTCTTCCACACTCAACACCAAAGTTTTAGTGCCACCTGTTGACCATTGCACCACTAAATCGCTGAAAGCAGGACTCCCTACAGCATTTGATGAATTTACAATAAATGCACCATCCAAATTCCAATTTAAAAATGAAGTAGCTCCTCCACCTCCTGTGTAATTGATGTTGATATTTTCACCAATACAGATTGGAGATTGAACTGCAAAATCAGCTGTCAACAAAGGATTTTTGGTAATTGTAAAAGTATCTCTAACAATACAATCTCCAGTCGTTGTTAATTCTATATAGAAATCAGATGGGAAGCCTGTTGCGGTTGCATCAAAGGTCAAAGTTCCACCTGATGACACATCATTCATAAAGCTTCCAGTATTCGAAGTAATTGTATAATTGGTAATGTTATCACTGGCAACAATACTGACGCTTGCCATGTCTTGATCTCCACACAAAATCACATCTTCAATAGTCGAGACCAATTGACCATCAAATACATTAACGATCACAGAATCTATTGCGCTACATCCATTGCTATCGGTACCAGTCACATAATAAGTAGTAGTGACCGTCGGCGTGGCAATCGGGTTTGCAATGTTAGGATTACTCAAATTCATATTTGGTGTCCACACATATGAATACGCACCTGTAGCACTTAATGAGGCATTATCGCCGGAACAAATATTCACGTCATTGCCTGCCCCTACCACTGGATTGTCACTTACAAACACAGCAACAGGTAGCTGAGCGGAACAATTGTTTGCATCAGTTACTGTCACCGTATAAGTGGTGGTAACTAATGGTGTAGCTACCGGATTTGACACGTTCGGATTGTCTAAATAAATTGATGGGCTCCAAGCATATGTGATTCCACCCGTAGCGTTTAATGTTACACTTTCTCCTAAGCAAATCGTAGGATTAGCAGTAATGGTCGGACTAATGTTATTAACTGTTACGGTAGTTTCATCCACCCCACTACATCCATTTGCATCGGTAACCGTCACAGAATAAGTTGTCGTTGTCGTAGGTGTTGCTACCGGATTTTGAATCGTTGCATCATCCAAAGAACCTGCTGGACTCCATTGGTAAGTTGCACCTGCAGTTACATTTAAGTTGGCTGAATTTCCAAGACAAATTGAAGTATCTGGTGAAGCGATTGCCATGTAAGCACCAATATCAATAGTCATGGTATCAGTAACAAAACAACCATCATAGTTAATCGTCAGCGTTACTGTTTTCAATCCTGGCGTTGGCCAATTCACAACCATATCACTTCCAGCTGGGGTATTAAAATCTCCTGGATTTGAATAAATAATATTGCCTCCATCGAGTCCCCAATTCAAAAATGAATTGGCAGGAGCACCCCCTGTATATTCGATATTCACATCTTCTCCCTCGCATGCCGCAGTTGGCATTGTGAAATCCGGTGTGAACAATACTTTACGACTTACTGTAAATGTGTTGACAACAGAACATCCATAAACCGAAACCAACTCAACGGTAAAATCAGAACTTCCTCCAATTATCTGGATATCGAAATTCAACATATCTCCTAAAATTACTGCATTGGAATAATTACCCGTTCCAGTAATATAGAAAGTATCAATTGGCACACTCATTTGCAATGCCAAGCTTTCCTCATCAAGACATATTTTATGTGTTTGAATTGGGTTGTAAAGAATTGGATTTTCCGTATAGATTGTTACAATCTCTTCGTCATAACAATTTGTACCCTCAGTTCCGACATATACTTTATAGGTGGTAGCATAAGTCGGAGTTGCTGTAGGATTGGCACAATTGGTACAACTTAAACTAGTCGCATCTCCTGTCACCACTTCCCAAATTGGTGTTCCGGTAGCAGTCACGGAAAGATCAAAACTATTTCCTAAGCAGATCGTCGTATCATTCATATTGAGATCGACCATTACCGTTGGCGCGATTAATTCCACTGGATTATTTACATAATTCAATGCACAAGTTCCATCTGTATTTCTGACAATAACATTATAAATACCAGCAGGTAACGCTGTAAAAAAGCCATTCGTTTGCCAAGTAGCGCCACCGTCAATACTAATTTCTAACAAATTAGAAGCTGAACTAGCATCTATAGTAATCGTTCCATCATCAGTAGAGCAATCCGTTGGATTATTGAACAAGATACCTTCTATTGAAGGTTGAACTGGGTCCATTAATTCAATTGGTGTTGGATGATTGACTGAGCAAGTTCCATCCATGTTTCGGATAACAACCTCATAGGTTCCAGCTGCTAAATTTGAAAAAATACTACTGGTCTGCCAGGTTATTTCATTATCGATACTATATTCTATTCCTTGGCCACCATTTGCATTTATGGTGATATTTCCATCAGCTGCGTTACAGTCAGTTGGGTTGACACCAGCTGCACTGACCAATGTTGGCGGCATCAGAGTATTAATTGTTACAATTCCATAATTATCTGCACAACTAAAAGTAGCATTCATCATCACCACGTCATAATCACCTGGTGCCAGATTGACAAATATATTAGATGACTGCCAAGTAGTTCCACCATCGATGCTAAAATTCATTCCGGTTGCATTCGTACTATTCACGGTTATGGTCCCATCAGAGGCATCACAATCAGTTGGATCTGTCGTATCCACAGAATCGATGATAGGTGTATCAGGAATCGTTAATGTAATTTCTCCATAATCTTCCAAACAATCTCCTCCCGGATATCTCACAAGGATATGATGAACACCGTCTGGCACACCGTTGAAGACATTTGCTGTTTGCCAAGTCCCTCCATTATTGATACTATATTCTAAAATTGAAGCAGTATTTGTAGTAGTGATGGCAATCGAGCCATTTGCGATTCCGCAGTTGGTTGGATTCGTAAAAGCTACATCTGTTATATCAAAACATACGATTACTTTTACCCAATCATGATCATCTTCATCGTTGTCGGTATTATCTACGATGTTGTCACCACCTTCAATATCATTATTTGGAATATTATCGAAATTGGAATCGACATCAGATATTACTGGGCCATCAATTAAAGTACTGGCACTTTGAATTTCCACTAAATTTCTCAACATCATGTCTGAAAAACTTTGGTCTACCCGAACACTCATAAATACTTGCGCAGTTGCATCTGGCAAAATAGGTCCATTGATAAGTGTCGTGTATTGTCCGTTTCCATTGTTCGTCCAAGTTGTGATTCCATTTTGAATAAATGTCAAACTCGGAGGTAAATAATCAACCACTGAAATATCATAAGCCGGTAAGGTACCTTGATTGATAATTCCAATAAAAAAGTTGAGGGTATCTCCTAAATTCACGATTGACTGGTTGGCTGTTTTGATGGCAGCTAAATCGAAAATGTGATTGATCATAATAGTATCCACATCGTGGTCATCTTCATCTCCAAAACTATTGTCGATGATATCATCTCCCCCTACTACATCATTATTCGTCACATCCGGAGTTGAATCCAAATCATTTTTTGTCGGGTTTCCATCTTTACTTGTTGCATCTGCAATTTCTGCCGCATTGACCAATTTAAGATCATAAAAAGCTGGATGAATTTGTACTGTTAGAGAAACAGTAGCGCTATCTCCAGGTAAGATCGGTCCATCAATTGTTGTTCTGACAGTCCCCATTGAACCGATGGTCCAAGTTGGATTTAAGGTCTGGTCGAAAATAAAATCACTGGTTAAGTAATCAATGATATCTACATCGAAAGCGTTTAAAATTCCTTGATTGTAAACCGTAAAATCAAAAGTGATGGTATCTCCTGACATTGGCATGATCACATTTGACTTTTTTATCATTGCCAAATCGAATACTTCTACGATGATGAATTCAGAGTCATGATCATCCTCATCACTAAGTGTATTGTCGATAATGTCATTGTAAATAACATCATTAATACGTATCATATCTCCATTTGAATCAACATCTTCATTGGTTCTGTCGATCATATTGAGATCATCGAAACCAAAAATTTCGGCATAATTAATTGATACGCCACCTGCTGCAATATTCAATACGCGAAGGGTTATATCAATGGAAGTTGAATCTCCTGGATTCACTATAGATGTAATTGTATTGACTACATCTCCACCAGAATTCATCCAGTTGTTATTATCCAATGGACTTAACCCTAGTCCTTGAGGAATGTAATCGATGACGTCAATATTTTGCAAAGGAACGTTTCCTTGATTGAAAACTGTAATGGTAAACGTTACATCATCTCCTATTTCTACTGGTGAAATTTGATTGGTGGTTTTACGCAAAGCCATGTCAAATCTATTGATATAAATTTTTTCAATATCATGATCATCCTCATCTCCATTGGCTCCATTCACTTCATTGTCGGCTCCCATTACATCGTTATTTACATTATTTGGATAGGAGTCGGCATCCAGTACCAAGTTACCACCTGGTGTATCTGTTGCAAACAAGATTTCAGCTGTATTGACTGCACACGAATCTTGAAATGCTGGATCAACGAGAAAAGAAATATCAACAGAATTTGTTCCACCTATGGCAGCAATCGGACCTGTTATTTGATAAGTAGCTGTATTGTTAGCACCTAAAGCCCAACCTGGATTTAATCCATTTATAAAATTCAATCCTGTTGGAATATAGTCAATAATTGAAACGTCATATGCTGGCGTAATTCCTTGATTAATTGTGGTGATTGTGAAAGTAACGGTATCACCTGAACTTACTGGTGAAGCTTGCCCTATCCCTAATTGTTTAATCAATGCCAGGTCGAATGCTTGACGAACATTGGCAATTTCACAATCGTGGTCATCTTCATCTCCGCTATCATTGTTGATATTATTGTCAATAACGTCTCCATCATTATTGGGATTATTGTCGGCAGTGCTATCGAAATCAAAAACTAGTGCGCCACCAAAAATATCGCTAGCCGAAACAATTTCTCCACAATTTTCTATTAAAGTTCCAGAAAATCCTGCGCCAGCATTTAAAGTGATATTGACGGTTGCAACTCCACCATTTCCTATTATGGGTCCGACGATATTATAGGTTGCATTTGGCCCTGATGCAGTCCATGCGGGATCTACTAAGGTCATTCCCGTTGGTATATAATCAATCAAATTTATATTGTAGGCATCGACATCCCCTTGATTGGTGATTGTGTATGTAAATGTGATGTTATCCCCGATATTAATTGTTGAGGGTTGACCTCCTGCCAATGTTTTGGTCAGTGCTAAATCAAATTTATTGACATAGACACTAGCGATATCATGATCATCCTCATCTCCTGCAGCGTTGTTGATTACATCATTAATCAAAGTATCAGCATTCATATCATTTTCCCAAAATTCAGGTTGAGAATCGATATCAAAACCATCGTCTTCATAAATTTCAGCATAGTTGTCAATCCATCCACAAATATTATTTTGAGTGGTCAAATTGATCGGGAATGTCACTTGTCCTCCAGCTGGAATGGCACCTGAAATCGTAGCTTGTAAAATCCCTGCAGAATTTGCCCATGAGTAAGTCAATCCTGCAGTACCGGTTGTTGTTCCAGCTAAATTATCAGCCAGATTAAAAGCAGTCCACATTGCTGGGTCTACGTAATCTATTACTCGAATATTATTGGCAGGAACATCTCCTTGATTGAATACGGTAATATTAAAAGTAACCAATTCGCCTGCATCTACATTTACATTTTGAGTAGGAGCAATCTCTTTTCTCAATGCGATGTCATAAATAAATGCGGTCACTTCAGCCACATCATGGTCATCTTCGTCACCACTTGTATTATCGATTACATCATCTACCAAAACATCTCCATTTAAATCTACTTCTTCAAATTCTGGTTGAGAATCGATATCATTTCCATTATCATTGTAAATTTCTGCGTAGTTATATAACAGTCCACTTACACCATTTTTCACCTTTAAATAGATAGGAAAAGTAACTGTACTATTTCCTGGAATTGCACCATTGATTGTTGCCAATCCATTGGTTCCAGCATTTGAAAAAGTATAGGTTGTTGACACATTTCCACCTGTCGTGCCATTTGGGTTCAAAGAAAGATCGAATGGATCCCAATCGCTTAAATCAATATAATCAATGATCTCAATTCCCGCCGCTGGTAGTGTTCCTTGGTTGTAAATTGTGATCAAAAATTCTACTACACTTCCCGATTCAACAGCTGCAGCTTGCCCTGCTGCTAATTCTTTTTTCAAAGCGATATCATACATTTCGGATACGATAGTCGCACCATCCAGATCATCAATATCTCCTCCAGTATTGTCGATTATATCATCAATATTGACATCCGAGAATCCGTTGTTTTCTTCGTTTTCAGTTTGAGAATCAATATCATCTCCATTATCTTGAAAGACTTCTATCCAATTGTAAAGCGTTCCTGTTACTCCATTTTTGATAGTCAAAGAAACAGGAATCGTGATAGATTGACCTGGCGGAATATTTCCAATGATATTTACGATTGCGTTGGGACCTGAAAAACTCCAGGCATAATTTAAAGAAACACTTCCTCCAGTTACCCCAACTGGATTGTCGGCTAGACTGAAATTATTCCAGAAATTGATATCAATATAATCAATCAGTTGAATATTATTAGCTGCAATCGTTCCTTGGTTGTATAATGTTATTAAAAAATCGACTTTATCTCCTGGACTTGCCGTAGTTGCCTGACCTGTTGCTAATTGTTTGTTAATTGCTAAATCATAAATGGAAGCTGTAACAGATGATAAATCATGATCATCTTCATCGCCTCCTGCATTATTAACTTCATTATTTACTAAAACATCCCCATTCTGATCTCCTTCTTCACTTTCAGGTTGAGAATCTATATCATCATTATTATCTGTATAAATTTCAGCTTCATTCGAGAGGAAGCCTGTGACACCTGGCTGAACTACCAAGTTAATTGGAAGTGAAATAGTGGCTCCTGCCGGAATGGTTCCAGCAATCAATGCACGTACATCTGTACCAACGGTGGTCCATGCAAAATTAAGCGAGGCCGATCCTGTGGTAACTCCATTTGGATTAATTGTGTTAGAAAAATTCATCCAACTATTTAAATCTATATAGTCCAGGATACTGATATTATTGGCATCTACTTGACCTTGATTAATCACTGTAATTTCAAAAGCCACCGTATCTCCAGGAGCTACGTTTGCTGGCTGACCTGAAGCTAATGTCTTTGTCAATGCTAAATCAAAAGCACAAGTATTGACTGTAATCATGATATCATCAACGGCAGTACAACCACTGTCATCTGTGACGGTAACACTGTAAATGGTAGTCGTGGTTGGTGTGACTGTTTTGGAAGGTCCGAAACCTAATCCATTGTCCCAACTAAAAACATAAGGGGGATTCCCTCCAGATATCGCAGGCATCAACGTGGTACTATTTCCTAGACAAACATTTTCATCTGCTCCCAGATTGAGTGACATTTGAGCAGGTTGTCCGATGGTAAAAGTTTCTGTTCCCGTACATCCATTTACATCTGTAATCACTACAGAATAAGTTCCTGCAGGAATTCCGAAAAGATCTTCAAAAGTTGCTCCATTGCTCCAGACATAAGTGTAAGGAGTGGTTCCTCCTATCGCAGTAATGTCTAAACTTCCGTTGTTACTTCCAAAGCAACTTGCATCATTTGGTAGAGCGGTCGCAGTGATTGGAGCAGGGCTATTGATAACTGAATTTGTAATTTGCGTACATCCATTGGCATCTGTAACGGTAACGGTGTAACCACCTACTGGAAGATTTGTAGGATCTTCAATGGTCATTCCATTACTCCATAAAAAACTGTAAGGAGTCGTTCCACCTGTCACAGTTAAATCGATAGAGCCATCAGATGAATTATTGCACGATGCGTTTACCTTCGTTGTAGTTGCTGTTAATACTGCTTGGCCAGCGATTGCGTAGGCTTCTGTAGCAATACAATTATTGTCATCGGTGATTGTAACAGTGTACGTCCCGATTCCTAAACCAGAGACATCCTCGATCGTACCCAGATTGTTATCCCAAATGAAAGTATACGGAGCAGTACCTCCAGAAGGTGTCAAATTAATGGCAGCATCCATCAATCCAGCGCATGAAATATCGGTGACGATTGCATTTGGGGAAATTATTGCTGGCTCAGTCACCTGACCACTAACCATATGCGTACAGTCAAAAACATCTCTAATGGTGACAGAATAAAGACCAGCGGTCAAGTTTGAAATATTTTTTGGATCGTCGAAATCACCAGTTCCATCTGTATCCCAATCGAATGAATAGAAATCTCCTCCTCCTGTTACTAACAATAAAATTTCGCCTGTTGAATCGCCAGGACAAGCAACATTAGTCACTAATGGAACTGCAACGATTGGAGGTTCTTCATGGACCGTTACTTCAGCATCTGTGCTACATCCTAGGGCATCTGTAATCGTAACATTGTAGACACCAGCTGGAATATCGACCAGATCTTCAGGATCATCATTATCTCCGATTCCATCATTGTCCCAATCGTAAGTATAAGGAGGAATTCCACCAGAAACTGTTAAGCTGATTGCGCCATCGCTTTGACCGTTGCAAGTCACATCTGTCACATCAACGCTCTTGTTGATGATGGGTGGTTGTGAAACAATGGTGGTTGCTTCTGCAGTATTGTTGAGTGCATCGGTTATTGTAACACTATAAACACCAACAGACAACCCTGAGATTGTCTGCACTGTTTGACCGTTATTCCATAAATAAGTGTAGGGAGCAGTCCCACCAGATACGTTGGCAGTTGCGTCACCATTACTTGCGCCATGACAGGTGACATCATTATCGCTAATGACTACTGTTTGAGCAGAAGCATGAAAGGAAAAGGTAAAAACTGAAATGCAAAAAGTTATGCTTTTTAAAACATTGTGTGTGTTTAAAAAAAACTGTGCTAAAACATTATTACATTCATCAGCTGCTTCATTTGAATAAATGTTTTTCATCTGAACTGATTTTTGAAGGAGGTCAGATCATCATATACTACATCGTGATGAACGATAGATCCTTCATTATTCCAATAAAAATTATTTGTCAAAAACTTTATGAACATTGAATGAACGAGCTCACTCAATCGGGAATGAGGTTTCAATTACAGTTGTAATTGAAACCTCCCCTATTTGATTGGTATGTATGCAATTGTTATTGCAGGTATGTTGATTGATGTTTATTTAATATGGCATAAATTATACCAAAATAAAATATGTATATCGTTGATTATCAGATTAATTATTCGTCTGTATTATTGTTCCACCTTGATTGTACTTTAGGATCGTCACTTCGGTTCTTCTATTCATTTGGTGCATTTCTTCATCACAGTCTTTACCATTTGTACAATGATTTTTCAGTTGACTTTCTCCAAATCCAGCAGCACGTACACGAGTTGGTTCAATACCTTGAGAAACAATGTACTTCATCGCAGCATCTGCTCTATTTTGAGAGAGTTTCATGTTAGAATTATCATTCCCTCTGGAGTCGGTATGTGCTCCTAATCTGATTTCTAGAGAAGGATGTTCCTTCATTGTTTGGACGATTTTGTCTAATTCGGTTTTTGATTCAGTACGTAAAGCGAAAGAGTCATAGTCATAATAAATTCCTTGCAAAGTGATTACTTGTCCAGCAGAAACCGGAGCAGAAGAAATCATAGCTGGAGCCGGTGTTCTTTTTACAACTGGCGGTCTTGGTGCTGGTACTGTTTTCTTTGGTGCTGGCTTTGGTGCTGGCTTTGGTTTTGGCGGCGCTACTGAATTCATGTTAACGATGTAACTACCATTAGACATATCGGCCATTGTCATCACATCATTTTTAATTTGATAACCATCTTTTTCCAAAATCATAATGTACTCTGTATTTGGCTGCCACATGAAATTCATTTGCCCCATTCTATCAGATTTTTTCATTGATTTCGAAGTAACATTACCCTTCATATTTTTCAAAGAACTCATGACAAAAGATTGTTGATTTTTTGGCATTTTGTTGATTCCTGCTTTCACTTCTTTTTCAGTCATCAAATCCATGGAACCATTTGAAACTTCCATCATTGTCACCTTCACATTATTTAATGTCTTTCCGGTTTTTTGATCTTTAACAGTAACTGTCATTTCTTGAGCTTCTACTTTTGCTTTTTTCCACATATAGATATCATCTTTCCCTTTTCCACCAGCTCTATTAGAAGTGAAGAATCCAGAAGTGTTGTCTTTATTTGTATAAAAACTAAAGTCGTCGTTTGGTGTGTTGAAAGGTTGACCACAGTTGGTACGAGTTTCCCAACTTGTCATTTCATTGTTAGAAGGCATTGCATAAAAGATATCTAAACCTCCCATTCCTTTGTGTCCATTCGAAGAAAAATAGAGTAGCTCATCTTGTCCATAAAACGGGAATAATTCATTTCCTGCCGTATTTATTTCTTCCCCCATATTCACAGGAGCAGTCCAAGTACCACCTTCATTTTTAGCAACCCAAAGATCCATACCCCCCATTCCACCTGGTCTGTTGGAAGAGAAAATCATGAATTTTCCATCAGCAGTCACACTAGGATGACAAGAAGTCCATTCATCACTATTGAAAGGTAATTCTTTGATGTTGGTCCAATATCCATCGGTATAAGTTGCGCTGTATATTTTAAGATCAATTACACCTTTGTTGTTTTTACCTTTTACATTGTTTCTGGTAAAATACATTGTGTTACCCATGTTGCTGAATGCACAAACACCATCGTGGTATTTCTTATTAATACTTGGCTTAAAAGGTTTTGGGCTTGTAAAATTTCCATCGCTATCCATATCAGAATAGAACAAGTTTGAAAAATGATCATTCGTCCATTTGTCAATATGTTTTGTGATGTTATCTACTGCTCGTGTTGATGTAAAAACAACTCCGTTGTTAAATGGTACTGCAGAGAAATCAATGTGCTCAGTGTTTAATGAAGAAACATTGACAACCTCTACTCCTTCTTCCAAAGGCCAATCTGCCAACTCATTGCAGTCTTCAATGAATTCAATATTATTTCGCTCAATTGCTGGAGCTTGCTCATTGAAAACATTGAACCATTCGATAGCTTCTTCGCACTTATCGTTGCTTTGCAAGACGTGTGCGAAATTGAAAATATCTTCTAGTTTAGAATCTTCAGAAACAAACCTAGCATAGTAAATTTCTGCTTTTTCCATTTCGCCATTTAAGCGATATGCGTTTGCAATTTGTGGAAACATAGCAGCATCTACTCTACCTCTCTTCATAAATTTGTTGATTAAATCTGGGGCACTTTTAGTAGCTTTCTCTTGCTTTTTTTCTTCCTCAGTCAACCCAATAAAGAATTTGTAAAGAGATGATCTTTTACGTTTTTCAACGTCTTTGAACATACCTTTAATTGTAAATTCATCAGGCATTACTTCGTCTTGTCCATACAAGAAGCCAGATAACAGGAAGGCAAAGATTAATAGTATGGGAGTTTTCATTGTAAATGATTTATTAGTTAATACAGTAATTTTTTATTTAAAAGAATCTTAAGTGTCTTAGGTTATCGTTTTCATAAGTAAAAGTATATTCCATCATCATTTCAAAACCACCGCCAGTATATTGTTGTAATTCTGACATGGTCATATCTACTGCCAACCCAGCTTTGACTTGTGGTGTGAATTGGTATTGTACCACCCCATTCACAGAATCACCTATTCGATAGGTTGCACCCAACCACAAAGCATCCATCAAAAAGAAGCTTAGGTTGACATCCAATTCAAATGGAGCTGCCGGATTGTAGCTAAATAATACTGCTGGTTTGAAAAATATGTTACTTGAAATTTTATGGATGGATCCTGCCATAAAGTAGGCGGATCGTTGTGCGCGGTACGGTCCATTGGGTTCACCATCCTGGTATAACGCACTTTTCAGTAAAGACGGAATTGATAAGCCAGCATAGAATTTTGAATTGGAATAGTACATGCCGAAACCAAAATTTGGTTGTAGTGTACTTACCGCATTTGTTGGCAACAATTCATCTCCTTGATCCAAAACTTTTGCTTGATATAAATTCGTTTTGCTATTTTCAATTCTTCCTTTTAGTCCGAAGCTGAGAGTACCGGTAGCAGACAATCTCAATCTGTAGGCATAGCTGACGTCGAGCATTGTTGTGTTTACATCGCCGATTTTATCCGCAACCAATCCGATACCTAGTCCGCCTCTTTTTTTCATAAAAGGTGCATGCGCTGAAGCAACTAAAGTTCTTGGTGCTCCTTCGAGACCAGCCCATTGATGTCTGTAAATTGCAGAAGTTGTCAACACATCTTTGGCACCTGCATATGCTGGATTGTAGTTTAGTTTGTTGAAATAGAACATACTAAACTGCGCATCATGTTGTCCGTAAACAACAGAAGCGACCATCATAAGAACCATAAAAAGTGTAAAAACTTTCTTCACAAATTTGATTTTAAAAAATTGATAAATAAGAACGAAGAGGTTGGTTTTCTCTTTTATCAAACAGTTCTAAAACCGTGCTAATTATATAAAGAAATAGATATATATGTGACAGGATATCACATATATAAAAGTTGAATATGAAAATTAATCAATTGGTTATCAATCAATTATATTTGCAAACTGTGAATAATAACTGCCCTGTAGCAGTTGTCATATTATTAGCTTTTTGAGCTATAAATTTTCTTTTTTTGGTCGACAATTGCCAGTTTTTCAGGATACAGAAATAAGTCATTCAAAACAGCAATAGTAGTTGTAAATGGATTGTTTTGAGCTTTATGATTGTCTGCAAAAATTTGTGAATACTCCCAACTGTAGATATCATCTTGTGTCTCTTTGTTTCTATCAGAATTAAAGTAGCCCTTAAAACCAGACTCGTCTGCAACGAATCCGAAATCATCAGCTGTGCTATTGAAAGGAGCACCCATATTGTACGCCGACATCCAAGATCTTTCATCTTCATTGAAAACTTTCTGAGACATAAAAATATCTAAACCACCCATTGTGTTTCTACCATTTGATGCAAAATACAGAATATCGTAGCTGCTAATCGAAGGAAAAATTTCATTCTTTTGAGAGTTGATATTGATACCTAAATTAATTGGCTCAGACCATTTGCCGTTTACTTTGGAAGAAACATATAAGTCCATTCCACCAAATCCGCCTGGACGATTGGAAGAGAAATACATTCGTTTCCCATCTTTCGTTACTGCTGGATGGCAGGAGGAATACCCCTTCAAGTTAAGATCGATTTCTTTGACATTTACCCATTTGCCATCTTGTTTTACCGCTGTGCAAATACTTAGTTTAGCATTTTTTGCACCTTCTTCATAAAAGTTTCTGGTAAAATAAATTCTGGTTGCATCTGCATTAAAGCATGCTACGCCATCATGATATTTCCCGTTGATTTCTCCTTTTAATTTTTCGACTTCACCAATTTCTCCATTTTTTGATACTTGGGCAAAATACAAGTCTGTGTAATTCTCTCCCATGTTGGCGTCGTACTTTTTAATCACCTTCCCTTCTTGTCTGGTCGAAGTAAACAAAACACCATTCTTACAAATGGCAGGACTAAAATCCAAGTCAACAGAATTCAGGGTAGTCAGATTTTTAATTTTGATATGTTTTGACAATTCTTTATTGGCTTCTATCGAACTACTACTACAATTAAAATGAAACTTGCCAATTGAATTTTCATCTGTGCCTTTAATCTTCGCATATTTCTTAAACCAGAAAAGTGCTGATTTACAATTTCCGTTTTTCTTTAAAATTTTTGCGTAATCTAAAAGATGAATTGGATCATCCGTCAAATAAACCAATTTAGAAAAATATAATTCTGCTTGCTTGAATTTAGACTGATCTCGATAACGCATTGCTTTGTCTGCAATTTCGTCTGGTGTCATAGATGCTTCAATGGATACAAAAGCAGAGCGGGTAGTATCTTTTGAAATTAAATTGTTAGAAGTGAAGCCAAAAGGAATGGCCACTATAAATGCAAATAAGGTAAACAGGAATCCTCTCATATCAAAAAAATTTAATCATAGATGTTTAAGTCAAGCACGTAGTGGAGCTTGAGCTAAAAATTCAATTTTTAATAAAATGAGGGGAAAAACGATGGGAGGAATTGACCGCCTTTAAAAGTCAACTTTGTATACGATGAATGATCGTATTAGTTTTCTTATACAATCATTACGCCATTGCGTGGCTCTTTAAGAACAAATTACAAGTAAATTCAGGTGTGAAATTTATTGTATTTGTAAAACTCTGAATATAGGCTGAGAATAAATAATTAAAACTAAAAATAGGTTTATCGGATGATAGAAAAATATCCTTGCTTCCTATTTTTGCTATCCAGATCAAATTTCAAAATATAGAAATAGGTTCCATTTGGAAGTGGTAAACCGTTGCGTTCACCGTCCCAATCCCCTTGATATTTTGTCTGCTCGAATACTTTATCACCCCATCGATTGAAGATCATTAATTCATTATTGGGAAAGGAATCCAAGCATGGAATTTCAAAGAAGTCATTTTTACCATCTCCATTGGGAGTAATGGCAGCAGTTACAAAACAATCATCATTATCTATTTCGTCTTCCAGTACTTCAATGGTTACCGTAGCAGTAGCGCAATTATCCGCACATGTATTGTTACAAACTTCATAGGTAAATGATTCTGTACCGGTAAAATCTGAAGGAGGTGTGTAATTTATAATTCCATTTTCATCAGCATCCAATGTGCCGATTAAATTGATATCTATAATCGTAAATGTAAAATTTTCTACTCCTACATTATCATTATTAACAAGATCGATATCCACAAGATCCGCATTGGAGTTAATGCTAAAATTGTCATCATTTACGTTGACCACCAATTCATTTTCAATATTAACAACTACTACATCCTGATCATAATCTAAACAAGCTCCACTAGACAAGGTCCAAATAAAACTGTAATTCTGACCTTCCGACATACCTGTAATCGTAGTGTTGGGTGATGTTGGATCGACAATGATCACACCAGTCTGAGAAGAGGACTGCGTCCAGAAACCGGTCGCAGTATTTGGATTTTCAGCGTTTAAATTTGTGGTTGTCTCATTGCATAGATTTAAATCTTCCCCTGCATTTGCTATATCGTCTGCTTGCAAGCTTACTGTTACAACGATGCTATCTCTACTAAAATTTGAACAAACTGAATTTGAAATAGACCAAACAAATACATTTGCTCCTTCCAATAAATTGGTAGCGTTGGCGTTAGGATTTGCTGGATCACTTATTGAAGCACCCGTTAATGAGGTCCATTCTCCTGTGATTCCATTTTGTGGATTGGCAGATAAATTAATGTCAAATTCGTTGCACAATTCTATATCCGTACCAGCGAATGCATTTACTGGAGGCGCTCCATTTATCTCAACCATCGTGGTAACAGATTGCGGAGAAGCACATCCATCTACCTCATAAATCAAGTATAAATTCGTGTTTTCCGTAAATTCATCCGTCACCAAAGTTGGCGCATCGGTTGAATCAATTATAATTCCACTTGAAGCATTGTACCAATAAAATTGTGTTTCACTTCCTGGATCAACGGTGATATTGGTTGCTGTAATTTCCGCAAAACTTCCTTCACAGATTGGACTATTATTTTCGATAATTGGTATTTCAGGTTCCTTATTAATAAATACTTCTGTCAAATTCGAAGTAACATCAGGACATGCACCTAATGAAATCACAACATAGTATTCACCAGCATCCTCGAATGTAACATTTTGAAGAATTGGATTTTGTAAATTGGAAAATGGATTACCATTTGGATGATACCATTGGTAGGTAGCTCCCGAAATTGCTGGAGTTGCAGTCAACTGAATCGTACCACCTTCACATTCTTCGTTTGTGGCTGTCGTTGGATTCTGAGCGTTTGGTGCTTCAGGCAATCCATCTACTATCACATTTTCGGCTAGAGAACTAGTTGAGGTACAACCTTCAACAGTTACCAATACAGTGTAAGCTCCTTGATTCGTTTCGTCTACGCTATTGATTTCAAAAAATGGGATGGCTGAAGTTCCTAAAGTTGTGATTCCAGATCCATCATTAAATCGCCATTCGTAGGTGACATCTACTCCTGGATATTGATTGGCAGAAAGTTGGATATCTTCTCCAAAACATACTTGGCTATCGACCACAAAAACTTCTGGCATATCAGGTTCTGGCAATACTGAAATTTGAACATTTTGCAATGATGATTCGCAACCATTCTGAGAAGTAATTTGCAATGAATAAACACCTTCTTCTTGGGCGGTCACCGAAGGAATTGTTGCGATGTAAGGACCTGCTCCCAATTGCGTTTCTGTAAGATCAAAATTGTTTGGTCCGGTCCAAGTATAAGTCATTGGGACATTGGCGGCGTTATCACTCATCCCTTCCAAAATCAATGTAGCACCTTCACAAACATTGACTATTTCAGTGATTTCTACAATATTCGGTAATGGTTCTGGGACAACCGTTTCTGTCCCTACTGGTTCTTGCAAACATGATGTTGTGATAGCAGTCACTTCGAAAGTAGTTGTTTCAAATATTCCGGAAACAATTGGATTTTGGGTGTTATAAATTACAGGACCATTTGGTTCCGTTCGCCATTCGTATACTGCACCTGGAACGGTTCCTGCAAATAATTGGAAGGATTCTCCTATACAAGGAGTTGAATTTACAAATGCTTCCATTGAAGGCAACGACTCGATTTCATCCACTTGAATGGTTGCTGAAAAATCTGAAATACAACCATCAACGGTTACTTGTAAATTGTAAGGTGGAATTGCGTTGGTGTTGTTTGATGAAAACGAAATACAGCTACCATTTCCTATTATGGTTCCTTCCGCATTTCTCCAAACATACTCAATATTCAAACCAGCATAGGCTGTTGTGGAGCATAAATTAATGTCATCTCCTACGCATACAGGACTATTGTTAGAAGTATTCGGAGTGGCTGGTTTTTGTTGAATATTTGAAATACAAACTTGTTCTGATGCAGTACACCCATTTGAATTGGTAACTGTCACTGTATAACATCCATTATCAGAAAAATCTGTATTGAATAATTTTGGATTTTCGTTGTTAGAATAAAACCCATTTGGGCCTGACCATTGGTAACTGATGGCGTTCAAACTATTAGCAAAGAACTGAATTTCATCTCCTTCGCAAATTACACCTTGTTGTACGGAAGGTTCAGCAGACGGTTGTGGTGCTTGCGCTAATACAAAGTCAGTTGAAGTCATCGAACAATTGTCCAGAAAAACTTGGACCGTGTATGTCCCTTCGTGTATAGAATTAAACCCATTAATAGAAAGTATATTGGTGTTTTGACCTGATATCCCAGTACTTACGCCAGCTGGAGTTTGCCAAATGTAGGAAACATTATTTCCAATATAAGTAGTTGCGGAAAGTGAGACGGTTGTTCCATCACAATTATTTCCTGTAGGTGTAATTTGTGGTGGTTGTGGTGAATCAACGATTTCATTTACCTGAAAATTTTGAGTAACACTACATCCATTTTCATCGGTTCCTGTAACAACGTACGAACCATTGTTAGCACTTGATGGATTATTGATTACGGGATCTAATTGATTGGAAGTAAAACCATCGGGACCTATCCATGAAGTATTCGTAATCGGTGCACTTCCTTGACCAAAATTTGAAAACAAACTCAATGATTGAGGGGTACAATCTAGTGCGTTGATCGCATAATTGTAAGTAGGTTGTGCAGATGGCGGTGTATAAATCTGGATAGAAGTCGTTGCTGGCGTCGTCGAAGTGCAGCCATTCGCTAGTACTGTTAATTCGTAAACTGTATTTTGGGTAACATTGAAAACTACTGGATTTTGAGCAGTCGAGAAAATATTTGGATTACCTTGCACTCGCCATTGATAAGTTGCTCCTGGAATCGTATCAGCAAATAATGTCGCATTTTCGCCTGGACATATAAACCCACTATTGGTGGCTACTGCTGTTGGAATTTCATTTGCAGTTACCGTTGTTGGCTGCGAAATTGAAGAGGTACAATCCGGGATTTCAACTTCCATTGAATATGGTGGAATCGCTAGTGGATCATTGGCTGCTATTGAAACGGCATTGATTGAATTTCCAATTACTACTCCTGCTCCATTTTTCCACGTGTAGGTAACGTTAGATCCAGCATTGGTCCATGACGGATGCACTTCCAATAAATTGAGTGTAATAATATCATTTTCACAAACCACTGCATCTGTGATGATAATTGGGTCTGCTAAAAAGACATTGCAATCTGTATCTAAGAATTCGGGAACACCATCATTTTCAAAATCAGTGCATGGTAAATTAGGACATTCAATGGCATCTGACAATTCATCTCCATCACTATCTAGGTCGTTGTAATTTGGAAAACCATCACCATCTGTATCCAACGGTAATGAAGTGTTGGAAAATGAGCCACCTAAATTATCAGTTGTAGGTTGGCCCCAACTATTAGTACTTGGTGTCCCTACTCCAACGATTCCATTGTTATCCGGATCTGAAATTTCTGAATCCACTGTGTCTGGTATCCCATCATTATCTGAATCGTATTCAAACATGTCAGGAATCCCATCTCCATCAAAATCTTTTGGCATTGAAGTAGCGTAAGTTGAATTGGTAATTGGATTGATGATCTGCCCATATTGATTAGTTACAAAAGGGAGAACGCCAACGTGGCCATCATTATCAGGATCGGGTAAGCCTGCTTCTGCCACATCATTGATTCCGTCATTATCAGAATCTAACTCCAAAAAGTTGACGATATAATCAATATCTAATTCCCACACCATTGAACTAGTGATAAGAGTATTTCCAAAATCATCACTGATTGCTTGACCAAAACTGTTGACAAACAAACCTGATGATCCGATAAAACCGTCATTATTATCATCTGTAAAACCTGCTTCTAACACATCATTTACACCATCATTATCGGCATCTAAATCTAGAAAATTTGGATGACCATCTGCGTCTTTATCTTCAAATGAAGAATGGAATTCAGTGGGTCTTCCATCTGCATCTACTATAGGTATTCCTGTTCCGGACAAACCATTGTTGTCTGGATCTTGAAAAAAGGTGCCTTCCTTGATATCATGAATCCCGTCATTATCTGAATCCAAGTCTCTGTAGGAAGGATATCCGTCTCCGTCTAAATCATTTAAATCGGAGGTTGAAGTCTGGAAAGTACCGGTTAAATTGGAGACGGCAAAACCATTAGGATCTGCTGGCTCCCAAGCTGCTCCTAGTCTTCCGTCATTGTCAGGATCGTTGTTAAAATTATTTTCAATGACATCACTGATTCCATCGTTATCAGAATCTAAATCCCGGTAATCTTCAATTCCATCACCATCAGAATCTCTCGGTGCTTGCATCGGAACGCCTGTAAAGGCAGGGTCTTGAAAAACTGGAATACCAGTAATTCCCACTGAAGGTGTATTCCCATTGTTATCAAACTTCCCATCATTATCTTGATCCAATAGCAGGTCATATGCTTCAGCTATATCGCTTCCACCATCGTGATCCACATCCAGATCATCATGATCTGGAATATCATCATTGTCGCTATCCCGAATAAAGTAAGTAATATCTGCGGTTAAATCATCTGGATCATTTGAAATACCATTGTACAAACCATTTTGACCAAAATCAGAAGGAGGACCATCAATGACGCCATCTCCATTTGAATCTGGAGCACCGTGTCCTACTTCATATATATCAGCGATCCCGTCATTGTCTCCATCTAGATCTAAATGATCAGCAACATTGTCACCATCTCTATCATATTGTGGATATACTTGATCGCAAATGCCATCATTGTTTACATCTGGGCATCCAGTGTTAGGACTATTGGCATCTAAGTAATTTGGAATCCCATCATTGTCAAAATCGGAACTTGGATTGGAAGGTTCGGCAGAGCAATTGAAATTATTGAAACGGCAATATTCGTAGGTATCTGGAATCCCATCATTGTCATCATCGATATCGATTTCATCCAAAATTCCATCCCCATCCGTATCCGCCATCATCAGTAGAGATGATATTGAGAATAGTTGGTTTGAATTTACTTGATCGAATTTGAAATTTGGAGTAGTACTTTTTTTAGTTGAAGGATTGACATAGTTTGGAGAGGTTCCATTGGCGAAATGGAAGGCTGTTATTTGGAGTAAAAAGAAGAGTAACAAAAAATTCCTTTTTAAGTAAACTAAAGAAATTTTATAGGTGATATTCATAAGATTTAAAGGTTTGACAATTCCACAACTATATAAGTGAAACCTACAAATTCCTCAATCTCAATAGATTGCTAGAATTCATAATAGTTTTGAATATATAATCTTCTCTCAAACAAAAGAATGCGCAATCTCTGTGCCAAACGTATTACGAAAAAAGTTAATAGATAGATGCTTCGGCGGAGGCTGTCATATGAAGGGATGCTCCCTTCTTTGAGTATAAAATCGTCTTTCAGAAAGTGTTGGATTATTTGCTACGGATGGCTTCTACGGGATTCATGCTGGCTGCTTGAAATGCAGGGATAAATCCGGAGATAATACCAATGGCTATAGAGATGCCCAGACCTAACATGATATTGCTCATTGACAGGAAAATTTCAAATCCAAAAGCTTGGGTGATAACAATGACGGCGAGTCTGACGATTGCCAAGCCAATTAGCCCACCGATAATACAGAGAATAATGGATTCGATTAAAAATTCGATAAGGATGACGTAGCGTTTTGCACCGAGTGCTTTTTTGATTCCAATGATATTGGTACGCTCTTTTACGGATACAAACATAATGTTAGCAACACTAAACATTCCTACTAAAATTGCGAACAATCCAATTACGAGGCCTGCTAAATTTAAGACACTAAAAAAACCGTCTAGCATATTGGTTAAAACAGATAATTCATTTAATGCAAAATTGTCTATTTGTTTGGGCTTCAATCCTCTTGATGTCCTAAGCAGACCTGTCACCTCATCTTTCATTTCATCCATGGTGACATTTTCATCTGCTTTTATATTGACAGAACCAAACCAGGAGTTATCTCTTAAGTTGACTACTTTTGCCGCTAATTTGTATGGGATGAAGATAGCGTTGTCCTTATCCATAATATTGATGATACTTTGGCCTTCTTTTTCAAACAATCCAATTACTTCTAATTTTCTTCCTAAGATTTTAATCTTTTTTCCAATCGGATTGATAGTCCCAAATAATTCATCCGCTACTTTTGCGCCTATTAAACAAACTTGAGCTCCATTGTTATATTCTGAGATTGAAAAATATCGACCTGACTCAAAGGTAAATTGAGACATTTCATTTTCTTCAAAAGTGCAACCAATTAATACTGCATTTTGGACGCTTGTTGATTTGTATTTTGCAGTTCGGAATCCGATAACGACATGATGAGAAACAAGTTCAGCTGTTTTTGATTTTTTTGCCAATAGTTTATAATCATCATAATTGGGTTGAGGATTTTTCATCCACTTCCAATAATTTTTGCCGGGGTCTTCTCCCCACGAGTTTTTGCCCACATAAACGACGTTACTACCCAATTTTTGAAAGCTACCACGGATATTATCCTCCAAAGAATCAACAGAAGATTGGACAGCGATAATGCAAAAAATACCAATAGATATACCGAGCAAAGAAAGGAAGCTACGCAGCTTATGAGCGGTTAATTGCCCAAGCGCTTGCATGATACTTTCTGATATAATTTTAAAAATATTGGTCATTTCGTAATCTGAGGAACTATTCTAATAGGGTTTAAAGTTAAACTAAACATTGAGATTGCCCTAAATGATTCGATTAAAGTATCAAAAAGCTCTGCTAATTAGGCGTTTATGGATACTTCGAGTTACTTAGCGGTAGTTTCACATATTTCTTAGTAGAATTATTATCTTTGCGGACATTTTTTAAACCAATATAACTATGCGGACGAAACTCTCACATTTTAACTTTGAACTACCGGAAAAATTAATTTCTCAATATCCTAACAAAGTACGGGATGAATCTAGGTTGATGGTTATCAACAAAAAGACGGGAGAAATCGAACATAAAGTATTCAAAGATATTTTGGAGTACTTCAGTGATGGTGATGTCATTATCAGAAATAATACAAAGGTTTTTCCTGCAAGATTATTTGGTACGAAGGAAAAGACTGGTGCAAAGATCGAAGTATTCTTGCTAAGAGAATTGAATAATGAAATGCGACTTTGGGATGTATTGGTGGATCCAGCGAGAAAAATCAGAGTTGGTAACAAATTGTATTTTGATAAAGATGGGGAGACTTTACTAGTTGCAGAAGTTGTTGATAATACGACTTCAAGAGGAAGAACCATTCGATTCTTATTTGATGATGATGAAGAAGCATTCAACAAGCAACTTCACATATTAGGGAACACACCGCTCCCAGCTTATATCAATCGTGAAGTTGAGCCAATAGACACTGAAAGATATCAGACTATTTATGCAAAAGAAATGGGTGCGGTTGCAGCTCCTACTGCGGGTATGCACTTTACGGAGGAGTTGAATAAACGTTTGGAAATTAAAGGTGTTGGATTTGCTGAAGTAACACTTCACGTTGGTCTAGGTACTTTCAGAAATATAGAAGTTGAAGATTTATCCAAACACAAGATGGATGCTGAATACTTCAGAATTCCACAAGAAAGTGCAGAACTCGTTAACAAATCTATTGCCAACAAAAAGCGTGTATGTTCTGTTGGAACTACTTCTATGAGATCGATTGAATCTGCAGTCTCTGCCAAAGGAGTTTTGAAAAAAGCAGAAGGATGGACCAATAAATTTATTTTCCCTCCTTATGAATTTAGTATTGCAGATATGATGATAACTAATTTCCACTTACCAAAATCCAGCTTACTAATAATGGTAGCAGCTTTTGGTGGGTTTGATTTAATCATGGAAGCGTACGAACAAGCTGTTAAAGAAAAATATAATTTTTATAGTTATGGTGATGCAATGCTGATTGTATAATACAATTTTCTACCATGCAATAAATAGTATCAAAAGGTAATTTTAGGTCAAGAGGCGACTCTTGGCCTTTTTTTATGTATCTTGTTTACTCTTCCCGCATACTACATATCTTACTAATTTAAAGGCACATTCAATGTATAGAATTACAGTCGGTCTATTTGCATTTTTATTAAGCGTAGTTTCTTTATTTGCAGGAACTTACGAAGGGGATATCCAATCAAAATCCGTTGATTTTTTCTCACAAGAAATTGATGTGAAGTATAATAGCAATATGTTGGTCAAATTCAGATCGTGTATAAAAGTCAAGTGTATCGAACACTTTAAAGAAGAAATGGAAGAGACCGATTATCAAACGTTATTAGATGATTTGGAATCCCATCGTAAAGAACTTCGATTAAATGATTGGTTATTTTTTGAATTAATGCACGCTACTGTTGCTGATATATTTGCAAATAAAGATGAAAATATTCAAACGTTAACAGTTGCTTTTTTAATGGCCAAATCTGGCTATGACATCCGTATAAGTACTGTTGGATTAAAATACTTATTTCTATTCGTCAAATCTAATGACATGGTATTTGGTGTACCTATTATTCGTCCTGAAAGCACCACTTTTATCAATGTCACTTCCATTAAAACCAATATTTCAATGGGTGGTTCTTGGATGAACGATACAGAGTTGTATTGGAATAAAGGAGGTAAAGGAATGAATATGAAACTAGAACACATCCCTACTTTCAAAGGGAATATTATTGATAAGCGAATTAGTTTTAAATTTAATGATCAGCTGTATCATATAGACACAAAAGTCAATCACTCCATAAAAGAAATGATGGCAAGTTATCCTCGAATAAATGAGATTAATTACATTGAAGCGCCAATGTCAGATTATTCTAAAAAGATATTATTGCCACAATTGAGAGCACACTTATCTAAATTAGATCAAAAGGAATCACTTGAATTTTTAGCAGCTTTTACCCGATCTTTTGAATACAAATGGGACCATTCCTACTCAGATATTAATTTACCAATGATAGCGGACGAAGTATTGATTAGCGAATTTTCAGACCATGAAGATCGAGTCGCTTTATATTATCAATTGGTGAAGGAATTGTTGGATCTTCCTATGTTGGTTTTAGTTTATATGGATGATACGAAGTCTACTATTGCCGTTGCTACCGATGAAGCGCTAGGCAAAGCAATTGATTATGCTGGACGACCATATTATATCTGTGATCCTACGGGTCCTAATAATTCCCATGATATTGGTAAATTTCCTACCGCCTTTTCAACTACAGATGTCGAAGTAATGGGTACATACAAGGAGTAATTTCTAAATATTTTAGTTTTTTTTCAGTTTACGCTTGCAATAATGGAATTTTTGCTTTACTTATTCCGTTGTGAGCTATGATGAACACATTTATAATTGTTATAGAATTATAGCGTAAAATCTTTATTTTCAACAGATTATAGGACTTTATTACCAATATATTCGGCGTAAAAATGCACGCGAAATTGGTGTAAATTTTGAAAATCAGAGGCATAGTCAATAAGCTTTGAATACTTTGTTTAAGTTTATTACATTTGCCGCAAATTAGGAGGTTTTATTCACGTGTTGATTGTTAGCGAAGAATTTGTGAAGAAAGAACTATTTTATTAAAATTTTAAACTGTACTCATGTATTGGACCTTAGAATTAGCCCATCATTTAGAAGAGGCACCTTGGCCAGCAACTAGAGACGACTTAATTGATTTTGCCATCAGATCAGGCGCCCCATTGGAGGTGATTGAAAACCTCCAACAAATGGAGGATGAAGGTGAAATTTATGAAACCATGGAAGATATTTGGCCAGATTTTCCACGTAAAGACGACTTTCTATTTAATGAAGATGAATATTAGATAATATTAATATTGACCAAGTTAGAAAAAACGGTTTTGAGTAATACTCAAAACCGTTTTTTGTATTTTTCAATTCTGTTTTATAGCAAAAACTAACGTCACACTACTTTCACCCAAATATAGAATCAATCCTAATAAACGAGCCAACATCTCTATCTCCAAAGCAAAGTAATAAATCCAATCTCAAAATATTTTCATCTTTCGAATAAAGCAATTTTAGTACAGAAATTTGTCTATCTGATATTTATACATAATATTTTAATTGATTTATCTACTCCATAAGCTATTGGTTTAGATAAAACTAAGGCTCTTCATTCCTTGTCAACCCTAGATTATGTGACATTAAAAATTTGACTTTAGTATTTGAATATGGTAAATTTAGGGGTAGTTTTTTTAATAATATCCACCGAATGAAAAACCTAATTGAGATTTCCAAGATCGTCACAAAGAAAAAAGTACGTAAAATTGAAATCTTCGACGACCATTCCTTGAAACACAAAAACAGTAAATTCAATGACTTCTATGAAGCATTGATGGCTGGCAAATTCAAGAATGATAGAGATGCTGCTTCTTTTCTTTATAGCTGTAGCCCAACTGATGACAAATATCGGCAGCTCAAATCTCGATTTAGAAAGAGGCTACTCAATACCCTTTTCTTTTTAGATGTTAATTTACCTTCTACTTCCAATTACGATCGTGCTTACTACTCCTCCAACAAGGATTGGACCTTGGTAAAAATATTACTCAGTAACAATGCACCTCATACTGCTGCTGCACTAGCACGTCAAATATTGACAACAGCCTTGAAATATAAATTTGCAGATGTAATTGTAAACTGCTCTAGAATTCTCAGAAAGTACGCAGCGGAAAATGGAGATGAAAAAAACTACGAAGAGTACGATGCTTACTCCAAGCAATTTCAGAATGTACTGGATGCAGAAATCCGTTCAGAGGAATTGTACCAACGAGTCATCATGAATTACTACAAAGTACCAATGCAACAGTCTGATCTAAAAGAGCGGATTGATACCTATTGCGATGCGCTAGTTGGACTTTCAGAAATTTATGATTCACCAATTGTTATTTACAACATGTATTTGGTGTGGGCATATCGTTATGAAATGTTGAGAGATTTTGAAGCGATGTTGGAAGTTACTGCTAAAGCTGAAAAATATATTGAGGAGAATCCACTCTACTATCAGAGTGATAAATTAGCTACTTTCCAATTAAAAAAGATGTCAGCTCATCTTCACTTATCCGATTGGAAAAATGGTAAAATCAATGCAGAAAAATGTTTGCATTCATTCCCAACAGGAAGTGAGACTTGGTACACCTTCATGGAGTATTATCTTTTACTTGCAATTCATACAGACAACTATGTCAATGCAATTGCGATTTACAATGAAGCGACCAGCAAGTCCAAATTCAAGAAATTATCTGGTGTTACGAAAGAGAAATGGAAAATATTTGAAGTTTATTTGAACTTCATTATTGAAAGTGTGGGAAGTGACAACCCAGTTCTTGCTGCTCAACAAAAGAAGACATTTAGACTTTCTCGTTTTTTAAATGATTCAATTTTATATCCGAAAGAGCAACGAATTTTTACAGTCTTAATGGTGATCGCACAAATTCTATTTTTACTAGAAAAGAAGAGTTATAATGCGGTAGCAGAGCGAATTGATCGATTGAAAGGATATGCGAATCGCCAACTGAAAAAAGAAGAATATCATAGAGCTATTCAATTTATAAGATTGTTGCAACAATTGGCTAAATCCGATTATAAAATCGAGAATTTGGGTATGATAGAAAAGTATTACAACAAGCTTGTGGAGACTCCTTTCTTTTATAGTGGAGCGATACATCAGTTTGAAGTAATTCCTTATGAAAAATTGTGGAACCTCATTTTAAGCAGACTTAAATAAATAGTGATTATCTTTAGGCCATAATAAACATGCCTTGAAGAAAATAATAATCGCGATTGACGGCCACTCCTCCTGTGGTAAAAGTACTTTAGCCAAATCTCTTGCTAAGGATTTAGACTATATCTATGTTGATACTGGCGCTATGTACCGGGCAGTAACTTTGTATTTCCTACAAAATAATATCGACTTAAATAACTTGGATCAGGTTGAAAAATCCTTGAAGGATATCCATATTCGATTTCAAAAAAGTGGCGACTTAACCCATACTTTTCTTAATGACAAGGATGTTGAATTTGATATCAGAGAAATGTATGTTTCAAATAAAGTAAGTGAAGTTGCAGAAATTTCCATCGTCAGAAAAGTGCTGGTAAGAGAGCAACAGGAAATGGGAATTGACAAAGGTTTGGTGATGGATGGGAGAGATATTGGAACCGTCGTATTTCCAGCTGCTGAGCTGAAAATTTTTCTTACTGCCAGTATAGAAGTACGTACCAAACGTCGTTTTGATGAATTGCATCAGAAAGGACTAACGGTCGATTATGAGACGGTTCAAAAGAATTTGAATCATAGAGACCACATCGATTCTACCAGATTGGATAGCCCTTTAAAACTAGCCGATGATGCTATTTTAATTGATAATTCGGAAATGGATAAGGAGAAGCAATTGGAGCGTGTAAAACAGCTGGCAATGTCCAAAATATTAGCCAAAAGCTGCTAAAAAGCTGGGATCCCCTAACACCTGCAAATGCAGAATGTTAGGAGAAAATTCACCCTTGCTTCTTTGAGAATTGAGATATGAGTTCAAATTATTCAATTTTAGCTCAAAACAGTAGCAGGTTGAAATCCCGATTTCTTATTTTATATTCTACTAATATATGCCTTATCAAGGGAATCCAAACTAACCAAATTACTGTCCGAAAATCAAATAATTAATTTACTTAATTTGTATCGGCAATTTAGTAGTTTGGGTTAATTTATGCCCTTTTTCTACCTTTGAAATGTCTCAAAAGGCAGAAATTTACTTGTAAAATGTCCTTTTCTTATCTGATAATACTAACATCCCCTTTATACATCTTGGTAGTACCATCCGTAAATCTGATTTCGACTACATAGATATATACGTTCGGATTCATCATTCTTCCTTTAAATGTACCATCCCATCCATAGCTTTCGTCATTTGGTGGATAACCACCTGAAGCATGCATTTGTTCTCCCCATCGATCATAAACCTTCATAGCAACAACTTCTTCGACTACATGACCTCCATAAACTGTAAACATATCATTCTTGCCATCACCATTTGGATGGAATAAGTTTGGAATATAAACTGGTCGCTGATCATCTACTCTAATAATAATATCATCGGTAGTCTGACAACCATTAGGATCTATGATTGTCAACTGATAAACAGTCGAGGTAAATGGATAAACCACTTGACTAAAACAGGTAGGACATGGCAACAGCTGATCCTGACTCCACATAAAGGTGTCCACAAATCCATTGGTCACCGGCAATAGTCGAATACTATCTCCAATTGAAATCAGCGTATCAACTCCTAGATCCAATAATAGCTCCTCTGGTTCTTCAATGACAATCTCTTGGTTCCAGCTACACCCAGAATCATCGGTAATAGTTGCTGTAAAACTACCAGCAGAGAATCCAATATATTCTTTATCAGAAAGATTGAATCCACCATCTACTTCAATGGTATAATTTCCTGAACCACCAGTAATATTTTCAAAAGTGATGGACCCGTCATCTTCACCAGGACAACTAGGCATCAAAGCCAATGCTTCTGCTTCGATCGGGTCTGGAGCCATGAATTCGATAGAATCTATTACTGAGCATCCATTGGCATCTGAAATTGTAACATAATACACACCTGGACCAATATCTTCTAAAGATTTATCCGATGCACCACTACTCCATGTATATGTGTATGGCGGCACTCCCCCATTATTTGGATGTATTACCTCGATCGCACCGTTTACTTGATTAGTACAAGTTAATTGATTATTGACATTGATGAATGGTGCCATAGTTGGATCACATGAACAATTGTGAATTCCGACAACATCGACAGGTGCACATATACTTCCATCATTGATTGTAAATGAATAAGGTGTATTATTGACAATTGGATCACTTATAAAAGTTCTTCCTGTGAGTGTTCCCGCATCTCCAGTCACAAACATGGTACTTTCATCTCCACCCACAATATCAAATGTGATAATATAGGCAGTATCCATTAAGCAAATCACATCAATATCAATTGGTGCAGCCGTTTCAAAAACTTCGATGTCTACAGTAGTAGCGGTTGGATCTAATGTACCTTCACAATTAGCTGTGCTTACACTTTCCAAATAAAATTGTACATCTGAAGTGTAATCAAAAGATTGAACATATCCGTCCAATAAATTTTCAAGTGTAATTACGGATGTTCCATCGAAGAATTCAACATTATACAACCCAGTTCCATCAAAATGGAAAGTTACAGGGATTGGTTCATTAGAACAGATTGAATCTGGAGCAGAAATACCAGCCATCACAGATGGATAATAAGTAATCGGCAATCCATCTGTTGCAGAGAAACAAGGATCTACATTCTCATCTAGATTTGGAAATCCAGTTCCATCATCATTGGAGACTACAGCAGTCACATAGTAAGTTTGCCCATACACTAACACCGGATCATAATTAAAAATACCATTTAAGTTAGTCATGATTGGATTTCCGATACTTGTAGCCGTTCCATCATGAAGCACAAAACCTAGGACATCATCTCCATCTAATGTGCCATCATTATTGTAGTATATCAAGTAAGGATTCCCTTCACAAAGCACCTCATCACTACTAGAAACTGTACCGGCATCTGTTGTGCATTCGCAAAAGTGAGAACCGCTTAATTCGTAAGGTGGACATCCTTGACCATCGGTAACCGTAAATGTATAGTTAGAATTATTAGGATACCAGCTACTTGTAAAAGTACTTGTTGCTAAATCTAAATTTCCTGGATCACCAGTCACCGTATATCCTCCAGCATTACCACCAATGATATTAAAGATTACTTGGAATTGCGTATTGGTTGCATCACAAATAAGCTGAACATTGTCAGGAATCGCTCTCGCAATAGTAGTAACAACCGCACTTCCGGATACATCTATATCACAGTATGCAGCATCAGATGTTATTGCCTCAGATAAGGTATAAGTACTAGTCATTGTTGGATAAACTTCGAATTGATCTCCATCACCAACATTAAAGATTGTATCATAATCAGTCCCATCAAAAACAACAATATCAATATTAATCGGTGCATTATAACTCAAAGATAAAATCGCGGTATCTCCCATACAAAGTGTCTCGCCACCAGACAAAATCACTTCGCTACTTCTCAAGAAAGTAACTGGCGTACCTAATGTTACAGATAAACAAGGATCAGAATTAATATCCAAAACAGGGAAACTATTTCCATCATCATCAGCTGCTACAGCAGAGATATAATAAATAGTGCCATAGTTCATGGAATTTGAATCGAAAGTAAAAGCACCTGAAATATTAGTCGCGATAATATTTCCTAGCGTCGCTGTTGGAGAATCATGCATCACAAAACCGAATGCATCATTTCCGTCCAATACTTGTTGATTATTATGTGATACTGAAACCACTCCTCCATCGCAATATTCTAACGGATCAAGATTCATTTCTCCAGCATACGTACTACAAGCACATTCATAAATTCCTGTAACTGAAACGGGTGCGCAATTATTGATATCTGTTATTTCGAAAGCGTACGGTGCATTAGAGTTTAAGAAAGCACTTGTAAATTGGCCACCTACTAATGTTCCTGGATCTCCATTCACTACATAAGAAGATGGATCTCCTCCAGCAATATCAATAATTACTTGGTATTGTGTTCCCGTATTACTACAGATAAAATCAACTGACGTCGTGTCCGGAGCAGCATTAATATTCACCACTGCGGTTCCGTTCACATCTATTGGACAATAAAATGGATCTGTTGTCAATGCTTCAGTGATGGAGTAAGTTGTCATTGTATTTGGCGTTACTTGGAATTGATATCCGTCTGCAACATTTGCAATCGTATCGTAGTCCGTTCCATCAAAGATTACGATATCAATGCTGATTGGTGCATCATAATTTAATGTCAAAGTCGCTGCATCTCCACTACATAATGTTTGATTTCCAGAAAGTGTTGCTTCACTTGGTCTCAAGAATGTAATAGGAGTTCCAGGAGCAACAGATAAGCATGGATCCAAGATTATATCCAATACAGGCATTCCAGTTCCATCATCATTTGCAGCAACTGAAGAAATATAATATTGAGTCCCGTAAGTCATTGTATTAGAATCAAAAGTAAAAGCTCCTGAGTTGTTGGATGCAACTACATTTCCGATGGATGCATCTGCTGAATCATGCATAATATATCCAAACGCATCATCACTGTCCAATACTTGTTGATTATTGTGGGTAATCAAAATTAAATCACCAGGACAATATTCGCCTGCATTGATAATCATCTCACCTGCATCGGTCGCACACCCGCATTCGTAAGAACCAGCAACTGTCACTGGGTTACAATTGGCTGCATCCGTAACAACGAATGAGTATGGTGCTCCTGAATTAATAAGATCACTTGTAAATTGGGAACCAACTAAGGTTCCAGGATCACCATTCACTACATAAGAAGATGGGTCGCCACCTTCAATATCAATCACTACTTGATATTGCGTATTTGTATTGTTACAAATAAATTGAACAGAAGTCGTATCACTAGCAGTATTGACAGATACATTGACAGAACCTGAATAATTGACATCACAACTAGGATAGTTATTATCAAATACATTCACCACATTGTAGGTAGTATTGACAGAAGGGGAAACCGTATAGGCAAAACCATCTGCAATATTTTCCATCGTATCTAATAGGGTCCCATCCGAAATGACAAGATCAAATAATCCTGGAGCATCTACATTAAAAATAATATCTGTCGTACCTCCCAAACAAATTGAAGCATCTCCTGTTAGATTGGCATTTGCTGAATTTGAAACATTGGCAGTTACTGCTCCGTTGGTTATTACCCCTTGACAGTTGCCATTGGTAAATGAAGTTAAAGTAAAAGTGGTGGTTGTATTTACTTCAATAGCTTCCACATGTCCATTATTAATGCCTGTTAAGTTATAGGTGCTGGTACCATCTGAATATTCAACATCAAATGGTGGTGTTCCTGATAAATTAAATGACAAATAAATACTATCACCAACACATAAATCAGTAGCAGCACTCAACGAACCTTCTGGGTTTTGAGCGAAGACAGCATGTAATGCTAAAATATCAGAACAACCTGCAGCCGTTTCAGCTACTAGATAATAGTATCCAGAATCTTGTACCTCTGTGTTTGCTAATGCGAAACCAGGAAGACCTGTGATAGCTAACGTATAATTATCATAATACAATTCATTTGTAATTGTTGTGTTATTCACATCGGTGTAAGCTATCGTAGCTAGATCAATTCCTTCCCCTTCACAGAAACTTGCCTCCATTGCAGATAAACTTGGCGTATCATCGATAGTGGCATTAATTTGAGCGATATCAGAACATCCACTACTTGTAGTAAAACGTACCCAATAAGCTCCAGTAGTAGAGACGATGGTACTTGTTAGTTCATTCGTTATATTTTCTGCATCTGCAAGTGTCGGATAATATTGTTTTGTTCCAGATAATCCGTTTGCATCTGAGACAAAAGCGGAACTCAAGTCAACGGTGTTTGGAGCACATACTGCAGTCGGATCAACAACCGAGATATCAGGTTCCTCAATGACAAGATCAACAGAAGCTACATCATAACAACTTGGTGCACTTTCCTTTCTTACCCAATATGTTCCACTAGTGGTTACAGTAGCACTTGCCAACTCTGGTGTACCAGCATTGGCATCAGCTACATTGTCATAAAATGTAACCAATCCAATTGAATTGTTAGCATCATTGACGGTGATGGTATTTAAATCAATTCCAGGATCGGAACATCCAGTTACTGGGCTTGCCATTGAAATACTTGGTTCAGGAGAAACAGACACCACAACACATTCCTGTGGAGCGGATCCACAACCGTTTGATGCATCTACACAAATAGTTCCACCAGCTGAATTCCAATTTACATTTACGGTCGTGCCATCGGTTGGTCCTACAATAGAACCACCAGTTACTGTCCAATTATTGGTAACTAAGTTGTCACCTGTCAATGTATAAGATTGATTTAAATCAGAATCACATACAATTCCTTGTCCTACCACCATAAGGTTGGTTGGAACATCAGGATCAACCGAAATGGTCACATCGTATGTTGTAATTGCTTCGCACAACCCTGTAATTGCAACGGAATAAGTTGTCGTGACAGTTGGAGAAGCTACTGGATTTGAAATCGTTGGATCACTTAAATTTGCTGTTGGTGTCCAAGAGAAAGTATAATTCCCTGTTCCATATATTTCAGCATTTAATTGAGTCGTTTGACCAGCACATATTGTTGACGGTATAGTTGTGACTTCAACTTCCGGTGATAAATCTTTTACATAAATCGTATAATCACAGTTATCACTAGCCCATCCATCTACCATTAAATAATAAGTATTTCCTGGCACTAAATTATCCGCAATCAAAGAACCATCAAGACTGGCACCAGGACCTGGATTGAAACAAGTGGAAGCGATTGTAAAATTTGAGCAGTCGGTAGTTTCAAATAATTGTGCTTGTATTCCAAAATCGAATGCACAATTGGAAACTAAAAATTCTAATTCTATATTAGGAGAATTTGCAATAAAAGAAATCCAAGAGTTATTTTCAATTACTGCACAAAAGGGTACGTTTTCCGTTGCTGTAACTGTGTAGGCATTTGCGGAAGAGCTACAGTAACCATCAATTTCGCATAAAGAGGTGATTACCGCATCACAACAAGTATTTGCAGGCGGTAAGAATGAACCACAACCCACAATCGGTGCGTTTGGAGCAGCCACATACGTACATATATCAAAAGTCCCAGCGATATCATTTTCAAATTCCCAGACTCTGATCCAGTAAGTTATTCCACCGTTGGAATTGGTGCAACCATTATCAACTGTCAATTGCGGCATCAGACCTAGCCCAGAATTGTCGTCACAAATCAGTTCTGTCAAATTACTACAATCTGGACCTGAGTAAACTGCCATTGCAGCATTGGCGATGCCTCCATTTTCTCCAAGATCGATTAAAACATCTTTTCCATTAAGGGGCATATCAAATTTAAACCAAACATCACCTCCCATATAACTTCCGCAAGAGGGATCTGTTAAACCTGATGCTGAAGTTGCGTTTACGTTTGTAAAACTTTGGAATGCACAAGTACTTTCAACTGAAAGCAGAGCGGCATTACATGGATCATCATTGGCTGGTTGAGCATACGTAAATGCATATGCTAGTAAAAAAGCACCAATCGTAAGTAACGATTTTAAATTCATCTTCTCGATTTTACAGATAGTCTAATGGAGCCCTTCATGTGTTTTAAGACTTTTAGGTTTCCTTATTCAATGTGTTGTTTTAAAAATATCTGGGGGCGGGAGGAAAAAATGCGGGGCCGAAAGTTTTATTTACTCTCTTACATTTCATAGATGCAAATTGTTTGCCATAGAGCAAGAGTGGATAAGCGAAGCTCCACATATTCAGGGGCTAATTAACATGCTATTGACGGATTTAAACTTTTTTATATATTTATTGGATTGACAAACGTGTTCCTAGAAATTATAGAAGTTTCGATTAGGATGGAACAATTGTCACAGATTATCTAATTTCTCGGGAAAGATATCAGAATTTTTATAGGAATATCAACGGATTAAATAGAAAACTATTGGGTAATTATCGGAGGATAGTGATGTCTCCCTTGAAAATCAGACCATTTTGGAGATCTAGATTCAATAAATAATAATAGGTACCATCGGGCAATGGCAGTCCCAATTTATTGGTACCATCCCAATTATTTTGATAAGGTTTAGCTCTATAGACAACATCGCCCCATCTATTAAAAATAAGTAGTTCACTGTCTGGATATTTATCTGGTTCAGCCAAAATAAAATCTATAATTAACACATCATTTATTCCATCATCATTCGGCGTAATGGCATTTGGTATATCCACATCAATTGTTGTAATGTCCAACGAATCAATTTGGATCGCGACTAAAGCGGTGTCGCACAAATTAGGGCATATATTGTTACACAAGTTATACTCGAATGATAGGGCTCCTGAAAAAAGTGAACCAAAGTCCAATCCAAGTTCGCCAGTACCATCGTCATTCAGCATTCCCGAAGCAGGTTCAGAAATTATATTGTAAATATCATCTGATTGAAATAATTGATCATTGGCCAAAATATCAAAGTTGAAAGGTCCAAATCCACCTTCAAATTCGAAGTCATCATCAACTGCTGTTGGCGCTTCATCCACAGAAATCTGCACAGCAGCAGTTGCATAATCCGTACATCCATCTGCTGAAATGGTCCAAATCAAATTGTAAAATTGTCCTGCTTGCATGCCCGTAATGATCCCATTTGGAGAAGTGATATCATCCATTTCGATTCCATCTGGCAATGTCCAAAGTCCTGTGCTGTTGATTGGTAATTCCGCATTTAGCATAAAATCATCTCCACAAATTAATGTATCAGAACCCGCAGAAATAGTCGTTTCAAAACTTTGAATTAATAAACTGTCAATACCGACACAACCACTATTGGTGTTCAAAACACTTAGATAAAGCCATCCCGTTGTGCCCACAATTGGTTGCAACATTTCAGCATCCGCAAAAGTATTGATACTACTCATCGGAGACCAAGTTGCAATCAGCGTGTCATTTACCAATGTTGTTGACCCATCCAAAATCAACTGATCTCCACAATTAATGGTCAAGGTATCAGGGCCAGAAATAATCGCATCGGGTAGTATGCCACTTTCATCTATCACATTGAGGTAACTGGTATCAGCACAAATTCCATTTGAAACTACTAACCAATATTCACCAGAATCATTCACCATTTCGTTTAGTTGATTGGAAAACATATTGTTTTGAGGATTGTACCAAGTGTACACGACATCATTCCCTGTTGAAGAACCTTCTCCACTAATCATGACAGACATGGTATTACAATCTATTGTACCAGCTGCATTGGTAACAGCTTGTACGGAAGCTCCTGAATCATTTACTTCAACAAAAGTGGTATCTGTGCATTCATTGTTAGGGTTCGTCAACACCAAGTAATAGGTTCCTGGATTAAAAATTTCTTGGGAATTTGCTACTCCCAGCAAACTGTTGGTTGCATTATCAAACCACTGGTAAGTTACTGGTTCGGTCGTACTTGTTCCAATTAATAGTGCTTGATCTGAATCGCAATCAAAACCTCCTTGAACCTCAATCATTCCCATTGGCGCATCAAATTCTGCCTCCACATTTACTTGTAGAGTATCCGCGCAACCTGTATCTGCATCTGTGACAACTGCATAATAAAGTCCTTCATTCATGGCATTATAAGTTGGTCCGAATGACAATAGACTCCAATCATCTGCAAACCAATTGTATCCTAATGACCCAATTCCAATGGAAGGAGTTGCATCTAATTGAATGGTATCATCCGAACAAGTTAGTGGGTCGAAAGGGGCAATCACCGTCGTTGGAAATTCGAATCTTCCAAAAACTTCAACATTGGTACTATCTATACAACTTTGATCAGCGCCAGATACAACTAACTTGTGGACACCTGGTTGATTGGTATTTGCCATAGCTGACATACTAATACTTTGACCATTTGGATCAAACCATTCAAAAAATACAGCACCTCCAGTCGATCCTGAACCATCTAAATTAACAATAGACACACTACAAGTCAACGTATCCTGCACGACCCCATTTGCAATAACACTTCCGGCATCTTGAAAAACTTCCACTTCTGTGCTATCAATACAAACCAGATTTTCACTCGTAATGTACAACGTGTAAATGCCTGGATCGCTCACGTTGGTTGATGCATTTTGAGAAATAATATTATTGGAGGCATTTTGCCACTCAAAGAGTAAATTAGTTGCACCTATTGATGAGCTTCCATCTAACAATACTTCTCCATTCTCACAACTTAAGGAACCATCTGCAATTGCAACTGGGTTGAGATCTCCTGGATTGGTTCCTACCTCTACCGTTGTACTATCGATACAAGATCCATCAAATGAGGTAATTATTAAAGTATAATTTCCTGGTGCAGTGACATTGGTTGTCAGCATACCACCTATTATTTCTTCATTTTCGTTTTTCCATAGATAAGTTACATCAGTGCTTGATCCTGACGCATCTAAGGAAATTATCGCTGTTTCACAATCGAAATCTCCAGATGCAGTCGCAGCCGCAACAATACTTCCACCTCCTGAAAACACTTCAACAGTCGTACTATCTATACAAGTCATATTTTGATCGGATACAACTAAGGTATATCCACCAACTGCCGTAACATCCGTCATCGTGCCCATATCTATCACCATTCCTGATGCATCTTTCCACGTGTAAATCAAATCTGCCCCTACAGAATTGGAACCATCTAAGGTAACAAACTCAATCCCACACCCTAATGAATCCGGAAATGATATGTTGGAAATAATGCTTCCGCCTCCTGAAAACACTTCAACACTCGTACTATCTATACAAGTCATATTTTGATCGGATACAACTAAGGTATATTCACCAACTGCCGTAACATCCGTCATCGTGCCCATATCTATCACCATTCCTGATGCATCTTTCCACGTGTAAATCAAATCTGCCCCTACAGAATTGGAACCATCTAACGTAACGAACTCAATCCCACACCCTAATGAGTCCGGAAATGATATGTTGGAAATAATACTTCCGCCTCCTGAAAACACTTCAACAGTCATACTATCTATACAAGTCATATTTTGATCTGTAACTACTAAAGTATATTCACCAACTGCGGTAACATCCGTCATCGCACCCATATCTATCACCATTCCTGAAGCATCTTTCCACGTGTAAATCAAATCAACCCCAACAGAATTGGAACCATCTAACGTAACGAACTCAATCCCACAGCCTAATGAGTCCGGAAATGATATGTTGGAAATAATACTTCCGCCTCCTGAAAATACTTCAACACTCGTACTATCCGCACATGTCATATTTTGATCTGTAACTACTAAAGTATATTCACCAACTGTTGTAACGTCCGTCATCGCACCCATATCTATCACCATTCCTGATGCATCTTTCCACGTGTAAATCAAATCCGTGCCTACCGAATTGGAACCATCCAAGGTAACGAACTCAATCCCACATCCTAATGAGTCCGGAAATGCTACAAATGCATTTACGTTGTTATCATTCGAAAAAACTTCAACACTAATGCTATCCGTACATCCATTTAAATTATTGGTAACCATAAATCCATAGAGACCAGGATCTCCTACCATTACGTCTATAGTAGTACCTATAATTTGATTTGCAGAATTTCTCCACTCATAATTCGCATCTGTGGGTAGTGGGTTGCCTGTGATTAAAACACTGTCCAAGGCACAACTCAAAGAATCGAAAACAACTGCATTCGCAATTGGTGGAATGGTATCAACTACGGGTGTGACCAGCATACTATCTACACATCCACTCAAACTATCTGTCACGATCAAGGTATAAGTGTCGAGTGAAAAAGCCAGCTCTGTTGAAGCATTTCCAATGCTGGCACCTCCATTTTGCCATTCATAGATAAGTGTAGATCCTGTTGTAGAAGAGGAAGTTCCATCTAAAATAATCGTATCCGAAATACAAGTGTATGGGAGATCAATCTGTGCAACTGCATTAGGCTCCTCTAAATATTGAAAAATTTCAACCCCTGCGGTATCCGAGCACATACTGCTATCATCTTGGAGAATTAAATAATAAATCCCCGGAGATGTAACGGGCAGCATTGGACTGGTCCCCAAATCGGTAAAACTTCCATCCGTCCAGCGTCCAGCAATCGAAGAAAGTGATCCATCTAGAGTTGCAGTCTCATTGATACAATTTAAGTGATTGTCAAAAGTAATAACTGAATTGGGTTGATCAGAAGATTGAAATACTTCAACAAATGCAGTATCAGCACATGCGGTCAAAGTATCTGTAACGATTAGTTCATAAATTCCAGGAGAAGATGCGAGTTGGGTGTTATCATTTCCAAGTGCAATTCCCATATCGTTGTACCATTGAAATTCGATTTCATGATTTGCTGGAGAAAATGAACCTGTTCCATCCATTAACACACTATTCTGAAAACAATTGATGGTGTCTTGTACCACAGCGACCGCTTCTGGTGTATCTTGCATCAGCGAAACAATTAAGGAAACGGAATCGGTACAACTTGTTAAGGTATCTGTAACAACTAGCCAATAAAAATTAGGATCAGAAACTTCATATACAGGTTCGTTAAACAAAGTTATTCCAGTAAGATCTCTCCAAAGATATGTTAAATTATCGCCAGAAGAATTAGAGCCATCCAATTGTATTGTTGGAAATTTGCAATTAATCACTCCACTGCCTGATGTTTGAATATCCGCACTTACTGAATTCGCTGATTGTATTACTTCTACC